>JAFOYH010000080.1 GCA_017391465.1 Lachnospiraceae bacterium | reverse complement strand
GAAATCAGACGTGCATATTCATCCTCATCCATATCCATGTCACACATATAAGCTTCATAATCTTCATCATATTCAAAGTAGAGACAGGTGTCACAGCTCGTCTCTATTTTTTTCTTTTTATGATTAGTCATTGGGATTCCTCCTTTTCATATATTTATAGCATACCGAAAATGAAAGGGATAATCTAGGGGCAATTGATAAAAGAATGGTTAAATTTTAGAAAAATAAAACAAATTTGTTTGAATATTTTTTATAATGACATTAGGTAAAGAATAGGCATGAAACACAAGAAGAGGAATTGGATGCCGTATTTTATAACGACATCCTGTGTTTGTAGAGTTATAGAAAAAAAGACTTATTTACTTACATAAACGATACCAAAGGCACCAGGTCCGGCGTGAGTGCCGATGGCAGCACCGATGGAAGTACGATATTCGGTGTGTATACCATTTTTGAGAAGTTTTTCTTCAAGTTTTTCACAATTGTCCACGTCATGAGTATAAAGTGTTGTGAATGGGAAATGTTCATCCGGTGCATACTTTTCAAGCTGACTCAGGAGTCCTGAAATGGCTTTCTGTTTTCCGATGGCTTTACCAACAACTTCAATTTTACCCTCTTCATTGATGGTGATTATGGGTTTTAAACGGGCAAGTGTTCCAATGGCAGCAGAGCTCTTACTTAAACGTCCGCCTTTATAAAGATACTCTAAGGTGTCTAATGCGGCAAAAATACGAACACGGGATTTCATATGTTCGACTTTATTTACAATTTCTTCTACAGAACAGCCATCCGCAATAAGATCTAAAGCATAATCTGCCATCAGTTTGAGACCGGAAGCCACAGAAAGAGAATCAATGATATGAATACGGTCATAATCTGCCATGTTTTTTGCGAGATGGGCACTCTGGCATGTACCGCTTAATGCGGAAGACAAGAGAATACAGATGACATCATCGTTGTTTGCTTTTGCATTTTCAAACACTTTTAAAAAAGCTTCCGGGGAAGGCTGGGATGTCTTTGGGATTTCCTGACATGTTTTTAAACGCTCATAAAATTCATCGCGTTCAAGGTTTATACCATCAATATAACTTGTTCCGTCAATAGTTACTGTTAATGGAACGAGTGTTAAATTTTTTTCTTTTATTTCTTCCATAGTATAGTCGGAAGAAGAATCAATAATTATTTGAATCATAGGAACCTCACTTTTTATTGTCATATTTTTGTTAAAAAGTAAGAATATCAAAAGTTTTGATATTCAAAATATCATGTGGGATATAATACTTGATTTTTGGAATTGTGTCAAGCATAAAAAAAGTATCCCGAAAGGGTTATGACCTTTGGGATACTTTCTATATATTTTGTGTGATATTATTCTGCCATCTGATCGATGATGTTCCCGAATACGAGAGATACTTTTTCGTATTCTTCATCTGTTTCGATATTGGAAAGATATGGCTGTCCATCTTCACCAACAACCATGCGGTAAATGTAAACATCACCGGATTCGTTTTCACCATTCTCATCTAATGGAAGAAGAACAATGTAGTTGTTTTCTTCAACAGCAAATGTTGTGATGATCGCACATGTTACAACGGTGCCGTCATCTAATGTTAATGTGACTTTCTGTGGCTGTGCCGGTGCACTTCCGCAACTGCATCCACAGGAAGAACAATCACTTGTACAGCTTTCTGTACTGCAGTCATTTCTTAATTCTTCACTCATATTTATGCCCTCGCTTTTTGTGTTTATATTTCATTTGAATAAATTTTCATTATTTTATATTAACAGACCGTGTTACGAAATGCAACTGTTGCTATTATGAATTCGAAGAGAGTGACATTTTTACAGAATAGTGGTATACTAAAGTGCGTTTATAAAAGAAAAGAGGCGGATTTCATGCGGGATACAACAAGCAATGTGATGACGCAGGGGTCAATTTCCAAAAAGATGATTGCTTTTGCCATCCCATTGTTTTTTGGAAATTTATTTCAACAATTATACAATGTAGCCGATTCGTTGATCGTTGGAAATGCCCTCGGAAGTGAGGCGTTGGCGGCGGTGGCATCTTCCGGAAGTCTGATTTTTCTGATGACAGGATTTTTTCATGGACTGGCTACGGGTGCAGGTGTTCTTATTGCACGATACTTTGGAGCAAAAGATGGCCAGGCCGTGCGTCGAGTGGTACATACAGATCTTGCGTTTGGTCTTTTATGCGGGGTGTTTTTAAGTTTTGCAGGGGTTCTTTTTACACCCCAGATTTTAAAACTGATGGGGACACCCGCAGATGTTTTTCCAAATTCTGTAGCTTATCTGCGAGTGTATTTTATGGGGTCGCTGGCTGTTGTTCTCTATAATATATGTATGAGTATTTTAAATGCAGTAGGTGACAGCAGACATCCACTGTATTATCTAATCATATCGTCGGTCGTTAATGTTATTTTAGACATTTTTTTCTGTGGCATTTTGCAACGCGGTGTAGCTTTTGCAGCGTTAGCAACGATTATTTCCCAGTTTTTAAGTGTGGCTTTATGTTTATATCGTCTTGTACATATTGATGCTGTATATCAGGTTCATTTGCGGGAAATTCGTCTGGAATTGCCAGTGCTTAAGTCCATTCTTCAGCTTGGTTTACCCTCCGGACTTCAAAATTCCATTATATCTCTGGCCAATGTGGTGGTTCAGTCCAATATTAATGCATTTGGCAAGATGGCTATGGCTGGCTGTGGTGCCTACCAGAAGATTGAGGGATTTGGCTTTTTACCGGTGACCTGTTTTACCATGGCATTGATGACTTTTGTAGGGCAGAATCTGGGAGCAAAGGAATATGAACGTGTGAAACGTGGTGCGAATTTTGGTGTAGCATGTGTGGTCGTTTTATCAGAACTTGTAGGGATGATCATCTATGCGTTGATTCCGCATTTAGTAACGTTTTTTGATATGAATCCGGAAGTGGTTAGGTTTGGAACACTTCATGCACGTACAGTGACTTTATTTTACTTTTTACTGGCATTTTCCCATGCCTGTGCGGCGATTTTGCAGGGTGCCGGAAAATCCGCAGTGTCCATGGGTGTTATGGCATCTGTGTGGTGTGTGTTCAGAGTAACGTTTATTACCATTGTGGCCAATCTGACTAACAATCTGAGATTTATTTTAAGTGTATATCCTATTACATGGGGGATGAGTTCGATCATTTTTATCATCTATTTGCGAAAAGCAGACTGGATGCATGGTTATTAAAAATTGAGTGTTTAAGTGATTATTGCGATAGAAAGGGGGGAATGCGATGGCAAAGACAGGAAGTCGTGATATTACTCAGGGAAGTATATGGAAAAATCTGCTGTTGTACTTCTTCCCGATTTGGTTTGGCTCAATATTTCAGCAGTTGTATACAACGGTCGATGCGGTTATTGTCGGTCGGTTTGTAGGTACAGAAGCGTTGGCGGCCCTTGGCGGCACATCGAGTTTACTTGTCGATCTGTCCGTTGGATTCTTTATTGGCGCGTCTGCCGGTGCAGGGGTAGTTATTTCCCACCTTTTTGGTGCGAAAGATGAGCAGCGTTTAAAATATGCCGTACGTACTTCCATGAAACTGGCGGTGGCTGCCGGTGCCATTCTAATGCTTGGCGGATTTTTCATGGTACCCATTGCGTTAAGGTGGATGAATACACCAGGCGATGTACTTCCTGGTGCAATCTTATATTTGCATGTATATTTTATAGGCGTGATACCATCCCTGCTTTATAATATGGGGTCTGGAATTCTTCGAGCTGTTGGGGATGCAAAACGACCGTTATATTATCTGATCTTTACAACGATTGTAAATATTTTTCTCGATCTTTGGTTTGTTGCCGGAATGAATATGGGAATCTTTGGCGCGGCATTGGCAACGATTATTTCCCAGATGGTTAGTGCGGTTCTGGTACTTTGGACATTACTTCGTACGAAGGAATCCTATCGTCTGGAATTAAAAAAATGTGAAAAATACAGGGAAGTTTTGATTCAGATTGTTAAAATCGGTCTTCCGGCCGGTTTTCAGTATACCATGTATACGGTTTCGAATATTATTATTCAGACCCAGATTAATGCACTGGGTACCAGTGTTGTGGCGGCATGGACAGCCATTAACAAGTTGGAAGGCATATTCTGGCTAACGATGGGGGCTTTTGGAACGACCATGATGACGTTTACCGGACAGAATCATGGTGCCGGTAAAATGGAACGTGTCCGAAAAGGATTTATGGTTGGATTGATCATTTCGGTTGGTCTGACGGTCGGCATTTGTGTGCCGATTCTTATTTATGCATGGGATTTGGTTCATATTTTCTCAAAAGATCCGGAAGTTATTCAGTTGGGCGTGGACTTTATTTATTTCCTGATTCCAACCTATTGTACTTACACGGGGACCGAATTATTTGGTGGTGTGATCAAGGGGAAAGGAAACAGTTTTGCGCCGATGATTATTACAGGGATCAGTGCCTTTGCTATTCGAAGTATCTGGTCTATTTTAGCACCAATGGCATGGCCGGGTATGAATACGATTATGCTGGGTTATCCGTTGTCGTGGACGATATCGACAACGCTGTTTATTGTTTATTTTGTAGTTAGCGGACAATTAAAAGAGAAATAAATTAAAGGAAAATAAAATGGCAGGAATACGGTTTAAGGTATCCCTGCCATTTTTGTTAGAGAATCATTCAATTAATAACATTCAAGAACGTCTTTATAGAATTCATTCATGGCTTCACGTGTAGGGAATGTTGCCATGTACATCTGATTTGCCATAGCGCCGGAAAGAGCTTCAGGGATACGGCCAACCATCTTCATGCAGTGACCATATTTTGACATGATGTCATCATGACTCATGACAAAGTTTTTGCCATCGCGAAGACCTGCATATGCACAGTAAGCATGTTCGCCAACAGGCATTAAAGAGCTGTCATATGCAATCATATCTGCCCAGATTTTATATACATCTGTGCTGTTGGCAAAGTTGATCATGTCTGGTGTGAAGCCGCCGCTTGGACGCATGTTCACTTCAAGGGCCATAACGTCACCTTTTTTACCGAGACCTTCATGGTCGGATAAGAGACGGAAGAATTCGAAATGAACGAAACGGCTTTTAACGCCAAAACTCTTTACAGTTGCACGGCCAGCAGCACGTGTATCTTCCGGAAGATCTTTCTGGATATAGTAGATAGAGTTATCATTTTCATTAACAACGTCCATTAAAGAGAACGGTGTAACATTACCTGTTTCAAATAATGGTTCACCTTTGGAATCAATAATGGCATCATAGGAAATAATTTCGCCGTTGATGAATTCTTCCATAATATAAAGAGTATCGGACCATTTTTCGTTGAAGAAGTTATACATGTCTTCGTCATTTTTAAGTTTAAATGTATGAGAAGCACCAACTCCGTTGTCCGGTTTTGCAACGATTGGGTAGCCAACTTCTTTGGCAAATGCAAGACAGTTTTCAATATTATCTACCAGGTGGTAGCGAGCTGTTGCAATGCCTGCTTTCTGGTAGTATTCTTTCATTTTGGATTTGAATTTAATGCGAGGGATATCGGATGTCTGGAAACCGCTTGTAATATTGAAATCTGTACGGAGTTTGGCATCGCGTTCCAACCAGTATTCATTGTTGGATTCCAACCAGTCGATACGACCGTATTTGAAAATGAAAAAAGCGACAGCACGGTAAACTTCTTCGCTGTTTTCAAGGTTGCTGACTTTGTAGTATTCATTTAAGCTGTTTTTTAAGTTTGGATCCAGCTCATCATATGGCTGGTCGCCGATTCCAAGAACGTTTAAACCGTTATCTTTTAAGTGACGGCAGAACATCCAGTAATTTGTTGGGAAGTTTGGAGAAATAAAGATAAAATTTTTCATAATAATTCCTTCTTTTTTTGTGTTTGTTTAATTGTTTTTATTTTTCATTTTAATTATTATTTATCTTGATTTTTATTCTTCGTAAGATTTGTATATTTTAATATGTAGTGTATATATTCTATTTAATCGTATAATAAAACGTCCATAAAAAATGGCACCTGTTTTTCCCAACAGGCTTCTGTATGTTCACCGTGTGGTACAATGCGGCTGGTTAAGAAAATGTTCTTTCGAAGAAGCATGGAAGTCACTTTCTGGAATGTTTTTTTCATTCCAAAATGATTACGTAATTCTTCGGAACCATAATCCATATAAATGATTGTGTTTGGACGAATACGTGTGTTGCGGATCATAGATTCAATTTCGTTTGGATTCGTCCAAAGTGAAGGTGAGAGCACAGCGGCTCTGGAAAAATAATGATTATACGCAATGACTGCATATAAACTCATGAGCCCCCCCATGGAACTGCCGCCGATAAAGGTGGTGTTACGACCGCGAAGGGTACGATAGTATCGGTCAATATGAGGCTTGAATTCTTTTGTCAGCCATTCCATCGTATCTTTACCGTGACCGATGATTGGACCGAAGCTTGGATCATCAAAGTCGAATGGAGAATATTCCTTTAATCGACCATGATTTGGACTGTGATTACATTCGATACCGACAATGATCAGTTGTGTGTCTGTAAAATCCATGTATTCTTCCAGTCCCCAGGATTTGCCGTAAGTCGCTTCCTTGTCAGAGAAAAGGTTGTGACCATCGAACATATACAAAACAGGATATCGTTTACGAGGATTCGTATAGTAAGATTTCGGCAAATAAATATATGCCCATCGTTCCTCTGGCCCTCCAAGTGCCGGGAAGATGACTTTCCATTTCTTTACCATAATATTCAATCTCCTATTCTTTATGATTTCAAGGTAAAATATGGGTTAAATATAGCATAGTTGATATAAAAATGCAAGGTTTTGATGGGTTAAAGTGCTAAAGTGTTTAAAAAATAGAAATATATTTTTGTATTTTGTTGTTATAACAACGGAAATGATGGGATAATTATAATATAATAAGATCACGAAGGAAACAACATCCCAATGAACTTTGCTGCATCTGTGGGTGCACAGAAGATTGTCAGTGTGGAAAATGTTTTAAACGTAAATGATTTTTTAAAATTTGAATATAATAAGAAAGATTAACAGGAGGTAATTATTATGAGTAAATATGTATGTGATGTTTGTGGTTGGGAATATGATGAAGCTGTCGGTGATCCAGAACTTGGAATTGCACCGGGAACAAAATTTGAAGATTTACCGGATGATTTTGAATGCCCGTTATGCGGAGTAGGAAAAGACGAATTTAGCGAAGCATAATTTAAATAGTTAAAGTTTGAGTATAAAATTCCTTCATTTACAGATACTACATCCAGAGCAGGATTTGAAAGTACAGTAAATGGAGGAGTTTTTATATGAAAGCAACAGGAATTGTACGCCGCATAGATGATCTTGGACGTGTTGTTGTACCGAAAGAAATTCGAAAAACTCTCAGAATCCGTGAGGGTGATCCGCTAGAAATTTTTACCGATCGTGAAGGAGAGATTATCCTTAAAAAATATTCGCCAATGGGTGAAATGAGTGGGTTTGCGAAGCAGTATGCAGAGGCGCTTGCTCAGAGTACAGGATATACGGTAAGTATTACGGATAAAGATAATCATGTGGCTGTTGCGGGCAATGGAAAAAAAGAATTATTGAACAAGCCTGTAAGTAAACGTTTGGAAGAGACGATGGAAAAACGCAGATTAATTTATGCGGCTGCTTCAGATAAGGCTTATGTACCATTGGTGGAAGACGAGGCGGAGCGTTATGCGAATCAGGTCATTTGTCCTATTATCGCAGAGGGTGACATTATCGGGTCTGTTATTATTGTGAATCGTGAGACAAGGGAACCGATGGGTGACGTGGAAAAGAAACTGGCATCAGCGGCAGCAGGATTTTTAGGAAGACAGATTGAACAGTAAGTGTGAAGGAGCAGTTCAAAATGGAAAGGATTCAGGTTCCATAGAATTGCTTCTTTTTGTGTGTCGAACCCTATCTGACAATGGCAAATTCTGGTTTACTTCTCGCTGGAAATATATTAAAATAGCACTATGTGAGGAAAGGAGATAGGGGAAATGATTGAGACATTACATCATCTTTTAGTTGAGATTGCAGAATACGGTGTGATCGCATTTGAATTTATTGGTGTTGCGCTGTTGGTTTGGGGAGGTATCAAGGGCTTAATTTGTCTTGCAAAGAGAGATCAGCACGTAGGATTAATTGTCGGCGAAGGAACTGCTTTATCACTTCAGTTTTTGCTTTGCGCAGAGATTCTTAAGATGATCACAATTCATGGTATGGAAGATTTAATTAAAGCCTTTGCATGCATTGTTCTTCATGTGCTCTTAACATTACTGGTTGCTTATGAAAATAAACACCATAAAGCAGAACATCACGCAGAACACTAATATCTGTACATATTTAAATTAAGAATTGGAAAAAAGGATATTTTCTGAGAGTTATCAGAAGATATCCTTTTTATTTTATAAAAAATATGCTAAATTATAAGTACTATGGGTTATATTTTATGAGAAAGGGACAACAGATGGATGTACATGAATTGTTATTGAAAGTGCAGAATCAGGAAATGGATATTTCTGAAGCAGAAGAATATTTAAAAAAACTTCCATATGAAGATTTGGGATTTGCCAAGTTGGATCATCATCGGGCGCTGCGTTCCGGTTTTGGTGAAGTGATTTATTGTGCAGGAAAGACAACGGAGCATCTGGTGCGTATTTTTCAGAGCTTTGCTGAAAGAAAGAGCAACTGTTTAGGTACACGTGCAACAAAAGAACAGTATGAGGCTGTTCGAGAAGTTATGCCGGAGGCCGTTTATGAAGAGTTATCAAGAACGATTTATCTTCAGTATAAAGTGCCTAAACTGGAAGGACGCATTGCAGTCTGTACCGGAGGCACATCGGATATTCCGGTAGCAGAAGAAGCGGCGAGAACAGCAGAGTTTTTTGGATGTTACGTAGATCGTATCTATGATGTAGGCGTTGCAGGGATTCATCGTCTTTTATCAAAGACCGAATTGATCCGAAAAGCCAACTGTGTGGTTGCCATTGCCGGTATGGAAGGGGCTTTGGCAGGCGTGATCGCGGGGCTTGTGGACAAACCGGTCATTGCGGTTCCGACATCTGTGGGTTATGGTGCCAATATGCAGGGAATGAGTGCGCTTCTTACTATGATCAATTCCTGTGCGGAAGGCGTTGCCGTTGTCAATATTGACAATGGTTTTGGTGCAGGTTATTTGTCTGCACAGATTAATCGGTTGGCTATCGATGTGGTCAAAGAATAAAACATACCAGTTCAACCACTGGACGAGTATTATAAAGAATGATAAAATAAAATGATTAATAATGTATTCAAGGAGGAGACGAATTATGATTATTAAAGCAAATGAAACAGCAGCAATTATCGTTGATGTTCAGGAAAAATTAATGACAGCTATGTACAACAAAGAAATGGTTGAAGAGAATGTAAACCGTCTTGCTGCAGGTTTGAAATTATTGGAAGTTCCAACGATCGTAACACAGCAGTATACAAAAGGTATTGGTATGACTATTCCATCTGTTATGGAAACGATTGGTGAAGACTTTAGTTATATGGAAAAAACAAGTTTCGGTATTTATGGAGAAGATCCGATTAAAGAAGCCGTTGATGGACTTGGAAAGAAAAATATCATCGTATGTGGTACAGAAACTCACGTATGTGTACTTCAGACATGTATTCAGTTAAAAGCTGCTGGATATCAGCCAATTATGGTTGTTGATGCATGTGGTTCCAGACATGAAATCGATCGTTTATTTGGTATTGAAAGAGCAAAACAGGAAGGTGTTATCATTACAACTTATGAAGCACTTCTTTTCGAATTAATGGGTGGATCTACTTGTCCAGTATTCCGTCAGATTTCCAAAATCGTAAAATAATATGCGGTTGATTATATCACCGGCTAAAAAGATGAACGTAGCTCCGGATATCCTCGAATTTCAGGGATATCCGGAGTTTTTGGAAGATACGGATATTTTACGCCGGTATGTATCCGGTCTTTCTTATGGTGAAGCCAAGGCACTTTGGAAATGCAATGATGCTATTGCTGAACAAAATTTTGAACGTTTTCGAGATATGGATCTGAGACGTAATCTGACACCAGCCATTATAGCTTATGAAGGTATTCAGTATCAATATATGGCTCCGACAGTTATGGATGGGGAAGCACTTGCTTATGTTCAGGAACATCTTCGGATCCTTTCGGGATTTTATGGAATCTTAAAACCATTAGACGGTGTGGTTCCTTACAGATTGGAGATGCAGGCTAAAGCTGCTGTGGATAACCATAAAAATCTCTATAGCTTTTGGGGAAAACGTCTGGCAGAAAAGCTGTTTGAAGAAACCGATGTGATCATCAATCTGGCTTCCAAAGAATACAGTAAGTGTGTTTCAGCTTACCTGACACCGGAGATGACATTTATTACCTGTGTATTTGGGGAATATGTCAACGGAAAAGTCGTTGAAAAAGGCACATATGCTAAGATGGCCAGAGGAGAGATGGTGCGTTTCCTCGCTGAACAAAAAGCAGAAACACCCGAAGTTATGAAACAGTTTGATCGTCTGGGTTATCATTACGATGTCGATGCGTCTGATGAAAAGACGTATGTGTTTATAAAGAATTAAAAAAGAAGTGTTTTACAGGCGCGTTTCTTAGCGCTCGGAAAACACTTCTTTTTCTCAATCTTAGAAGCGGAAATCTCGCTTTCCTTCTTCAATCATTTTTAATCGTTCTTTTGCAATGTCACGAACTTTAGGATTTGTGACATTTTCAATTTCTTTTTCGATAAGAGCTTCAGCGTTTTTCTTTGTTTCTTCCGAAGCGTAATCCATAATATATTCTTTCAATGTCATCAAAGCATTTGGCTGGCAGCAGTTGGAAATCTGTCCGGATTTCAGTAAGGACATGAAACGGTCTCCGGTACGGCCTTCACGGTAGCATGCGGTACAGAAGCTAGGGATGAAGCCCATTTCTGTAAGCCAGTTCACAATTTCATCAAGACTTCTGTGGTCAGAAATATCAAACTGAGCCGAATTTTCTTCTTCCGGTTCCGGTTCTGCATAACCGCCAACGCTTGTGCGTGATCCGCCGCTGATTTGAGATACACCGAGCTGTAATACTTTTTCACGAACTCTCTGGGATTCGCGTGTAGAGATGATCATGCCTGTATATGGTACAGCAATACGAATCAATGCAACAATCTTTTCAAAGATTTCATCCGGGATGGCATTGGAGAATTCGTTGACATCAATGTCGTCTGCCGGGCAGATACGAGGAACGCTGATGGTGTGTGGTCCAACGCCCTGAGCAGCTTCCAGGTGTTCTGCGTGCATCAGTAAACCGACAAAATCATAACGGTACATATTCAGTCCAAAAAGAACACCTAAACCGACATCATCGATACCACCTTCCATGGCACGGTCCATAGCTTCGGTATGATAAGCATAGTTGCTTTTTGGTCCGGTTGGATGAAGTTCTTCGTAGGTTTTCTTGTGATAAGTTTCCTGGAAAAGAATATAAGTACCAATACCTGCATCTTTTAATTTGCGGTAATTTTCCACAGTTGTTGCTGCAATATTGACATTGACACGACGGATGGCTCCGTTTTTATGCTTAATGTTGTAAATTGTATCGATACATTCTAAGATATATTCGATCGGATTGTTCACCGGATCTTCACCGGCTTCAAGGGCAAGGCGTTTATGTCCCATATCCTGAAGGGCGATAACTTCTTTTCGGATTTCTTCCTGTGTGAGTTTCTTTCGTGCAATATGTTTGTTTTTATAATGATATGGACAGTAAACACAGCCGTTCACACAGTAGTTGGATAAATACAATGGTGCGAACATAACGATACGGTTGCCATAGAAACGATCTTTAATACGTTTGGCAAGGTCATAAATATGTTCTGTTACATCAGGAAGTTCACATTCTAAAAGAACGGCTGCTTCACGATGACTGATGCCCTGCATATCTTCAGCTTTTTTTAAGATGGCTTCGATAAGTTCACGGTCATTTTTATGTTCTTTGGCAAATGCCAGACTGTCTAAAATTTCTTCGTCGTTAATAAATTCTTCTGCTTTTAATGATTTTACATCATACATGACAAAGACCTCCTTTTTTATAGTCACCTCGGTCAGTTACAATCTCATAACCGATACGAGATATTTTTATCTTAAGTTGTTCAATACTTTCTGCAGCTTCTTCACCGGT
>JAFOYH010000050.1 GCA_017391465.1 Lachnospiraceae bacterium | reverse complement strand
TCCGCTTGCAAAATCGTCTGCAGTTTTAACCTCAGCGGAACCAGTTACATCAGCACCGTTTATACCACCTGTTGCTGTGGTATCAAGGTAGTAGCAGTTGGTGATTGTGCCCACAGCCAATCCGCACACGCCGCCGACAGAACCTTTGCCACTGACCGTACCTGTGTTATAGCAGTTTTCGATTGTGCCACTGCAATTCTCTCCGCACACGCCGCCGACAAAAGCACCACCATTAAAATAGGAATCAATAACGCCCACATTAGAAATCTTGCCGCCCGTAAATCCAAAAAAGCCGACATTTCTTGCTTCTGAATCATCGAAATACAATCCTCTGATCGTGTGACCATTTCCGTAAAAGGATGCTTCATTTTTATTATAATTTAAACCGATTGGTATCCATTTTCTGAAGTTTTTTGGATTATCAGCAAGAGAGCCGTCTGATTTCAATACACCTGTATTCACCGTAATATCGTTTTCGAGGACTGCAGCTTTGCCAGAACTGTCTTTGTTTACCTGGTATGCAAACCAGTAAAGCTGACCGGCATTGCTAATCTCGTAAACATTATCCTTTTTATTGTCCTTGTTAAGGTCATACTTGTCTGTTGTCCATGTTGCCGGCTGATAACCATTGCAGTCCTTATGATCATCAGCTATGCCATCTTTTAGCACCAACGAACCGTCTTTCCATTCATAATTGATGCAGAATCCCTCTGCATCATATCCCCCAGTCTGGATAATACGCCACATTGTCTCATAAACATACTTTGTTGTTTCAGTTCCTACCACAACAACATTGGGTTCTGCCACGGTCTTTGCAGGAAGATATGCGTAAATCTTCTTCTCACCGTTGTGGTTTGTGGGATATGCTGTGTTGTTAATTGTAATATCTGCACCGCCTTCGTTTTCGATTTCAAGAAGATATACGGGTGTTGTGCCATCACTTGTAGGGGTAACTGCTTCTTTACCACTGCCGCCGCCGATATCATTTGCGTCTGTTCCTGCAACCGCCTTTACCGAACCGCCGCTTATCTCAATGTTTGAACCGGAACCCCCGTCGCCGCCGCCTATTCCTGCTCCAGATACACCGCCGATTGCGGTGAGCTTGCCTTTGCAACCCTGAATGGTGAGCTTGCCTATATCTTCTCCGCTGCCATTCTTCTACAAGCCTGCACATCCTGTTCCACTTTTCAGCGTGTTTTCCAAGCCGTTCGCAAGGGTGATCGTGACATTTCCTGTGCTGTTGTCCGCGATTTTGAATGCGGCAGTATTAGCTATAGATGAAACGTCAATATTTACGCCGTCAAGGGTGATATTTGCGCCAACAAGGCTTGCCACCTCAATCCGGTCGGTTGTGGCTGTGTTCGGGTTTGTGTTTGCTATCGTAATCGGTGTAGCTGACTTGATTGTAAGCACACCATCTGCGTAGGTGTAGTCCGTGCCTAATGTACCGCCCGTGACTTTAAAAGCATCGACGGTTTCCTCACTGCCTGCGGCAGATGCCTGTATGATACCCACATCCGGCATCAGTCCCGCCACCATGGCTAAGCTTAAGAGTACTGCTAATCCTTTCTTTAGTCTTCTTAATTTCTTCATTTCTTATTCCTCCATTCTTAGGGCATTTTCTAACAAAGCCCAACATTATGTGTTATGTTTTTTCTTCAACTTAAAATGTATCTCAACTCACCGTTCCCAGTGAAATAGAAAAAAGAAAAAAGCAACATTTACTGTACCCTGTTTTATATACATCATTCTATACGCCACTCTTCCCTCATTACATCCAAGTAATCGCGAAACACTCAAAAACCTATCTTGTTGTACAAAATATACATCTCTGTGTTTCGCATCACTACATCATTTCCCTTTTCCATCTTCACTTTAACACATTCTTTTTTAATAATCAACACTTTGGGACGAATCGACAAGTCGGCGGGACGAATCGACACAAAAAATACCACCCGGCAATTCAGGTGGTATTTTCTTTCGTCATTTTTATTCGGTAGCTTCCCAAAAATGTAAACTAGCCAAAAGGCAGATAAATGCTATGACCAGTTATCGCCCCATATAAGTTGCATTTTTCGAGAATGATTCTCAAGGCTATGAAACAAACCAAGAATGTAAACTGTATCATCAAGAATCTTATAAACCAATATATAATCCATACCATTTACTTTCGCTTCTCGATAATGAAATGCACTCATAAATGGATCTTGACTCTCCCTATATATTTCAGGATTTGTTTCAAGATAATCATAGATTTCTTCGATTCCATCCAGCAAATGTGAAGCAGCTTGATTACTCTTAAATTCTTTCATCAAATAACCAACTCTTGCATCGAGCAATCTCTCCATTTCATCAGTGACAACTAACTTATAATGCATATTTCTCCCTCACAGATGCTAAAGATGCTCTTGCATCCTTTACTTTACCTTCTTTCATTTGTTCTTCTGATATTATAAGACTCTGGTACATTTTCAAGCGTTCCGAAATACCTTCAAAAGCTTCCATACTCATAATAACCATATCTCCATATCCATTTTTTGTTACATATACAGGTTCATTTGACTTGTGACACATCTCAGATATTTCAGATGTATTTTTCAATTCCTTTATTGGTATAATCTTAGGCATTTTCATCACCTCCATTTTAAATACGATAATTATACCACGCATTCAACACATTATACCTGCCTAGCATAATAGACTTTTTTGATTTTTTGGATTTTTGATAAATTTCTGCAAAATTGTTTATTTTTTAAAGGTCATCTGCTTCTATAGAAATGGAACCATATATACAGGAATATAATGAATACCCTAAATTGGCTTCAAGTTTATTCGAAAGCAGTTTATTATATATCACGATATCACCTAACGCAAATCCCCGTAAAATTCATTTTTTAATTTTATCTTATTCCATCCATTCCTCAATGACGCAGGTATGATGTTTCTTATCTTCCCCTTCTGCGTCATAGTTAATTCCCACTAAAAGAATCTTATCACCATATCCTGATAAAGCTCCCTGATATCTCTTTTCCTTAATTTGCTTAATGGCGGTATCTGCCGACTGATTATACTTAAGTTCCACCACCATAGCCGGTCTCCAACCTGCATTGGCTCTTGGTTTAAATATAAAGTCTGCATACCCTTTGCCAGCTGGGTGCTCACGGATGATGTCATAATATGCCGGAGCAGTAAAATACGCCATGGTAAGAACACAGCTTAGGGAATTCTCATCATTGTAGTTTAAGACCGAGGTGTAGGTTTCATGTGCCAGTTCAATCAGTTCTGCCACTCTGTCTGCGTTTTTATCTATTGTTTCATCTAACAATTCATCACAAATAGAGATTGCCTTGGCAATGTCCTTCCATTCACCCGTCTGCAGTGCTGCCTCAAATGCGGTTGCAACTTCATAATTAGGGATATATGCTCTCTTCCTGTCTGCATCATACCCAAGATACCCTAAATGGATTAACGCTGTTAATGCATCATCCTTTGACGCAACTGTGGAAAAATCATTTTGAAATGAATTAGTATTAACTCTAACCTTTCCACCGGCAAGCATAGTCATAATATCGTCTTTTAATCCTGCATAATTCATGGTAATAAATGTGTTAATGGATGCAAAGGATGATGTATTTTTCCAGTAGGAATCAAAATCCTTTTTCTTCATCGCCATAGCTACCGAGTTTGGGTTATACATATGAACACCAT
>JAFOYH010000030.1 GCA_017391465.1 Lachnospiraceae bacterium | reverse complement strand
TTCCATGGAAAATACAGAAGATTTTAACTGCAAGTTTTGTTTTTGCCCACTTTATCTGCTAGGGACAGAGTGTGGCGGAAACTATACGTATCTTGAAAATGGAATCAAGGACTGCAGCTCGTGTTTAATTCCGCATCAGGATAAGGGCTATGAATATGTTTTATCAAAATTGAAGTCCATAAAAGAATAAGAAGATGCTGTTGTTCTGACCGGAAGCGGTTCGAATAACAGCATCTTCTCATTATTCAAGATTTAATTTTTTTTGCATAAAGTAAATTGTCACAAAATAGAAAACTACAGCATGGATGAAGGAAAGAATGATTCCCAATATAAAGAGTACGTGGATTCCTGTCATTCCTGAAAGTACAGGAAGATGATTCGCAAGATAATAATCCAGTTCTGTGTAATTTAAAATGCTGAAGAAGATACCTGTCAGAAACTGTAATCCAAACTGAATACCAAAATATGCAACAATGGAGAATAGCATTTTTCGATTGGCAAAACTGTGACCAATGGCTAAAGATGCATAAAACTGAAGACAAAGTCCGGCGCAGCTAATAAATGCTAAAATAAGTAATTCAAGAATGAAAAATGGCAAGTTTGTTATGAGTTCACCGCGGAATGACAGGGATTCAAAAATCTGCGACCAGTTTTCTGCGAAATCTTTAATAAATTCAATGTCAAATGCGATAATTAACATCGATAGAAAAATACAGAGAATGGTTCCTGCGTACCAAACGATGGATGCCAACACTTTAGACCATACAAGTTGATGAACGGAAACCGGAAGTGTCATCATAATGTAGCCTTCATCCTGTAAAAGATTTTTATAAAATCGTTGAAGCATAACGATGAAAGAAGCAAAACATGTGCCAAACACAGCGATTAAAAAGGCAATCATAAGGATGACACCGATGGAGTTTAACATGGTGTTGTTCATGTCTAAAAGCATTCGACTGGAGATGTTTGCACCAATGGCTGTTGCCAGTAAGATTAAATAAATTGGAAGCATAACATGGCTGCTTGCACGAAATTCATGTTTTAAAAGTTTGCCTAACATTTGAACACCTCCCTAAACAATGTATCGACGCTCATACCTTTTTCTTCACGGATTTCATCGACAGATGATTGAAGAACGATACGTCCCTGATTGATAAATAAAACATCATCGAGAATATTTTCAACATCTGAAATCAAATGTGTGGAAATAATTACAGATGCTTCCGGATTATAGTTGCTGATTATGGTCGAAAGAATGTAGTCGCGTGTTGCAGGATCTACACCGCCAATAGGTTCATCTAATAAATAAAGTTTTGCAGTACGACTCATGACCATGATCAACTGTACTTTTTCACGTGTACCTTTACTCATTTGTTTAATACGCTGTTTCGGAGAGATATTTAAATGCTTTAACATATCTTCAGCCACGAAACGACGAAAATCTGAATAAAAATCTGAATAGAAATCCATAAGCTGTTCTACAGACATCCAGGTTGGGATGGAAGAACGTTCAGGAAGATAACTAACCAGGGCATGGCTTTCTTTTCCCGGATTCATTCCACAAATCTGGATGGCACCCGATGTTGGAGTTAACAGACCATTTGCAAGTTTAATTAGTGTTGTTTTACCGCTGCCGTTTGGACCAAGCAATCCAATGATGCGTCCGGACTCTATGGAGAAATTAAGATGATCGAGAGCCATCGTATGTCCATAAGTTTTTGTTAAATTATTGCAAGTCATTACATACATGTTTGACTTCCTCCTTTCATATATCCTGTTCTTTGAGTAAAAGAATCATTTCTTCTTTGTCAAATCCAAGTTCATTCATTGCAGATATAAATGATTCTATATGACATTTTGCCAAATCCCGTTTGGCAGACAGAATTAAATCTTTATCTTCTGTAACCATACGTCCGCTGGTACGTTGACTGTATACTAATCCCTGTCGTTCAAGTTCTGCCATGGCACGTTGCATGGTATTGGGATTAACACCGGCTTCGGCGGCCAGATCTCTTACCGATGGAAGTCTTTCACCGGGAGGAAACACATTCGTCACAATGCCAACTTTAATCTGTTCAATGAGCTGGGTATAAATTGGAGCATCGTTTTTAAATTGCCATTTCATAGGACACCTCCTTTGTGTTATTGTACTAACTACTTAATACAATAACACAAAATATGAATTTGTCAAGTGGAAACACATATTCAGGAATTAAATATTGTTATGTATAAAATATAATAAAAATAGATTAAAAATGGATAAAATATTGAAATAAAATGGATAAAATAATAAAATAAAATCATGAAAGGGTGATTTTATGACAATTAAAGAAATGAAAGAACGAAAAAGAGAATTAGGTTATTCTTATATACAGATTGCTGAGATGACACAGTTGCCGGTAAGCACAGTACAAAAAGTTCTTGGAGGAATTACAAAATCGCCGCGATATGAGACGCTTCGATTGCTCGAAGAAGTATTGGGTGAGAAAAAAGAATCTTTGGTTTGCGAGGCAGAAGCAGCCTATGAAGTTAAACGAGAAAAAAGGCAGGGAGAATATACCGTTGAAGATTATTTGACATGGCCGGAAGATGAACGTATTGAATTGATTGATGGTGTGATTTTTTATATGGGTGCACCTGTTACGAAGCATCAGTTGATCACTACTGAAATTGGTACAATACTGAGAAATTATATTAAAAAGAATCAAGGGCTGTGTATTCCTTTTGCAGCGCCGATTGATGTTCAATTGGACAAGGATGATAAAACTATGGTTCAGCCGGATGTTTTTGTTGTTTGTGATCGAAGCAGGCTCAAGAATGGTCGTTTGTATGGTGCTCCGGATTTTGTGATTGAAGTATTGTCACCATCCACACGAAAAAAAGATATGTTCACAAAACTTGCAAAGTATGCCAATGCTGATGTGAGAGAGTACTGGATTGTGGATCCGGATAAAAAACGAGTGCTGGTTTATGATTTTGAAAGTGACGATTTTGTTAAGGTTTATACTTTTGAAGATAAAGTGCCTGTTGGAATATTTAACGGACAGTGTGAAGTGGATTTTGCAGAGATCTATGATTATATTCGATTTTTATATGAAGAAGAGTGAATCTGAATTAATTTTTTTAAGTAAAAGTTAAAAAGTGTTCAATTGAGGTGATATATTCCTTTTGATAAAATAGACTTAGCAAGGGAAAAACAGGTACAAAGGGGGCATATAGCATGCAGATTGGACATATTATTCGTAAACATCGAAAAGAAAAACAGATGACACAGGAAGAGATGGCAAAAATTTTGGGCGTGACAGCGCCTGCCGTGAATAAATGGGAGCATGATCATTCATTGCCGGATATTACTTTGCTGGCACCCATTGCGAGATTACTAGGAATTAATCTGGATACCTTATTATCTTTTCAGGAGAATTTGACGAATGAAGAAATTATATCTAATGTCAATGAACTCAATGAGCGTTTGAAGAATCAGACATATGAAGAGGCATTTCAGTGGGCAGAGGAGCGCATTAAGACCTATCCGAATTGCTATATGCTCATTTGGCAATTTGCGGTAGTATTGAATGCTCAGCTAATGTTTAAAAACATACCGGATACAGATTCCTATGAAACGTGCATTTTACAGTGGTTTGAACGTGTGTTAAAAAGTGATGATGAGCAGCAAAGAAATTATGCAGCAGATTCATTGTATAACTATTATCTTAGAAAAGAGAATTATATAGAAGCAGAAAAGTATATTGCTTACTTTTCAGAACAGAACCCGGAACGGAAACGAAAACAGGCGGTTTTATACAGTAAGACAGGAAGAACAGAAGGAGCATGGAAAGCTTATGAAGAACTAGTACTGTCAATGCATATGTCATTTAAAAAACAGGACAGAGTATTTGTCGAAGAAATGCGTAAGAATCTATTGGAATGTTTTGCGGACCAAGAAACATTTGGATTTTTGAAAAATGAAAAAAGATATATGGAAATAATTCAACGGCGAGATCATTAAAAGCTCGCCGTTATTAAAATGCATACCTCAATACTTGTCTTTTGCTTAATGAAAAACATTCAAACTGGATCTCAAGTTCAGTTGTGACAGACTTGGAAATCCGATGACAGTCTTGTATAATAATGATAATAGATGATCCTAAAATAATGATGAAAGGAAATTGGTTTTATGGAAAGAAAAAAAGTATATATACATATTGGTATATGTATTCTTTGTATAATGCTTACAGCATGTGCAGTGAAAAATGATCCGGAAGTAGAGCAGGTACAAAATATGATAAAAGAACTTCCTTTAGTAGAAGATGTTCAGAATTTGACCATTGAAGAGCAGGCAGAAATTTACAACAACAAACTCATTCCTGTCGGAGATGCTTTTGAAGCACTTAATGATGAGCAGAAGAGGAAAATTGATCTGACACGAATGGATGAACTTAACGGATATTTTAATACATTAGTGGAACCTATAAATATGCAATAAGAAGAAAGGATGAAATGGCATGAAAAAAATAATTCGTATATGTGCATTATTTGCATTGTGTGCATCTTTTGCGGCATGTGGCAAAGTACAAAAATATGAAGACACCAATGGTGAAAATAATTTTAAATTACAGACAATTACGGATAAGGAAATTATTGAGCGTTCTATCGGTGGATCTGGCTTGGGATATTCGGAAACAAAAATTGGAGGAATTGTTAGTAAAGAGTATTCATCCAAGAACTTTAACGGTGTTGAACAGATTTATCATACTTCATTTATTTTGCCATCAGACGTGATGATTTATGTTGGTCATCTCAATGTGAAGAGTGGGAATTTTAAGATTGCGGTTATTAATAATGATAAGATCATTGATGAAATTCCGTTGGATTCATTTTCAGAAACTTTTTACTATGAAAATCTCGAAGGTGATTTCTCTGTGCATCTGGCAGGAGAAAGCGCAAAATTTGAAATGTTCCTTGAAGTAGAGTAAAATGGATTCGCTTTACGGTAAAAAGATGTTGTGATAAACAAATTTTCCAAAGGCCATGTTATATTTAAATTATGAAAAACACCAATGAGGAGGAAATAGTTATGAAGATTATCAAATTTATCTTCAAGTTTTATCTTGTTTTATTTGTTATAGGAATTGGAATGTCAATAATAAATGGCTTTGGAAGCAGCAATGAAGAAGTAATTTATACACCAGATCACAATGCAGTTAATGAAGATACAGCATATACATCAGATAATAATGCAGTCAATGAAGATGCAGCATATACGTCGGATGATAATGCAGTCAATGAATACACAGACGATTATTATGTGGAAGAAACAGAAGCGTGGAGTGATACACATACAACTGCGCCTGTTCCGGATCCTGCTGTATGCGGAGAAGGATATCTCGGAGGTTTTACAACAGCCGACGGAACATCCGATATTTACTTTTATGAAGTTGATGGACAGCGTTATTATTACGGAACAATTTATGGTGTTTATTGCGAGGGCATTGCAGAAGTTTACGAAAGCCATGGTGCAATTTATTGCTTGGATGCAAGCAAAGATGATGGTACCATTGCTGTATCGTTCTATATGGAATATGATGAATCCAATGAAATGAGTCCATATGTACTTTATGAACAGGCTTATGGAACAGGATTTTACTGGCATCATCATTAAAGGGATTTCTAACTTTAAATAAAAAAGAAGGTCTATCAATGATACAGACCTTCTTTTTTATTTAATTCACATGGAATCTTCGTTTTAATTCTGTCCAGGCTCTTCGTTCGCCGAGAATCATAGTGCCTGTAAATAGGGTCGCAGATACAATCATAGGCAGAAGTGCCATATTAATCTGCTTTTCAAGACCGATCAGATAGAGAATAATCGGTACGAGACTGCAAAGAACCATAAAAATCTGAACGATAATATAGCTTTGCCAGAACTGACGATTATAAATCATAAGGATTAAGATGGCAATATCCATTAAAATAATTGCCGATGGCAAAAGGTAGTCAAGGGACCAGCCTTTATAGCCGGTAACGATGTCGACAGCTATGGCGGAAAGGACAAAAACAAGGGTCATAATAAATGACTTGCTTCGATATCCGGAACGACCGATAACGGCATAGCGAAGTACGACATAACCGTATAAAAGAATGAGACCGGTAATAATGCACCACCAGACTTCATTAAAATGAACGATATTGATACCGACCAATATCCCTTCGATAATGATTGCAAGAAAGAGATAGAGACGACTGATAAAGTCCATTCTTCGGAAACGATAGCGAACTTCCGGATACATATTTTCTAACTCCTCGGTCTGTTTCAAAATAGAATGGCAGAGCGGGCAGCGTTCAGTTTCATCTAATATATCGATTTTACAATTTAAACACTTAGACATAATGCACCCCATTGCTTTCTATCTCAACATGTAATCCATCTGAAGCCAGTCGTCGGAAGAAACAGCGCTGGATGGATGGATCGACGAGATTGTAACTAAATGTAAAGATCAATGTGCCTTCATAGGAACATACGGTACCTTTGATATGCTGTCCTGTAGAAATGGTCAGGAACGCATGGAAGATATCGATATAAGGTTTGTAAATATCATCAATGACAATATTACCGACATTGGTGATTGTACTTGTCTGAGCTAAAGCGGATTGTCTGTAAACATAACGCATAGCAATGTGTTTTATTGGCAGAGGAACTGCACGCAGCCATGGATTCATCTGGTTGGCAACGTTGTATGAGAAAATCTGTTCAAGATGTTCGGCATTCATCTGACTTCGAAGACTCTCTTTGACACTGTTTAAAACATCTTCAAAAACATGAGTCTCGGATACCGGATGGAATTCAGCCGATGTCATAACAAAGAAGTTCTTCGTTGTTGTCGAATTAAAATATGGACGAAGATTGACCGGAACGGCAACACGAATTGGAAGCTTTGATGGTGCACCGTTCAGACATTCTTTATAAATACTCCAGATGAATGTGGATACGAGATACTCGTTAATGCTGGCACCATAGGATTTGCTGACTTTTTTTAATTCATCCACGTTGATGTAACCGTGCATGACGCCAAGTTCACCGTTTCGAAGTTTATCGCCCTTAACGAGATAGGCTCTTTGAGATTTATAAACTTTTTTTTCAGGTCTTTTGAAGTTTTTCAAAAAACTATCTTCTCGATTTAAAGTGGTTCCACTGCTCAGGTAATCTTCAGTGTGTTCCAGAATTTCAGGATGTTTTAAACGAAGATACTGGTAAACTAATTCTTTCAGGAAATTGAATCCGCCCATACCATCGGTTAGAACATGGAAAACCTCCAGATTGATTCGATACTGAAAATAAGATACACGGAAAAGATAACTGTTTGTTTTATTGGAACGGATAAAACGGCAAGGGAATTTACCTTCCAAAATAACACGTGGTGCAGGTTTTCCGTTTTCTTCAAGATAATTCCAGAAAATACCGCTGCGCATTCGCAGGTTAAAACCATCAAAATGCGGTAATAATGTATCCAGTGCCTGTTGAAGAATTTCAGGATCAACCAGTTCTTTTAAGGTTACACTGATACGATATACATTGGTCATTTGTTCTCCGGCGATAACCGGGAATAGATGTGCTGTATTGTCCAGTTTTTCCCAGCGAAGTTCTTTTTGACTTTTTTTCTGGCGATTTCGTTGTTTTAAAATCTCCTTCTGTTCTTCAGTAAGTTGTGTTTTTCTTCTCATAAAAACCTCATTATTTCAAAATAAAACTTAAAACAAAGTTTTAAAATAAAGCTTAATAGAATCTTAAATAATCTTTAAGACATTATAGCATAGTTCATGAAGTATAGACAAGGGGAAGCGCATTCACGACCGGAACAAGCCATATACGTTGAAGTTCCGAGGATAAGGTGGTAGAATATATGTAAAATTATGAGAAGCGGAAGGAGTATTTATATGAGAAGAAAATTACATCTTATTTCTTTAATTATGATCGTTGTTTTAATATGCAGCGGCTGTGGAAGTAGCAGTGCTGCAAATACAGCACCAAAGACAACACCAAAAGCGACAGAAGTCGTAGAAACCGAGCAAACTGTAGAAACGGAACAGACTGTAGAAATTGTACAGACTGTAGAAAGTATACAGGAAACAGAAAGAGCAGAACAGGTGATTGTGGAAACTTCAACGGAAGCGTTTGATCCTGTCACTGAAATCACAGATATTATGTGGGTGGCTTATGAGTATGAATACAATAATGGATATCCGATGTATGTTTTGAATTTCCGTTCCGATGGTACGATGGAGTATATGGCAGGTTGGGTGAAGAGTGAAATTGCATTTTTAGGAGAAGGAACTTGGACATCTTCCGGTGACCAGATTACTTATAGTGTAACCGGTGATGGATATACGTTGAACGGAACACTTAAGTTTGTCCTTGTGGCTGGTGATAATCTGGTACTTTCCCACGTTAGCGGAGATGCGCTGAATTATTTAATGGAGAACGGAAATTTGGAATTTGTAGTTCAAGGTTCATCTATGGATCAGCCTCCTATCTGATAAAAAGCGACTTGCTTGCGGTTCAAAGCTGTATGAATTTGTTGAAGATTGACGGATAGTATGGTAAACTGAATGACGAAAATCGAAGATTCTACGCTTGAATGCGATTAAGAGAGGTTAAAATATGATTACAGTTAAAGAATACAGAGGACATATCCGAAACTGGGAAGCACTTTGTGCAGAACTTGGAATCGATGTGTCATTATCCAGAGAAGTAAGAGAAGAAGCTATTTTAATTAAAGCTTATGAAACATGGGGTTGTGATATGGCAAAACATATGCACGGCATGTTTGCGTTTGCTTTATGGAATGAAGAAGAACAGACATTATTCTGTTTAAGAGATCCATTTGGAACAAAGCCATTTTATTATTATGTGACAGAAGATGGTCAGATTCTTTATGGAACAATGATTCGCAAGATCATGGAACAGCCGGGTTTTGTAAAAGAATTAAACGAAGAGATGCTTCAGCTTTTCTTAAGTTTGACTTATGTAGCCGGTGAAGATACTTTCTTTAAAGGTGTGAAAAAGCTTCTTCCGGGACGTTACCTGATCTGGAAAGATGGCGAACTTAAGATTGAACGCTATTTCAAACCGGAATTCCATCCGGATGAAAGCAAGTCCTTAGAAGAATGGGCAGATGAAATCCATACAACATTGGCAGATATTATGAAAGAAGTCAAAACAGAAGAAGAATATGCAGAATCCTTCTTATCCGGCGGTGTAGATTCTTCTTATGTTTTAGCGATGTCCGATGTACAGATGACAGATTCCTGTGGTTATGTTGAAGAACGTTTTGACGAATCCAGATTAGCAGAAGAAACTGCAAAACTTTTGAATCGTCAGATTTCCAAATGCATCATTTCTCCGGAAGAATATTTTTCAATTGTTCCTTGGGTTATGTATAATATGGAACAGCCATTGGCCGATGCGTCTGCTATCGCATTTGCTTTGGGATGTCGTGCAACTGCAGAACATACAAAAATCTGTTATTCCGGTGAAGGTTCCGACGAGTTCTTTGGCGGTTATAATATGTATCGTAATGCGGAACGTTATGGCGATAACTTAAAAACGTTCTATGTCGGCAATACAAACATTATGAAAGAAGATGAAAAGAAACGCATTCTTAAAAACTATAACGAAGATGTGCTTCCAATCAATCTTGTCAAAGATATTTACAAAGAAAATGAAGGTTTGGATCCACTCTCTAAGATGTCTGATGTG
>JAFOYH010000049.1 GCA_017391465.1 Lachnospiraceae bacterium | reverse complement strand
TTCCTCACTTTATAATAATTTCTGCAAATCCCGAATATCATTCAAAATAACATCTGCATGTTCAATCTCATGCTGTCTGCCAAATCCATAGGAACAGCCAGCCGTATAGATCTTATGATATTTTGCAATCTCCATGTCATGGAACCTGTCACCGACCATCAGATACTCTCCCGGATACTGTTCTTTGATTATATTAAAAATTTCATATTTCGGTTTATTATCATAGTCCCCGGAACAATACATATGTTCAAAATAATCATGTAAATGAAAAACTTCCGCATGCATGGACATGAACTGATGTCCACAGTTACTCAGATACAATACATGATATCCTTTGTCCCTCAGGTAAGACAAAGTCTCCAATGCACCATCATAGAGCACGGCCTGTTTATTTTTTATCTTAAGAGTCATGATCTGACCAATCTCTTTTGAATAGTACATCTGGTCCCGCATAGACAATTCCGGCATAAATGCCTGCCACATATCCTGTGCACTGTATCCCAGCCATATGGTGATCTCATCATCCGTAAATTGTCTCTTTGGTGCAACCCCATCATAGACCATACGATCATAAACCTGTCGAAAAGCGTCGGCATAAATACGCGTACTATTATGTAATGTACCGTCATAGTCAAAGATAACTGTTTTAATGTTTTTCATTTCAATACCTTCCATATCAAATGCGAAAGACTGATTTATTATTCGTGAGGATTAAAGTGTTTGGATGTTTTATAACTGGCGAAAAAGATTCGCCAGTTCGATGGCTCCTACTGCACAATCATAGCCTTTATTTCCGGCTTTTGTTCCAGCACGCTCAATGGCCTGCTCTATATTATCCGTTGTCAATATACCAAACATCACAGGTAATCCGGCTTGCAGAGATACGGACGCAATACCTTTTGATACTTCTGCACAAACGTAATCATAATGAGATGTAGATCCTCGAATGACTGCACCTAAACAGATGATCGCATCATATTTTTTCGTCTGTGCCATTTTCTGTGCAAGGACCGGAATCTCAAATGCCCCCGGCACCCATGCAACCTCAATATCCGATTCGTCCATTCCATGACGTACAAGTCCATCAATGGCACCACTCAAAAGTTTTGAACCGATAAACTCATTAAATCTCGCAACAATAATCCCAACTTTTAATCCTTCTGCAATCAACTTTCCTTCGATTGTTTTCATTTTAATATCCTCCATTTTATCATAATTTTTTCATCTTGTAAGTAATTATTTATAAGTAAGCCAGTGCCCCATTTTTTCCTGTTTTGTCTTAAGATAGAACAGATTGTCAATCCCCGACTCCATCTGAATCGGAACACGTTCAACGATGGAAAGACCATAACCCTCAAGGCCATAGACTTTTTCCGGATTATTGGTCATCAGGCGCATTTCACGGATTCCAAGATCGACAAGAATCTGTGTGCCGATGGTATAATCACGCATATCGGCCGGAAAACCAAGACGAATATTGGCTTCAATCGTATCAAGCCCCTGATCCTGAAGTTCATAGGCACGAATTTTATTAATAAGACCAATGCCTCGACCTTCCTGGCGCATATAAAGCAGAACTCCACGACCTTCTTCTGCAATTTTTTTCATTGCCGCATCATACTGTTGTCCACAATCACACCGGGCAGATCCAAGGGCATCCCCAGTCAGGCATTCCGAATGTACGCGGCAGAGCACTGGATTTCCATCCCAGATATCTCCTTTGACCAGTGCCACATGATGTTCACCATTCAGTTTGTTAATATAACCATATATATCAAAATAGCCATAGCGGGTTGGCATTTTAGCTTTGGCAACACACTCTACAAATGTTTCATGTGTTTTTCGATAATCAACGAGAGCCTGTACAGTTCCGATTTTCAATTGATGCTTCTTCGCAAATTCAATCAGATCTGGTGTACGCGCCATCATACCATCATCTCTCATAATTTCACAGCAAAGGCCCACTGGTTTTAATCCTGCAGCTTTCATCAGGTCAACCGTTGCTTCTGTATGTCCACGACGTTCGATAACGCCTCCATTTTTAGCGACCAGCGGAAACATATGTCCCGGACGACGAAAATCCGTTGCTTTCGCTCCTTCTTCGACGATCTTCATGGCTGTAATAGAACGTTCATAGGCAGATATCCCTGTCGATGTTTCAATATGGTCAACAGATACCGTAAATGCAGTTTCATGATTATCTGTATTTTTGACACACATCGGATGAAATTCCAAACGCTCTGCATACTCTTTTGTCATTGGCATACAAATTAAACCTCTCGCCCATGCGGCCATAAAATTAATGTTTTCCAAAGTTGCAAACTCTGCTGCACAGATGACATCCCCCTCATTTTCACGGTCTTCATCATCCACTAAAATAATGTTTTTTCCATCACGTAAATCCTGTAAAATTTCTTCAATCGTATTAAATTCAAATGCCATTGTCTTTCCTTCTTTCTTTATGTATTTTAAATGATGTATTTAGGAACAAAATCCATATTTTCTTAAATAATCCTCATTGATAATCGTTGTTTTCTCTTCAACTTTCTGCACTTGACTCTGCATCATTTTTTCCACATATTTTCCAATCAGATCATTCTCCAGATTGACTCGGTCACCGACTTTCTTTCCAAGAAGCATTGTCTGTGCCCCTGTATGAGGAATAATCGATACTTTAAATAAATGAGGATCCACATAGGCAACTGTCAGGCTAATCCCATCAATGGTAATGGACCCTTTTTCAACGATATATTTCAAAATATCGGTCGATGTTCCAATAGTGACCCAAACCGCATTATCTTCTTTTTTCATAGACACGATCACCCCAGTGCCATCCACATGCCCACTGACAATATGACCACCAAAACGGTCACTCATTTTCATCGCCCGTTCCAGATTCACTTTATCTCCTGATTTTAATTCTCTAAAATTGGTACGCCGCATGGTTTCTGCCATAACGTCCGCTTCAAAATAATCGGAACCATATCGACTGACTGTGAGACAAACACCATTTGTACATATGCTGTCGCCTGTCTTGACATCATCCAAAACTTTATCCGCAGAAATGATCAATCTGGAAGATTTTGTTCCAAAAGCAATATGTTTAATCTGACCAATTTCTTCAATAATACCTGTAAACATTTTTCACCTTTCCTTTCGGATATATCCACTGACTTTAAGATCAGTCCCCATCATCTGACTTGACCATTCCTGTAATTTCCACGCATCACTCAAACACTGAATACCTTTTCCTTCCACGGGTGTTTTGGCATCCTTACCTCCAATGATCTGCGGTGCAATGTAAACAATCATCTTATCCACAATCCCAACATTCAAAGCCTGCTCTGCCAATGTTCCTCCACCTTCAATGATTAGACTGTCCACTTCATTTTCTCCAAGACATTTCATTAGGCCAGGCAAATCTACACGTCCTTGTTCATCCGATGGCATATTCCAGACATTCGCTCCATAGGCTCGAAGTCTCCTTTTCTTCGCTTCGTTTCCTTTGGATGTAGTTGCCACAATTAACGGATATGTATCTGCCGTCTGAACCAGTCTGGACTCTTCTGGTATTCTCAAACTGCTGTCTACCACAATACGAACCGGTTGTTTTCCACCATCCATCCGGCAATTAAGTAATGGATCGTCTGCCAGAACTGTCCCTATGCCCACCATAATCCCTGTATATATATGTCTTAAACTATGGGAATCCTTTCGGGATTCTTCACAGGTGATCCACTGGGATTCCCCCGTGGATGTGGCAATCTTCCCATCCAGAGACATGGCCGATTTGTATACCACAAAAGGCCTTTTTGTTACAATATATTTCATAAATACTTCATTCAACCTTTGTGCCTGTTTTTCAAGCACGCCTACCGTCACTGAAATGCCACATTCCCGAAGTCGCTTTACACCTCTGCCTGCAACCATCGGGTTGGGATCTAAAACAGCTATAACTACCCTTTCAATATCCTTTTCAATAATCAGTTCTGTACATGGTGGTGTCTTTCCATAATGGGAACAAGGCTCCAGGGTTACATACAAGGTTGCTCCTGTCACTACTTCGATTGCATTTTCTATGGCAACCACTTCCGCATGACGTTCACCGGCTTTTGCATGATAGCCTTCACCAATAATTCTTCCATTCTTTATAATAACCGCGCCAACCATGGGATTGGGTGTTGTCATGCCCTGCCCTTTGAGTGCCAGTTTGAGTGCATGATCCATATACATTTCGTCTGTTTCCTTCTGACTTCGAACATCTCGGTTTACGTTCATATTAACCAGCCTTTCTAATTTCTTGATTCAATTGTAATAAAAAAAACCCACAACTCATTTCAGGGTTGTGGGTTCATGCATTTTAATGCCTCGTCATCATCTTCATCCTTATTTTTCCTTCGGTTTGTATACAAATTCCATCAATTTCATAGTTTTTATAAAGATCCACTTTATCTTTCAACTCAAAATATGTGTAAACCTGACCAAAGTTTTCCAAGGTTTTAACTAAAAAAGCTCTGGAATCCTAAAATTCCAGAGCAAAATAAACGCAATATGACCTTTGCATCGTGTACTACTTCTTCCATCCAGACTATACTGTCGGCCTCGGAGTTTCACCGAATCATGCCTTACGGCTCGCGGGCTATACCGCCGGTAGGGAATCTCACCCTGCCCTGAAGTGTTGATTCAATTGTTGGTAATAATATACGTGATATTTTATGATTTGTCAATATAATTATTCCAATTGAAATGATTCTTTTTATCAATTCAACTCTATTGTATACACTTAACAACCTGTCTGATTGTCTAAAATCGCAGCGAACTGTTTCATCTTGCAGCGTATTTCATTCACTGTCATACTTTCTGACACAGCCAGATCCTCAATAATCGCCCCATTGCGACGTCCACCATCCAAGAAAAAGCATTCCAAACCCGAACGTTTACGATAATCAATATTCGCGTTCTTTGGTAAAATCATTCCCGTGACAGGTATCACACACAGTTCGCCATCGGTAATCGTTTCAACAAAATCAAAATAAATAAACTTTGCCTTTTCATTCAAATAAGCATACTGGCGTTTATACACATTCGAAACTTCAACAAAATTCGGTTCTACTTTCATCATATACGATGGATATGTGCCTGACCACCCATGCTCTGTAAAAATCTTCTGAATCTTTTCTTTGATATAAGCATGAAACTTTCTCATATCTCTGTCATATTCATATAATCCCGGATAATCTTTACCACAGGCATCTATAAGCTGTTTCAATGTACGATAAATAATATTCCCTTTAATGGAATACATAGTATATAAAAGTTCCTGGATCAATTCCCGGTCATTACACTCACCTTTTAAAAATAAACCTGACAGCCGTTTCATGCCAAGGCCGTCAAAAAAAACAGCCGCCTGTTTCATCGTCGTCATCTCGAGCCCCGCGTTAAATGCACTGGACGTATAAAGAACCGTAGATTTACCAAAACCAATCTTTGTCATCGGGTCCAGATAAAGCTGTAAATACGGACATAAGAAGTCATAAATCTTCAATGCTTTGATCTCGTGATCATTCAATACATCTTCGCCCAAAAAACAACGCTTCAGGTCAATGGCCCCCAATGCCTCATAAATCAGATTCCAGGGCATGCCTTTTGTCTCATTTTTCAAAGGCATGGTATGCACTTTATAATCCCACATGCGTATATCACCTTTAACAGATGAAAAAGAGAATGAACTTTCTTTTGGTTCCTGACCA
>JAFOYH010000016.1 GCA_017391465.1 Lachnospiraceae bacterium | reverse complement strand
TTGGGGACTTCTTTTAGTATTGCAAAGATTCTTAAAGAGGGCGGAAAGTTTTCAATTCTAACGATTTTAAAAAATCTGGTAAAATCTGTGCCTTTGATGTGTTATTTAATCATGATGACATTCAGTGTTTTACATATTTCTCTGCCGGGACCGGTGATTTCTTTTGCGGAAATTGTTGCAGGCGCGAATGCCTATCTTGCCATGTTTATGATTGGAGTAGGATTTAAGTTAGAAGCGAATAAAGAGCAGATTGGTCAGATTTTTAAAATTCTTTTGACACGTTATGTGCTTGCAGCGGCAGCAGCAGCGTTCTTTTATTTTGTGACACCATTCGAACTTGCATCACGTCAGGCTTTGGTTATTTTAGCTTTTGCACCGGTATCCTCTTCAGCACCGGCATTTACAGGAGATATGAATGGGGATGTAGGTCTTGCCAGTGCCCTGAACTCGGTATCCATAGTATGCAGTATTGGTATTATCGTAAGTTTATTGTTGATTATGCTTTGATGGACGATATGATTATTAATAAAAATATATGAGAAACGTTTGAGGGAGACAGAATTATGGATCAGAAAAAAGATTTAGAAAAGAAACGTTTAAAAGGTTTAATCAAGTTTTATAAACCATACAAAAACATGTTTATAGCAGATATGCTTTTTGCAGTCATTGCAGCAGGTGTGACATTGGTGATCCCATTAATTGTACGTCATATCACATCCAATATCGTTCAGATGCCGATGGAAGAAGCATTTTCCCAGATTATTCGTTTTGGTATGATTATGATTGTTTTAACGGTGATTGAACTCGGATGTAATTTTTACATAACCTATTATGGACATATGATGGGAACTTATATTGAACGTGATTTGAGAAATACGATTTTTGAGCATTATCAGAAGTTATCGTTTAACTTTTTTGATAATCAGAAAGTCGGCCATTTGCTTTCACGTATCACTTCCGATTTGTTTGATATTACAGAACTTTTGCATCATGGTCCGGAAGATTTAATGATTTCTCTGATTAAGATTACGGGATCCTTTATTATTCTTTTTATCGTGAATCCGGTTCTTTCAGCAGCAACGATTGGTTTAGTTGCCATCATGTTTGTTTTTGCATTTTTTATGAATATTAAAATGAAACAGGCATTTGCAGCCAATCGTGCACGTATGGGGGATATAAACAGTCAGATTGAGGATAGCCTTGCCGGAATTCGTGTAGTTAAATCCTTTGCCAATGAAGCCGAAGAAATGGGAAAATTCCGTGGCGGCAATGATCGTTTTGTTGCATCGAAACGAAATTCCTATCGATATATGGGAACCTATCATTCTGTGACAACATTTTTGACGACTATGATTACGGTTGTATCATTGATTATAGGGGCTTTTCTTATGACACAAGGCAAGATGACCGCAACGGATCTGGTGACATTTATTTTGTATATTAACCTGTTTACAGAACCAATTAAAAAACTCATAAACTTCACTGAATTATTCCAGAATGGTTATAGTGGTTATACACGATTCTGCGAAATTATGGAAATCAATCCGGATATTGTGGATAATGAGAATGCCAGAGCCTTAAAGATTGTGGATGGTGACGTTCGTTTTGAGGATGTTTCCTTTGGCTATCAGGACACAGATGAACGGGTCTTAAAAAATGTGAATTTACATGTGAAATCAGGTGAGTATGTAGCCTTAGTTGGAACATCTGGTGTGGGAAAAACGACATTATGCAGCTTAATTCCAAGATTTTATGATGTAAGCGAAGGCCGTATTCTTCTGGATGGACAGGATATCCGTGATGTCAAATTAAAAGATCTGCGTGAACATATTGGTATTGTTCAGCAGGATGTTTACTTATTTGCCGGAACTATTATGGAAAATATCCGTTATGGAAAGCCGGATGCGACCGATGAAGAAATTGTTGCAGCAGCGAAAGCGGCCAATGCGCATGAATTTATTATGAGTTTTGAGCATGGATATCATACGGATATAGGTCAGCGTGGTGTAAAACTTTCTGGTGGACAGAAGCAGCGTCTTTCCATTGCCAGAGTATTTCTTAAAAATCCTCCGATACTGATTTTTGATGAAGCAACATCGGCACTTGATAATGAAAGTGAAAAGGTTGTTCAGGAATCTTTGGAAGAACTTGCTAAGAATCGTACCACTTTTGTGATTGCACATCGATTAAGTACCATTCGCAATGCCGAACGTATTATTGTTTTATCCGGTGAAGGTGTTGCGGAAGAGGGCACCCATCAGGAGCTTCTGGAACGTGGAGGTGTCTATGCTCAGTTGTATGAGGCGGGACATTAATATTATGTAAGTGATTCTAATTGAATATTTTAAAAGCGTTTGTCATAAAAAACCTGTTATTCTGAGACGAGTCAATCAGAATAACAGGTTTTTATTGTAAATACATGTATTATTCAATTTCGTTTGTAAATATATGGGCGTAATAATCATAATTGATAATACGACTGCTGAATGTCAGCTTATTTCTGACAATGGAATTAATACGGTCCACGTAATCGCTTGGAATGGTCATGTTTGCATCAGCTGGAGTAAATGTGCCGCTCCATGAGAGATAAGTTCCTTTATCTGTTTTCCAGTCATAGGAAACAGTGAAAACAAGTGGCATTGCATCAGAAAAAACATCGCGTCCGACAAGAAGTCGTGAATCCCATTCAAGTCCGAAGAGGTTGGAAAGCGTTGGGAGAATATCAATACTGGAAGTTGGTGTGTCAACAACAATCGGTTCACTATCTTCCAGACAACCGCTCCAGATGATGAGACGATTGTGATCGCGTTCTAAATATGTATTGACTTCATGTCCATAAAGTTCTTCTAAATAAGGCATGTATCCAAGAGCTGCATCATAGTCAAGGCCATATGGAAAGTGATCTGCACCGATGACAATAACGGTGTCATCGGCAATGCCTTTGGCTTCCAGTTGATCAATTAAGTAGGTCATGGCATATTCAAATTCCAGATTACAAGCATAATAGTTGCGGATGCGATCAGATACGTCAGTCATATGTGCGACGGCGTCCTGGTTTTTATTTGCCATGGCATTGCTTCCATTGGTGTATTCCGAGTGACCACTGACAGACATATAATAAATATTAAATGGTTGATGGTCGATATAATCATCAATCGTAGCTTCGATAAGTTCCAGATCGCTTTCAGGAAAACAGTATGTAATATGTTCTTCAAGTCCATTTCCCATGCCGTAAAAGCCTTCGGAGTAACCAAGACTGTTATGGGTGATATGGCGACTGTAATACGTGTAGTCATTGTTATGATAAGCAACACCGTAATAGCCAAGTTTATTTAATTGTTGTCCCATGGTAAATGGTGCATGGTTATAGGCCATGTTTTCAAAAGATATGCCGCCGTTCATTGGAAGCATACCAAAGATATTACTAAATTCACCACCGATAGTTCCTGCACTGGCCGGTTGATAATAGTCGGTAAAATGAATGCCTTTTGTAGCCAGTCGATAGAGTGTCGGAGTTAATTCTGGATCGATTAGTTCTTCAGAAAATGCTTCGGCTGTAATAAAAATAAGGTTTTTGCCTTCAAAAATTCCTGTATATTTGTTTTTAGAAGATGGTTGAAGCGATGCAACATAGTTGTCCATCTCGGCATAAACACCACTGGATTGTTCAGCTAATGCTTTAAAATCAATGTTCATGATACTGTCACCGTATTCTGGCTCTGTTTCAACAATCTCTTTTTCAATTTCAGATTCAACAATTGTTTCTTCAAGGGCTGCCATGTCCATCGCTTCGAAACCGCCGTCATCACCGGAAATATTACGTGTGGCATCCAGGCGGATTCCGGTTATCAGACCAAAGTTTGAAACTGCTGATTGAAAACTGTATTGATGATCATAAGCATTGCTGAATGGTTTGTGAAAGTTGACAGTAAAAAGTGTCACAATAAATAATGCGGCTAAAGTAAAGATTGTTCCATGACGAAGTTTTTCTGAAAAATCAGGAATGAACACCTGTTTTCGACCGAAAATTCCATAGAGAACCGCCGGAAGTAAAAACAAGAAAATGTGATACAATCCGTCAAAACTGAAAATGAGTCGAAGGACATCGTCCATAAAGCCTCCGGCAACATCGCCAGCACCTCCGGCAACCGTATTCAGATCATAAAAAATTTTAAACTGACGGTAGACGAAAAATTCAACTAAAAAAGGTATTGCGGTTAAACAAAGCAAGCTAAGATTTGTCGTAAAATAGATTCTTTTGTTTTTGATCAAACTTAAGATTAAAAACAGGAAGCCTCCATAAAGCAGGGAGAACAAAAGAGTTGGATAAAAAGATATTCCCCATATGCCATGTACCGTTGATTCGCGGAAGATCATTTCATAATAAAAAATGGTTGCCGGAAAAAACAATGCAGATAATATGTTTTTGTAAGTTGTTTTCATAGCTCATTCCTTCTGTGAAAAAATTTTATTTAAGTCAGATTTTGAAAAAAATCAACATTTATTTTAAAACAGATTTATCTTACGGGCAAGTCGTAATTGCTTTACTGGAAAAAATTTGGTAAACTATATAGCGGACTTTTTGTTTTTAAGAAGAATAATAATACAAAGGAGTATATAGAAATGAACAATCAGGAAATTTTAGCAGTTGTTGCTGGAGAAAACATTACAAATGCAGACTTAGATGCATTTTTACAGGGCGTTCCAAAGGAACAGAAATTATATGCACAGGATCCACAGTTCCGTGATCAGTTCCTTGAACAGATGATTGCATTTCGTTGTTATGCAAAATACGGCGAAGAAATGGGTCTTGAAGAAACAGATGAATTCAAATCCATCATGGCTAATATGAGAAAAGAAGTGCTTGCTCAGCTCGCCATCAATAACACTGTAAAAGCTGGTGCGGTGATCAGTCAGGAAGAAGCAAAAGCTTATTATGAAGCAAATAAAGCACGTTTTGAAAAAGGTGCAACTGTACATGCAAAACATATCTTAGTTCCAGAAGAAGCACAGTGTCTTGATATTTTAGAAGCCATCAACAAAGGTGATAAAGCATTTGAGGAAGCAGCTATGGAATCTTCCACATGTCCATCCAAAACACAGGGCGGTGACCTTGGTGAATTTGGTAAAGGCCAGATGGTAAAAGAATTTGAAGAAGCAGCATTTGCTGCAGAAGTTGGCGCTATTGTTGGACCAGTTCAGACACAGTTTGGTTATCACTTGATCAAAGTTGAAGGAAAATCCGAAGCTGGCGTTATGGCATTTGAAGAAGTTGCAAACCAGATCTATGGTGTACTTGTAAGTCAGAAACAGAACGAAGCTTATAATGCTAAATTTAATGAATTAAAAGAAAAATACGTACAGAAATAATAAGTTTCAAAAATAGGATAAGATTATTTGGGATGCTTTAAATCATTTAAGGCGTCCTTTTTTTGTAATCGATACAATTATGATACAACTTTGTTATACTATAATCATGATCAGGCAGGAATGAGAGGTGAATACAATGAATCGAATATTGATCGTTGATGATGAAGCATCGATTGCTGACATGGTAAATCTTTGTTTGACAAAAAATGGTTATGAATGTGAAACGGCCAATGATGGTCTTGAGGCCTCAAAAATGATTGAAAATAATCATTATGATCTGGCTTTACTGGACGTTATGATGCCGGAAATAGATGGGTTTGAATTAATTGATTACATGAAACAGTATGACATTCCTGTGATTTTTGTGACAGCTAAAGTGGCAGTCGAAGATCGTGTAAAAGGACTGCGGATTGGTGCGGAAGATTATCTGATTAAACCGTTTGATCTTCAAGAACTGGTGGCAAGGGTGGAAGCGGTGCTTCGAAGATATAATAAAACACAGAATCGATTTGTTTTTGGCAAACTTCTTGTTGATCTGCCTAGTCGGATTGTGACTTTGGATGGTCATGATGTGGCTTTATCAGCCAAAGAATACGAGTTGCTGTTATATCTTATTCGTAATAAAAACATTGCTTTATATCGTGAAAAGATTTATGAGCATGTGTGGCAGGAACCTTATTACTCCGATACGCGAACCATTGATCTTCACATTCAGCGTCTTAAGAAAAAATTAAATCTTGGAGATGCTATAGAAACCATATACAAAGTTGGATATAAGTTTGTACCGGAGAGATTAAAATGAAATTATCACTGAAGTTTTTTTGCATTGCCTATATTGTTGTCCTGTTATCGACAGGCATTGGCAGTGCAGTGGTTATTCAAAATTCCATAAATCGGATGTGGAATGCACAGGTTGAACGTGTGCAGGCATCGGAAAATTATGCCATTAACAGTCTGCGTTCTTTAATCAATGTTTCCACCGGAATTGTTACGGGTAAACAGAAATCCAGTATGATATATCAGGTTAAGAATACGTTGGACAGCTGTATAACGGATCTGGATATTTTGCTTGAAAGTGAAATTGAAGATGAGGCATATCGTTTGCTTGATATAAATGACGGATGGAATGTTTTTTTTGAAGATGAAAATCGCTTGATGATGGAATCTGTATGTAAAGTAAATATCAGCAATGCCAGTTATTATGTGAGAGTTTCATCGGATTTTACAGAACTTCAGAACTATCGTGTGCAGACATGGAAAATTTATAGTGTTGTTGTTCTTTGTGTAGCTGCAATCAGTGGATTGTTGTTGTATTTCTTTTCAAATAGGATAACAAAACCATTACATAAATTAACAATGGTTTCTGATAATATTGCTTCCGGAAATTATGGTGAAACTGTTGATATAAAAACTTCAGACAGAGAAATATATGAGCTGGCAGAAAGCTTTAATTCCATGTCTATGGCAACAGAGAATGCATTAAACGAAAGAAAAAAAGAATCGGAAAGACGTGAACGGTTCGTAGCTGATTTTACGCATGAGATGAAAACTCCGATGACCTCTATTATCGGATATGCAGATATGCTGATGTCTTATGAATTATCTGTGGAGGAGCAGCGTCAGGCTGCTATGGCAATTTACCACGAGGGCAAAAGATTAGAACAGCTTTCAAAACAGCTGCTGGAATTAATGGTTATGCAGAATGATGATGTTGAACTTACACCTGTTCGACTATTTGATATTCAGAATCGTCTTGAGCAGACACTGCGCTTTGTCTCAGAAAAATATAATGTCAGCTGTTTGGTGAGGCTGCCGGATGTTCAGGTAAAAGCAAATGATGTTTTGCTGTTATCTTTGATTTATAATCTTGCGGATAATGCACTTAAAGCATCAAAACCAGGACAGCAGGTCCATATTTTTGGAATCCAATTGAAAGATAAAGTGAAAATATGTGTTCAAGATGCCGGACATGGAATCGGAAAAGAACATATGGAACATTTGACAGAAGCATTTTACAGGGAAGATAAAGCACGTTCAAGAAAACAGGGCGGTGCGGGTCTTGGCCTTTCATTGTGTAAACAAATAGCGGATATTCACAATACGGAGCTTAAGTTTGAAAGCGAACAGGGAAAAGGGACTTTGGTATTATTCGAGTTGTCGTTGACGGGTGATGATTATGCATAAAAAATGGGGGTTATTTTTAATACCATTATTAATCTGTGTGACTCTATGTGTTTCCATGGGGCCAAATCTTATGAATACTTATATAAAAAAGGATTTGTTTGAATCTAAAAGCTACTGGACATATAATGAGCCGGAAAACGTTGAGATTACCGACGCCGAATTTGTGCAGCTTTTTGTCAATAACGGATTTGAAGGCGGGAATAAATATTCGAATGGTTATAATGATGCCGATGAGTTGGAGCTTATTGCAATTAAGAATCAGACAAAAGATGTGTTGTATAAAGTTTTTGGAGAAGATGAAGCTGCGTTTGAAAAAATAGAATCTATCATTGATTCAGATATGATCTTTTATGATCGGGAAATCCTGTTGACGTTGATTGGAAGTCGAACGATGTCTTTTGTATTTGTTAATCTGATTTATAGGAATGATTACGAACAGATTGAGATTGTATATGAAGAAAAAACTTCGGCGCTTTGTGCTTTCTCTTACCAGACGTGGGAAATTGAAAAAGTTGACTGGTATTTTATAGATTCCATTTTTTTATCTGCTGAAACATATAGCCAAAATGTTTTAGGATTAAAAAAGAATCAGTATATGACCAGATGTATGGTGGCAGAAGATGTGATTGTTGCATATTTTTCTCTGGAACAGACAAAAGAAATGGAGGAGGGTGAGATAGAAAACAGTGAAGAATCATTCTACAATGAGGAGATGATATTTTATAATTGATATACAAATTCGATACAGATTTTAAACAAACGCGATACATGCCTTCCTTACAATAAATTTTGTAAGGGAGGCATTTTTATGAGGAAACGCACATATAATAAATTTAAATGTTTAATGATAGGAGTCGTTTTGGTTATGGCGAGTGTGTCTGTATGGGCAAAAATGGACACAAAAGATGAAAAACAGATGGCAGTAAAAAGTGAAGTGTATCTGGAGGTGCCTCAGATTTGTCAATATCCTATATTGCCGACAGGGTGTGAATCGGTGGCGGCAGCCATGGTTCTTCAGTATTATGGTGAGGATATTCAGGCAGAAACATTTGCATCATTGTGGCTGACATGTGATGATAATTTTTATTATGAAGAGGATGTACTTTATGGACCGGATCCATCGAAAGTGTTTGCCGGAGATCCGTTTTCTCAAAACAGTTATGGCTGTTTTGCGCCGGTTATTGAGAAGGCTGTTAATGATCATAGTTCCCAATGTCATGCAAAGGTATTGAACGGCGAATCTTTAATGGATTTGTGTGATACATATTTAAATCGGGGAAATCCATTACTGATTTGGGCGACAATGGGTATGAAAGAATCAAAAACAGGGAATTCATGGGTTTTAGAAGATGGTACAAATTATACATGGATAGCTGGAGAACATTGTCTGGTTCTCGTTGGTTATGATGACAGGCACTATTATTTAAATGATCCAATATCCGGAGGAACGGTTGGCTATGATAAAACAATTGTAGAAATGCGTTACAAGGAATTGGGAATGCAGGCAGTATATATTTCATTGAAACAAAAGGAGGAATGATTCTAAAAAAACTTCTCATACTATATTCGAAAGAATAAAGAAATCGAGGAAATTTCATGGAATCAAATCACTATGATGTTATTGTTGTGGGCGCTGGTATGGCTGGAATTCTTAGTGCTTATTATCTGCAAAAAGAAGGAAAGACCGTTCTTATTCTGGAATCAAATGAAGTCGGATCCGGACAAACGGAAAAGACGACGGCCAAGATGACAAGTCAGCATGGGTTGAAATATGCAAAATTAAAACGAAGTGTTGGTATGAGAAAGGCAAAGCTTTATGCACAGGCGAATGAAAAAGCCATTGATATGTATGAACAATTAATTCAGGAGGAAGAAATTGCATGTGAATTTAAAAGAGTTCCGGCTTGCATTTACACGAAAAAAGATGCTTTTTCGATACAAAAGGAGACGCAGGTTGTCATGCAACTTGGATTGGATGCTTATTATACAAATGAAACAGAGCTTCCATTTTCGGTGAAAGCGGCTTTGGTGTTTCGGAATCAGGCACAGTTTTCACCATTAAAATTTCTTCGTCATCTCGCTGACCAATTAAATATTTTGGAACATACAAAAGTTGTAGAGATTCGTGGACATGAAGTGATCTGTGAAAATAAAGAAAATCGTTTTTATGCAGATGATATCGTCGTAGCGACCCATTATCCAATTAAGAATTGTCCGGGATTTTATTTCCTTCGTCAGCATCAGGAACGGAGTTATGTTTTGTCATTGTCTGGCTGCAAAAAGATTCATGGAATGTATTTGGGGATCGATTCCAACGGATATTCTTTGAGACAGGCGGGTGAAAATATTTGGTTTGGTGGATGTGGACATCGTACGGGTTGTGTGAAAAAAGACAGTAAGTATAAACGACTTATAGAAGCATCAAAACAAATATATCCAAATTCAAAAATAGAAGCTGCCTGGTCAGCACAGGACTGTATGCCACACGATGGGATTCCGTTCATCGGGAGATATTCTGTGTTTACACCCCATCTTTATGTGGCAACAGGTTTTGGAAAATGGGGGATGACTTCATCTATGGTTTCCGCTATGATTTTAAGGGATTTAATCTGTGAAAAAGAAAATCCGTATGCAAAGATTTTTTCACCTCAGAGATTCCATTTGTTTGCCGGAATTGATAAGTTGATGATTGATATCGGGATAAGTATAAAAGGACTTTTTATGGGATGGTTAGGGAAAGAAGAAAGACGGTGCAGTCATCTTGGCTGTGCACTTTCATGGAATAACGATGAAGAAACTTGGGATTGTCCATGCCATGGTTCAAGATTTTCAAAAGAAGGAAGATTGTTGGATAATCCATCAAAAATAGACCTGAAACATTGACTTTTATCTCAAAAGAACTTACAATTTATATATAGTGCATAGGTATGTACTTATATAATGTTTGATGATAAAAGGTGGGGGTATCATATGTTTTTAGATGATTACAAACGTTGGTTAGAAGCTGATTTGGAAGATGCTGCATTGACAGAAGAACTCAAAACAATCGAAGGTAATGAAGAAGAAATCAAAGAACGCTTCGCAGTTGCACTTAAGTTCGGTACAGCAGGTTTACGTGGTGTGTTGGGCGCAGGTTCCAACCGCATGAATATTTACGTAGTTCGTCAGGCATCCCAGGGTCTTGCAAACTGGGTAAAAACTCAGGGCGGCAATCAGTTAGTTGCAGTAAGCTATGACAGTCGTATTAACAGTGATGTATTTGCAAAAGAAACAGCAAAAGTTTTAGCTGCAAATGGAATTAAAGTTCGTATTTATGATGCATTGATGCCAGTACCAGCATTAAGTTTTGCGACACGTTATTATGGAGCAAATGCTGGTGTTATGGTTACAGCTTCTCACAACCCTGCAAAATATAATGGTTATAAAGCATATGGTCCAGACGGATGTCAGATGACAGATGAAGCAGCAGATATCGTTTATGCTGAAATTCAGAAAACAGATATTCTTAATGGTGCAAAACTTATGTCCTTTGAAGAAGGTATCGAAAAAGGTCTTATTGAATATGTTGGTGAAGATTGCAAAGAAGCTCTTTACGATGCCATCAAAGCACGCAGTGTACGTCCAGGTATCTGTAAGACAGCCGGTTTAAAACTTGTGTATTCTCCACTGAATGGTTCTGGTTTAGTTCCTGTTATGAGAGTATTACAGGATATCGGTATCGATGATATTACAATCGTTCCTGAACAGAAGTATCCAGATGGAAACTTCCCAACATGTCCATATCCAAACCCAGAGATTTTCGAAGCTCTTCGTTTAGGTCTTGAACTTGCAGAAAAAGAAGGCGCTGACCTTATGTTGGCAACAGACCCTGATGCTGATCGTGTTGGTATTGCTATGAAATGTCCGGATGGTACATACGAACTCGTTTCCGGTAACGAAGTTGGTGTACTCTTATTAGATTATATCTGTGCAGCTCGTCTTGAAAACAAGACAATGCCGGAAAATGCAGTTGCTGTTAAATCCATCGTTTCTACACCGCTTGCAGATGCAGTTGCAGCAAACTACGGTGTAGAACTTCGAGGTGTATTAACAGGCTTCAAATGGATTGGTGATCAGATTGCAAACCTTGAAGCAGCTGGCGAAGTGGATCGTTTTATCTTTGGTTTCGAAGAATCCTACGGTTACCTTGCAGGACCATATGTAAGAGATAAAGATGCGATTATCGGTTCTATGTTGATCTGTGAAATGGCAGCATACTACAGAAGCATCGGTTCTTCGATTAAACAGAGAATGGAAGAAATCTATGCACAGTATGGTCGTTACTTAAATAAAGTAGACAGCTATGAATTCCCTGGTTTATCCGGTATGGATAAGATGGCAGAAATCATGAGCGGTTTGCGTGAAAATCCATTAACAGAAATCGCAGGATACAAAGTTGTGAAAGCCATTGACTACAAGAAACCTGAAGAAACAGGTCTTCCTGCAGCAAATGTATTGATCTACAAATTAGAAGGCGGTGCTGAAGTAATCGTTCGTCCTTCCGGCACAGAACCAAAGATCAAAACATACTTTACAACATTAGGTAAAGATTTGGCAGAAGCACAGGCTCAGAAAGATGTTCTTGCTGATGCGATTAAACCTATTCTTGCATAAGCAGTTGTTTATAATGAAATAAATGTATGATTTAGACAGGAGTTTTCAAAACGGAAACTCCTGTTTTTTGGTTCTTATGATATGAAAAGTTTAGCTATGTTATCCAGGATATTTGGCATCATCAGGCACTATGTGATGTATGGTATAAATGGGAAAAGTCGATGTATGTGAATTGCGAAATTAGTAAATTAGTGGTAAACTGGAATTAAAGTAATTATAATTGATATTATGAAAAAGGAATGTTTTGGCAGTTGGAAGGAGTGATGTTTTATGATCAAAAAATTATATCCGAATGGTAAGACAAAAGCATTTAATGTAACTTACGATGATGGTGTATTACAAGATGCAGAATTTATTGGAATCCTTAATAAATATGGAATTAAAGGAACTTTTAATTTAAATTCACAGTTGATGATTGATCAGTTTGCATGGTTTCATGATTGTGGTATGGTTGTGAAACGTCTTTCCATTGAAATGGCTCAAGGCATTTATGATGGACATGAAATTGCAAGCCACACACTAACCCATCCGAATATGCAGGGTATGAGTGCTGAGCAGATTTTAAGAGAAATGTCTCAGGATAAAGATAATTTGGAAAATATTTTTGGAACTAAAATTTTGGGATTTGCTGTACCATTTAATTATTATAGTGATTTAATTGCAGAGTGTGCAAAGATTGTTGGTTTTGAATATGCAAGAATATCCGATATGAGTGGAGGATATACACCTTGTGAAGATGAATATTTCTGGAAAGCTGGAATTTTTCATTTATCTCCGGAATTAGAATCCTATATTGATGTTTTTCTTGAGACGAATGAGGAACTGGCGCTTGCCCAGATTGTAGGTCATACCTATGACTTTGATGCAGAACGCAACTGGGATCGGATGGAAACATTGTTGGCAAAAGTTGCAGCAGATGAGCACATATGGTTCGCGACACATCTGGAATTAGTACGTTATTTGAAAACTATGAAAATGACAGAAGTGACAGATGAATATATACAGAATAACGGCAGCATGGATGTCTGGTTTGATATTCATGGGAATATTCACTGTATTAAACCAGGTGAAAAAGTATTGTTAGAGGTATAACAGCAGATTACGGAGGATATGGGATTTTATGGAAAACCAGCAAAGTCAACAGAATCAGGAGAAGCCGCATAAACGCAGGGTGAGATATTCAGGAACACATCCGAAGAGCTATAAAGAAAAATATAAAGAACACAATCCGGAAAAATATGCAGATACCATCGAAAAGGTTATTCGTAAGGGAAGTACGCCGGCAGGCATGCATATTTCCATTATGGTGCAGGAGATTTTGGATTTCTTACAGATTAAGCCTGGAATGATCGGTCTTGATGCAACCCTTGGATATGGAGGACATACAAAGGCTATGCTTGGAAAGTTGGAAGGACGGGGCCATATTTATGGTCTGGATGTGGACCCAATTGAATCAGCCAAGACCAAGGAGCGTTTGGCGAATCAGGGATTTGGAGAAGAAATTTTGACCGTACGTCTTCAAAATTTTGCAGATATCGATCAGGTAACAAAGGATACGGGACATAAGTTCGATTTCATTTTAGCGGATTTAGGGGTTTCTTCTATGCAGATTGATAACCCCGAACGTGGTTTTTCTTATAAGGTTGAAGGACCTTTGGATCTTCGTTTAAATCCATTAAAAGGTGTCAGCGCAGCAGAGCGACTAAAGGAAGTATCTTATGAGGAGCTTGTTGGCATGCTGGTGGAAAATTCGGATGAACCTTTTGCAGAAGAGATTGCTTCAACCATCTGTAATTGGTTAAATCGTGGTAAGAAGATAGAGACAACAACACAGTTAAAGGAAGCTATCGAAGTTTCACTTCGTAAAGTGCCTGAGAAAGAACGTAAAGAAGCTGTAAAAAAATCCTGTGCCCGTGTTTTCCAGGCACTGCGAATTGATGTAAACAGTGAGTTTGAAGTATTGTATGCGTTTCTTGAAAAGCTTCCGGATGTTTTGGCACCCAATGGACGTGTAGCGATTCTTACATTCCATTCCGGAGAAGATCGTCTTGTTAAACGTTCCTTTAAAGAGCTTCAAAAAGCAGGTATTTACAGTGAAGTTTCCAAAGATGTGATTCGTCCTTCTGCAGAAGAATGTGTGCGTAACAGCCGTGCGAAGTCAACCAAGATGCGTTGGGCGATTCGAGCATAATTTCAAACATAGGATAAAGGTTAAAACGAAAACAGAGTAATTGGTCAAATAAAGGTGCATTTCCTAAAAAATGGAAGCTGCACCTTTTGTTTTTTGTATAAATATAAAATTTTCTTAAAAATATTTAAAAAACTACATATTGAATTCTTTAGGAAATGGTGGTATATTATATTGCATACATGTACCGCTTTACCATGAAAAAGCGATAAAGTATTATTGAATTAACTGTTTAGAAAGATCGTGAATTATGAATAAACGAGAAAAGGTTTTAGAAATTAAAGATTT
>JAFOYH010000028.1 GCA_017391465.1 Lachnospiraceae bacterium | reverse complement strand
CTGGGTAAATACATTATTCCATACTTCCATGTATCTGTCACAATCGCATCCAACTGTACATCCAGGTTCACCACAACCATATTTTTCTCCACGGTCATAATAAATCTCAGAACAAGGACCACAAGGACCTGCACCATGTTCCCAGAAGTTATCTTCTTTTCCAAAACGGAAAATTCTTTCCGGAGCAATTCCCATCTCTTTATTCCAGATATCAAATGCTTCATCATCATCAACATACACGGATGGATATAAGCGATCTTCTTCAAGACCAACAACTTCTGTCAAAAATTCCCAGGACCATGCAATCGCTTCACGTTTGAAATAATCACCAAATGAGAAATTACCTAACATTTCAAAGAATGTACCATGACGGTCTGTTTTGCCAACATTTTCAATATCACCTGTACGGATACATTTCTGACATGTTGTTACACGGTAGCGAGGTGGAATCTCCTGACGTGTAAAATATGGCTTAAGTGGAGCCATACCGGAATTGATTAATAATAAACTGTTGTCATTATGAGGAATTAAAGAAAAGCTGTTCATTTTTAAATGACCTTTGCTTTCCATGAAATTAAGGAACATACTTCTTAACTCATTCACACCATACTGTTTTCTCACTGTTTTCAGCCTCCTGTATATCATTCAAATTTATAATTCTTTAACGAAAAAGAAAACCGACATCATTTATTTACTGATAAACTCTGCCAGTTTTCTATTATAAAATTAATTCGAATCTTTGTAAATAGTTTTCATGTATTTAATGACGACTTGCCAGTTCTTTTGTAATTTCTTTCCAGTTTACATCACGTTCAGCCATTAAAACCATCATATGATAAAGAAAATCACAAATTTCATATTTAAGTTCATCACTGTCTGGATTTTTAGCTGCGATCACAATCTCTGTTGCTTCTTCCCCGACTTTTTTAAGAATCTTATCGATTCCTTTATCAAATAAATAGTTTGTGTAAGAACCTTCTTTTGGATGTTCCTTACGTTCTAAGATTGTTTCCATGACCTGATCAAAAATAGTCATCGGATTCACGTCCTCGTAGTTTTTTGAAACAAGATTTGTAAAGAAACAACTTTCATTGCCTGTATGACAAGCCGCACCAATCTGAGCCACTTTTGCGAGGATTGTATCTTTATCACAATCAATATCCAATGATTTTACATACTGATAGTGTCCGGAAGTATCTCCTTTTTTCCATAATTCCTGGCGGCTTCTGCTCCAATAGGTCATTCGTCCACTTCGAATCGTTTCTTCATAAGATTCTTTATTCATATAGGCAAGCATTAATACTTTTCCAGTCTTATAATCCTGAACAACAACAGGAATCAAACCATCATTATTTAATTTAAACTCGTCGAACGGCATCTTGCTTTCAAAACAATTCATGGAAATACCGCTGGATTTCAAATTATGTTTCAAATTCATCAAATCCATCTCCATGCTTGAATACTTTTTGGCAATAACACCAGAGACTGCAGACATATCCAAAACAGATTGAACGCAATCCAATTGAGAATCTCTAAGACAAACATAAGCTTCCATCTTCTGTTCATCAAAAATATCCATTGAATTCAATGAATCCACAACGCAAGCTGATACCCCACATTCTTTAATGTTTTGTAAAAGATTCTCTGTAATAATCTGAATCATTGGAATCCAGGCAAGAACATTGGCTTTGCCAAATCGTTCAACAGCTTCTTTCATAAGTTGATAATCATCATCTAAAACAGCATCCATAACAACACGTGTATTCCCTGCATAAATGATTTTTTTTACATCTTCCAGACGCTTAAAATTACGTTTAACCATAATTGGAATATCTGCTTTTGCATTCACTGCTTTAATTAATTTAATGATTTTTTCTTCGTCTGAAGGTTGTGCATCATCAATTAAATATATAGCATCCATTCCCAAATGTTCCATCTGAATCATGGCTTCAGCCGTAACATCATCACATGTATGTACACATCCTATAATCTGTTTGTCTTTCAATTTTTTCACCTCAATTAATAAAGAGTTTTTAATATTTAAAGAGAACCTTTCGTAGATAATACATCCGTAATTCTTGAATCATAAGACACCGCTTCATCCAAAGCTTTCGCAAAAGCTTTATATGCAGCTTCTATAATATGATGATTATTTGAACCATCCATTAATTTCAAATGCAGATTCATACCACAACTATAAGATATTGCATAGAAGAATTCTTTCACCATTTCTGTATCCATCTGGCCTACACGTTCTACAGTCAATGGAATCTGATAATTTAAGTAAGGTCTTCCGGAAAGATCGAGCGATGCCAAAACTAAAGATTCGTCCATTGGAAGAATAAAATATCCAAAGCGTTTGATTCCTTTTTTATCACCAAGTGCCTGCTTAATGGCTTCACCCAAAACAATCCCTGTATCTTCGATAGTATGATGACAATCCACATAAAGATCGCCTTTAACTTCTACCTCAAGATCAAAAAGACCATGACGGGCAAAACTATTCAACATATGATCAAAAAAACCGATTCCTGTATTCACTGTACATGCACCTGTGCCATCCAGACAGATTCGAACACGAATATCTGTTTCACTTGTTTTTCTTGAAACCTCACCTATACGTAAACTCATAACTTTACCTCCTGCGATCAGAGATTCTACGCTTCGAAACGAACCTTGATTGAATTTGCATGTGCTGTCAAAAATTCAGATTCTGCAAATTTAATGATATCATCTTTTACAGGTTCTAATGCCTGTCTGGAATAATAAATGATACTGGATTTTTTAATAAAATCATCCACGCTCAGTGGAGAAAAGAATTTCGCTGTTCCATTGGTTGGAAGCACATGATTTGGTCCGGCAAAATAATCACCTAACGGTTCCGAACTATATTCTCCCAGGAAAATCGCTCCAGCATTCTTAATCTGTGTCATGACTTCGAATGGATTTTTTGTCACAATTTCTAAATGTTCCGATGCAATCTCATTGGCAATATCCACTGCCTGATTTAAATTTTCCGCAATTAAAATATATCCATAATTATCCAGCGATTTTTCTAAGATTTCTTTACGCGAAAGTTTTTTAACAAAAGCGTCAACTTCTTCGGATACTTGATCAGCCAATGTTTCACTCGTTGTAACAAGAATGGCGGATGCCAATTCATCGTGTTCAGCCTGTGATAATAAATCCGCTGCGACATAACGAGGATTTGCTGTTTCATCTGCAATGACAAGGATCTCACTTGGTCCTGCAATAGAATCAATACTTACATAGCCATAAACCGCTTTTTTAGCTAAAGCAACAAAAATATTTCCAGGACCAACAATTTTATCCACTTTAGGAATTGTTTCTGTTCCAAATGCAAGGGCTGCAACAGCCTGAGCTCCTCCAACTTTATAAACCACATCTGCGCCTGCTTCATTTGCAGCAACCAATGTACCAGGATTTACTTTCCCATCTTTTCCAGGTGGTGTAACCATAATGATCTGTTCAACTCCAGCAACTTTGGCAGGAAGAATATTCATAAGAACAGAGGATGGATATGCTGCTTTACCACCAGGTACATAAACACCCACACGTGTCAAAGGCGTTACTTTTTGTCCTAAAATCGTTCCGTCTGGTTTGGAATCAAACCAACTGTACTGTCTTTGTTTTTCATGGTATGTACGAATATTCACAATCGCCTTACGTATAACATCCAACACATCCGGTTCAATCTGACGATATGCTTCATCAATTTCATCCTGTGTCACACGGATATTATTCCCGTTCAAATCCGCGCCATCAAATTTCTTTGTATATTCAAATACCGCCGCATCACCATTTGCACGGACAGCTTCTACAATTTCATTCACCGCATCAACATATTGTCCATAATTATTTGGACTTCTTTTTAATAAATTATCCAACAGTCCTGCTACTGCATCCTGTGTTAATTTTACTTTTCTCATCGAGTTCACTCATTCCTTTCTGTATCTATAAAACAGTCTTCAATTCGTTCAATAAGGCTGTAATTCGTTCGTTTTCCATTTTCATGCTCACTTGATTCACGACAACACGTGCGGATAAAGGGCATATTTCTTCAAGAACCATAAGTCCATTTTCTTTTAATGTTGTTCCTGTCTCAACGATATCAACAATCACTTCTGCAAGGCCAACAATCGGTGCAAGTTCGACTGAACCATGCAGTTTAATAACTTCAACCGTCTGATGTTTTTTATTATAGAAATAATCTTTTGCTATATTGGGATATTTTGAAGCAACCCGAATCAATTGCTGATGTTTCAAAAGTTCTCTTGCACTCTCTGGTCCGCATACACACATGGTACATTTTCCAAATCCGAGATCCATCACTTCATAAAGCTTCCGACCCTCTTCGAGAATCGTATCTTTACCGACAACACCGATGTCCGCAGCACCATATTCGACATATGTAGGCACATCCGATGCTTTGGATAAAAACATCTTAATTTTTAAATCCTCATTGACGAAAATAAGTTTTCGGGTATCCGGATCTTTCATTTCTTCCATTTCAATACCCATCTTTTCAAGATAAGATAACGTTTTCTTGGCAAGACGACCTTTTGCAAGTGCAAATGTTAAATATCTCATGGATTCACCTCCCAAAACTTTACATCACCATTGTTTTCAAAATAATAAATCGTTTCTATATGAAAACGTTTTGCATATTCCAAATAATCCTGCATATTTATAATATCTTTTTTCAGGTTCATTTGAACCGAATTTCCTTGTTCACGCAAGGAGTTTGCTTTTTTCAAAGCATCCATATGACGGTGACTCTCATAAAGAACCATAATCACAGAATCACTTTCATCAACGTCCAGTTTTTGACGACTCATTGCAAGCAACAATTCATCCACAACAACGACAAGTCCAACAGATGCGGCTTCCTTTCCAAATTTTTGAAGCAAATGATCATAGCGTCCACCTTTTACCACCGCATCCCCTGTGCCATAGGTATAGCCCCTGAAAATGACACCTGTGTAATACTCATACTGTGAAAGCATACCCAAATCAAAGGTAACATACTTTTCAAGTCCATAGCCCTCAATAATAGCATATAATCTTTCCAGACATAAAATTGCATTTAAAGACTCTTCATTGGATGTTAAAGCTTTCGCTTCTTCTAAAATTTCTTTCGATCCAAAAAGTCTTGGTAACTGGATCAACGCCGAGTTATCCGTCAAAGCTTCGACCGCAAAAAAGTTTTTATTTTCAACGAGCTCTCTAAGTTCTCCCGCTGTTTCTTCATCCATACCGGTTTCTTTGATCAATCCTTTGAAAAATCCAACATGTCCGATATCAATCTGAAATTCTTTAAGACCTGCAGCAAGAAGCATATGAATGGCTAAAGCAATCATTTCTGCATCTGCATCAATACTATCGTCTCCGATCAATTCTGCACCCATTTGTGTGGATTCTTTTAAGCGTCCTTGAAGACTGGAATTATTAATAAACACATTTCCGGTATAAGAAAAACGCATCGAAAGCATTTCTTCATTAAAATATTTACTTACAGCCCTTGCAATCGATGGCGTCATATCCGGACGAAGAACAAGCATATTGCCATCTCTGTCAAAAAATTTATACATTTGATTTGAAGGTAATGAACCTTTATCCTGATTAAAAATTTCAAAAAATTCAAAGGTTGGCGTCTGAATATCTCGATAACCATATGAATTCAAAACATTTTTCATGCGTTCCGAAAGATGATTCTTTCGAACACACTCACTTCCATAAATATCCCGAACACCTTCCGGTGTATGAATACGTCTTTCTTTCATATTGATTCTCCATTTCTTTATGACTACAGTTTTAATACTTTATCATGCTAATATAATAAATTCATTATATCATTTCATAAAACTTTGTCAACATCTCTGATTTAAATCCTCCTGAATCGCTGTCAGATAATTCAGAAAATACCCCTTACAATACACCTCATAATGTTCGTCAAGCTCTTCCATACGAAAACTTTTTGCATGCCCTGTTTTCGATCGATTCCAAAATTCAATTAAGTGACGAAAAGGCAAATAAAAATAACGATGTTCGCTTGAAAAATAAATCAGCAGAAATGAAATACCTCCCTGATCTTCAAAATCCTGCATAAACAACACCTGATGCTCATGAACATTTTGGATTGGAAAAGTTCTCGATTGACATTCCTTCGCATCAAAACAGACAGGAATTCCCTGTACAGTGCCAATATAATCTACAGTACTGCGCTGATCAAAATATGCCAACGTAATATGTCTTGTTGCCTTATCAATCTGAATCGGCTTAATCGGAGTTGGAATCTTCTGAATCAATGCCAGTTTTTTTTCGCGATATTTTTCATTTGTCAAATTAACTATTTCTTCCAATTCTGATCCACGAAGGCCTCTGGAATTCCATGTTGCCATACATCTATCTCTCCATATTCTTTAATGCAATTTCCGCATTTTTCTGTAACTGCTTTTTACCTCGCCATCCTGCAGCCGTCTTCTGGTATTTTAATTTAAATCCTTTATTTGTCATAGTCATCAACTCATCTAAAGAAATTTCAGAACCGGTTTCGTATCCTTCAGGTATTTTTTTATTTAATGGACAAACTTTCTGACAAACATCACAGCCATATATATGAGCCCCCATTTTTGTTTTTTCATCATCCGTCAGTTCCTCTTTTTTCTGTGTCAGGTAAGAAACACAACGATAACTATTCATTCCATCATAGTTTAATGCATTTCCTGGACAAAGCTGAATACATGCGTTACATGATAGACAACGATCAAACCATCGATCCTGTCCATCTTTTCTCCGTTCTAAATTCCAAATTTCAACAGGAAGATTTGTAAGAACAATGCCAATAAAACACCGGGAACCGAATGTTTTTGAATAAAATAATCCGTTTTTCAGGATACGACCCAAACCTGACCGTACCGCAATATGTTTTTCAGAAAACGGAGAGTTGTCAACAAAAGCCATATAATCCCCATTCGGATATTCGGTTTTCAGAGCATCAACTAAGCTGTTCAGTTTTCGCCGAACAACACGATGATAATCTTCTCCACTTGCTGCAGGAGAAATATTGCCGTATCTTCCATCACGTTTTTTATAAATCTCAGGTTCATAGTGTTCTAAAATCACCAGAAAACTGGCGGCATCTTTCATGGTTTCTTTAGGTTCAACACGCTTATGAATATCTGTTTCAGTAAAAGGCGGAAAAATATCCAGCGTCACATCTTTATGAAGAATATGTTCTACATCTCGAAACGGTTCTGCCGAACATACTGCAATATCATGAATATTTAATTCTTCTGCAAGTCTGTATAAATCGACCACAGATGTTCCCCCTTTAGAATTTTTTCAAATTCTGGCCAAACTGGTGCTGTTAATTTATAATCTTCAAACTCCATTCGCCAGGAATGCAATAACTGATGTTTTAAATGATAATGCTTTCTAAACCAGTCATTTACTTTTTCAGAACCATATTTGCCATCACCTACAATACTATGTCCAACGGATGCCAAATGAGCACGAATCTGATGGGTACGTCCTGTAATCAATTCTACCTTTAATAATGTCTGAAAGCCATTATTACCCAGAGGTTCATAATAAGTTTCAATAGCTTGTCCGGAAGTCATCAGTTCTTTTGAAACATACACACGATTGGTTTTTTCGTCCTTTACTAAATAACCCTGTATATGCTGAGATTTTTCAATAATCCCTTCTGCAAGACAGAGATAATACTTCTGAGCTGTACGTTTTTTCAATATTTCAGACATATGCTGAAGTCCATATAAACTTTTTCCAACAATCAAAAGACCACTTGTGTTTCGATCTAAACGGTGACAAACCGATGGTCGGAACACTTCCAATGATTTTTCATCGATCGAATGATGTTCAATTAAATAACTTATTGCTTCTTCATTTGCGGAAATGTCCTCTGGTTTTGCTTTTTGAGACAACAACCCAACCGGCTTATTAATGGCTAAAATATCTTCATTTTCATATATCACTTTAAAATGCCACTGAACATGATCTATTTTTTTTGTCTCTCTGAATTTTTCAATCGTTTCATCAGCCAGCCATAATGTAACTTCATCACCTGCCGCTGTTTTTTCCGAACCATCGCACTTTTTATGATTTAAAGTTATATTCTTTTTGCGAAGCATTTTATAGATAAAACTCTTTGGGGCCAAATTCAAGTATTTCACAAGAAGCTTGTCCAAACGCTGTCCTGCTTCATTCGGTGTTACAATAAATTTCTGCATATTTCCCTCTTAAATACAATAGGATTCAATCTGATGATAAATACGGCCAACATCCTGCTGTGTGGATGGTTCATTTGCCGCAAGCATCATGATCATTTCTTCAAATTCCTCAAAAGATTCATGTACAACTGGCTGTTTTGTTGAAATGTTATCTTCCGAAAGAATCTCTGTAAGCAACTCTTCTAATATTTCTACACCCTGACGTTGTTTGGGCGCATATCCATAAATGTTATTATTATAGATAACCGCCATATTCAACATCATTTCACCTTTTGTACTTGAAAAAACAAGATCCGAAAGTAAAACCATGTAGAGTTTCCCTTGAACATGTTCTGAAATTATCTTATATTCATCAACTGAGCAACTTGAAAATTCTTTAATTGTCATATATTGTTTAAATCCCTGAAATGCAGGAATTAACATGGCAATGGCAGCAACTGTAAATGCGTTCAATATCGTATTCATTAAAACGCTTGCAACTGCGAATAAAATTGCAGCAAAGACAATATATACAATCATATTTGTTCGACTTTTCTGTTTAAGTGCATCAATATAACCATAGATGCCAATGGCCTTTTTTGTATTCTCCATAATTACACCTTATTTCTTTTTCTTCTTATGCACATTGCGAATGGTTTTTTTCTTTGTCTGCTTTGGTTCTTCTTTCTTAAATGTTTCGCCGCGTTTTGGACGAATGAGACATTTTTTATCAAAACCAATCAAATCTGTACGATGAGCTTTTTCAAGGGCTTCACGAACAAGATCATAATTCTTTGGATTGCGATATTGGATTAAAGCTCTCTGCATCGCTTTTTCATGAGGATCCTTAGGCACATAAACAGGCTCCATCGTTCTTGGATCCAAACCTGTATAATACATACAGGTTGATAATGTTGATGGTGTCGGATAAAAGTCCTGCACCTGTTCCGGCATATAACCTAAGTCTCTTAAATACTCTGCCAAAGCAATCGCTTCTTTCATCGTAGAGCCTGGATGGGATGACATGAGATACGGAACAAGGTATTGTTCTTTTCCAATCTTTGCATTCATTGCCTTATAATCCTGAACAAACTTGCGATAAACTTTATTTCCCGGTTTACCCATACGTTTTAAAACCGGATCTGCCACATGTTCCGGAGCAACTTTTAACTGACCGCTGACATGATGTTCACAAAGTTCTTTTAAGAACGTATTATCTTTATCAGCATTGACATAATCAAAACGAATTCCTGAACGAATAAATACTTTTTTTATTCCCGGTAAAGAACGTAATTTGCGAAGTAAATCCAAATAATCGTTATGATCCACCTTCAAACTTTTACATGGTTCCGGAAAAAGACATTGTTTATTTTTGCATGCACCCTTTGTAAGCTGTTTTTCGCAGGCCGGGTGTCTAAAATTCGCTGTTGGACCGCCAACATCATGAATATAGCCTTTAAAATCCGGGTCCCAGGTAAATGCTTTTGCTTCATTAACAATGGAGTCATGACTACGTGTTTGAATAATACGTCCCTGATGAAAAGTCAATGCACAGAAACTGCATCCTCCAAAACATCCTCGATTACTTACAAGACTAAATTTAACTTCGGTAATTGCAGGGACTCCTCCCATCGCCTCATAAGACGGATGGTAGGTACGCATATAGTTTAAAGCATATACGCGATCCATTTCTGCCGTAGATAAAGGCTTCGCTGCAGGATTCTGTACAACATATAAATGATCACTATATTTTTCTACCATACGCTGACCGCTAAACGGATCTGTATTCGTATACTGAATATAAAAACTTTCTGCGTATTTGCGTTTATGCTCAGAAATCTCCTCAAAAGAAGGCAAGATAATTGCATCGTATACGGAATCCAGGGACTTTGTTTTATAAACCGAACCTTCGATAAATGTAATATCCTGAATATCCATACCACTATTTAATGCATCTGCCATCTCAACGATCGAACGTTCACCCATACCATAAAGAAGAAGGTCAGCACCCGAATCCAATAAAATCGAACGCTTCATGGAATCACTCCAGTAATCATAATGACCGAGACGTCTTAAACTTGCCTCAATTCCTCCAATAATAATCGGAACATTCTTATATGTTTGACGAATTAAATTCCCATAAACTTTTGTCGCATAGTCCGGACGTTTTCCATAAACACCCCCAGGTGTAAAGGCATCATTGTGACGTCTTTTTTTGGAAACTGTATAATGATTCACCATAGAATCCATATTCCCTCCGGAAATCAAAAAACCAAGTCTTGGTTTGCCAAATACATCAATACTTTTTTTATTTTTCCAGTCCGGTTGGGAAATAATTCCCACCCGGTAATTATTCGCTTCCAATATTCGGCTGATAATTGCATGACCAAAAGAAGGATGATCTACATATGCATCAGCGATCACATAAACAAAATCAACTTCATCCCAGCCTCTGGCCTCCATATCTGCACGAGTAATCGGTAAAAAATCTTTAATCATAATAGTTCCTCGTAACTTTTTATATAAAAATCTGCCAAATGCATTTTCTCTTCAGTGTCTTTTAATGAATAAATATCTTCAACAGCACATACTGTCATTCCGGCCCGTTTACCTGATAGAATACCAAATGGAATATCTTCAAACACCAGACAATCTTTAGGATTTATTCCCATTTTTTGTGCCGCTGTCAGATAAACATCCGGTTCTGGTTTCCCTTTTTTCACTTCATCTCCAGTAACCATAACCCGAAAATACCGGTCCACTTCATGACTTTTCAAAATTGCTTCTGTTAATATTCTTGAATTGCTCGTTGCAATCCCACATGGAATGTCTTTATTTTTTAAATAATCCAGGAACTCTCGAACATATGGTTTCAATGGAACTTCGTGAATATATTTATCATATGCCATTAAATTCCATGTTTCCTGAATCTTTTCCAATGAATCAGGTATACCAAAAGTTTCTTTAAAGTAAACGGCTGTCTGATACATGCTCAAACCTTCAATATCCTCTTGCAATGTTTCAGGTACCGATATTTGAAACATTTTTAAATAATCCACATCAATTTCTTTCCACATAGACATGGAATCAACTAATGTTCCATCGAGATCAAACAAAACAGCTTTGACATTCTTAAGCATTCAGTCCCTCCAATTCGCTGACGTTCAATGGACGATACTCACCCGGTTTTAAAGATTCATCCAAAACAAGATTGCCCATCGATAAACGTTTCAAATATACAACTTCTTTTCCAACGGCATGAACCATGCGTTTCACCTGATGAAATTTTCCTTCATATATTTTCAATTCAATCTCGCAGGTGTTTTCTGTCACACATAAAATCTTTAATTCAGATGGTAAAGCATCCAGCTCATCGTCCACATGGAAACCTTCGGAGAAAATTCTCACATCTTCTTCTGTCATTACGCCGTCAACTTTCGCATAATAGACTTTTGGCACATGACGTTTCGGTGATAACAATCGATGAGCCAATGCACCGTCATTGGTCATCAACAGCAAACCTTCTGTATCCTTATCTAATCGCCCCACTGGAAAAAGATCATTTCTGATTGTATCCTTTAATAAATCAACCACTGTACGATCACGAGAATCTTCCGTAGCTGAAACGACCCCAGCCGGTTTATTCAACATAATATATTCATATTCCACATAGATAACAGGTGTGCCTTTCCAAATCACTTCATCGGATGCTTCGACTTTAAGTTCCGGACGTTTTGCAATTTCACCATTGACTTTGGCAAAACCTTTTTTAATTCCCTGTTTAACCTCACTTCGGCTTCCAATGCCCATTTCTGTCAAAAATTTATCTAGTCTCAATATTCTTTCTCCTACATCCAACGCCAGCCGGATGGATATTTATTCTTAAGTGTACCTCCAGACACTTTGCCCCACCCAAGGGAATGCCCGCAGACCCCAACAATATACCAGCCATTTTCCAAATCCATTGGAACTTCTAATGTTTCACATTTTAAATATTTAATCACTCTTGGATCGTCAAGTTCAAGATCAATCCAATGTTTACATTCTTCGTTTGATAAACCGCGCGCAAAAAATCCGGATGGTTCAAAACGTTTCTTCTTAATATCACCAAGATACCATCCTGTCCGCATACGACGAAGCTTACCAAGTGGACGCATATTTTCAGGCAAATAACTTAAATGATCACCCTGAACAATTAATCTTGAAGGATCAAACGAAAGATTGACACCGCCTTCTTTTAAGAACTGTTCAAATTCCTCCGGAAGAACTTTCATCCCTTTTTCACCCATCTCTTTTGAGTGTCCAAAATCTTCACCATCTTTCCGAAGAAGTGCTGTAAAATGTCCTTCGCCATGTAAATGATGTGGCCATAGACGTTTTGCATAGGCAATCTCATCCGGACCGTCCACCCATTCCGGATGAGCACTCATAAGTCCATCACCTGTCTGTTCAATTGGAATAACATGCATATCCGGATACGTGTCTAATATATATTTTAATGTTCCCTCATTCTCCTCAACGGAAAATGTACATGTGGAATACACCATCATGCCACCAGGTTTTAACATGGCAACACCGCTGTCAACAATCTGTCTCTGCAGCTTCGAGAAAAAATCCGGACCATTCTTTTCCCATGCTTTCATCATGGATGGTTCTTTACGGAACATTCCTTCACCGGAACATGGCGCATCAATTAAAATCTTATCAAAATATTGTGGAAATACCGGTACAAGGTTCTTTGGATCTTCCGTCAAAACGATACTATTGCGAACGCCGCTCGCTTCGATATTCTTGAGTAACGCTTTTGCACGGGATGCACTGATATCATTAGATACTAAAATACCTGTACCATGAAGCTTCGCTGCAAGTGCTGTACTCTTACCACCTGGTGCAGCACACATATCCAGAATATAATCGCCTTCACTCACAGGCAGTACCTGTGCAGGGAACATGGCACTTGGTTCCTGAATATAATAAAGTCCCGCATGATATAAAGCATTCTTTGAATATTCACGACTGCCATTATAATAAAATCCTGTCGGGCACCATGATACCGGTTCTAATTCCTGTTTTGTCATCGCAAGATATTCTTCCGGTGTAATCTTCAGTGTGTTCATACGCAGACCGGCATAAGTTTTTTCGTCATAACTGTTTAAAAAGGCTTCGTATTCTTCTTTTAATAGTTCCTCCATACGAAATGCAAAATTCTCAGGAAGCTGTTCTTTTAGTGTTTTTCTCATAACTTTCCTCATTTTAAAATCTATTTTATCCAGGACTCACTTGCGGATCTTACTGCGTGAATCATCTCACATCTAATATAACATCATCCGCCAAATCTGTTCCATCAGCCGCCGTCGTAGCAAGTTCATCACAACGCTCATTCTTTGGATGTCCGGCATGGCCTTTTACCCAATTCCATGTCACCTGATGAGGTTCAATAACTTTCAACATACGTTTCCAGAGATCCACATTCTTCACTGCTTCATTCTTTCCACGTTTCCATCCTTTTTTAACCCATCCATCAATCCAATGCTGATTAAATGTATTGATCACATACTGTGAATCCGAATACACATCCACCTGACATGGTCGATTCAATGCTTCAAATCCAGCTATGACTGCCATAATCTCCATTCGATTATTTGTTGTTTTTTTGTATCCTTTGGAGATTTCCTTCGAATGAAGTTGTCCCTTCGGATCAATATATTCTAAAATTGTCCCATAACCGCCTGGTCCATCCGGATTACCCCTGGCCGAACCATCGGTATACATTGTCACTTTCATCATAAAAATCACCCTTAATATTTTTAGACATACATAATTTATTTTAACATTTTTATGAAGTTATGGCAACGTATAACCATGCGATGTCTTTTCTAATTCGTTTCGTTTAATCAAAAAAATGGAGAATTCTTTTTCGAATTCTCCAAAATGAATTATATAATTACAAATACCACACCACCATTACTGTCATTCATAATCTTCTGCAATGTTTCCTGGATTTTCATTCGGCTCTCATCCGTCATACGTCCGACTTTTGTCTGCATTCCCTCTTCGACTAATTGGCCAACGGATTTGCCAAAAATCAATGTATTCCACATTGCTTCCGCACCTTCTTTACTATTAGAACAAATATATCGCATCAAATCCTCGGCCTGTTCTTCTGTGCCAACAATTGGCGCAATCTCTGTCTCAATATTGGCCGAAATCATATGGATAGAAGGCGCATAAGCTTTAATATTCACACCGTATTTACTTCCATGACGTATTAATTTCGGTTCATCAAATGTTACTTCTTCTGCTTTTGGAGATACCAGACCATATCCCTGACCGCGAACTGCAGTTACTGCCTGAGCAATCTGATCAAACTCTGATTTCTTTTCAGCCAATGATTTAATCAACTGATAAAATTCGTACTCACCATGAATTTCCGACTGTAGTAATTCAGAAAGCATTTCATAATAATATTTAAGATTTAATTCCAAGTGAATACGAATTTCACCATTGGACATATTAAGATTTTCAACATAATATTTAGAAATACATGGTTGTTCAAGTAAATTTTCGTTTTCTCGAAAATCACGCATAGAAAAGGTAGAATATACAAGATTTTTCGACATTTCAACCAGCTTTTCTTTCAATTCATGATCTTTCGGAAGCACATCTACCCATCCAGGCATATAAAACAAAATATTTGATACAGGAAATTCATACAAAATCGACTGCATAATTAAGTCGATATCCTGTTTTCGTAGTTGATCGCAATTCATCGTCTGACATTTAACATGATATTTTTCTTCCAGAGAATTTTTCAGGCTCTGTGTTTCTTCCGAATAAGGCTTAGCACTATTCAATAAAAGAATAAACGGCTTTCCGATCTTCTTAAGTTCAAAAACCGCCTGTTCTTCTGCAGGTATATATTGACTTCTGGACAATTCCCCAAAGCTTCCATCGGTTGTAACAACCAGTCCTATGGTGGCATGTTCTTTAATAACTTTACGCGTACCAATTTCAGCCGCTTTCGTAAAGGGTATCGGTTCGTTATACCAGGGAGTCATAACAAGACGTTCGCTTCCGTTTTCTTCATGTCCCTTCGCTCCATCGACCATAAATCCGACACAATCAATACAACGTATCTTTACTTTTACCTGTTCATCAATAGGAACCTCTACGGCTGTTTTAGGAATAAATTTAGGTTCGGATGTCATAATTACCGTTCCTGCGCTGCTTTGAGGCAATTCATCCTTAGCTTGTTCACGACTATGTACATCATCTATACGAGGAATGACCATCATATCCATAAATCGCTTAATAAATGTAGATTTACCCGTACGTACAGGTCCAACAACCCCAAGATAAATTTCTCCTCCCGTACGCATCTGAATGTCTTTATAGAGATTAAAACGATCCATAAAAAACCTCCTCACATATACTGCTATAATATATGCAAGGAGGTTCTTTTAAAGACCTTATGATTATTATTCAAATACTCAATTAAATTCCCGGCCAGGATAGATATGCCTGAATAATATTATTCCCCCATAGGTGAGTTAACATAATACCCAATGACAGATAAGGACCCAATGCCAATCTTTTTCGTGATGGGAACAATATTTTACGCAATGGATATAATATAACTACAAAAAAACAAGCTAAAATAAATGCCAGTATATTTCCCATACATCCTAAAAGGATTCCGGATACAGCCATCAATTTAATATCTCCACCGCCAATACCTTTACCTCGTGTACTTATATAAAGAACCATCAATAAAGTACTGACCACAAAAAAACCCATCGTACAATCCACCCATGAGCGTTCCATCCATATAGAATCCAGAATTCCTATACATCCAAGCAAGAGACAACTCCTCCCAGGAACCCGAAAATGTCGATAATCCTCTAAACTTACATTCAACATAAGAATTCCTACACTAAGAAATCGAAAGATTATCCACAAATCTTCAATCATTAGTTTTTAAAACTATGGATTGGTGCCGGAATACGTCCACCACGATTTACAAAAGCATCACAGGAAAAATTATTCACTGGCATAATTGGTGCATATCCGAGAAGACCACCAAATTCGACCATTTCTCCAACACCTTTTCCGATAACAGGAATAATTCGAACAGCTGTTGTCTTCTGATTAATCATACCAATGGCCATTTCATCGGCAATCATACCGGATATGGTTGTTGCTTTCGTATCGCCAGGAATTGCAATCATGTCCAATCCAACCGAACAAACACAAGTCATGGCTTCTAATTTTTCCAAAGTCAAGGCACCTGCCTGAACAGCATCGATCATTCCCTGATCTTCCGAAACAGGAATAAATGCACCGGAAAGACCGCCAACATAAGAAGATGCCATGACGCCGCCTTTTTTAACCTGATCATTTAAAAGAGCAAGGGCTGCTGTTGTACCTGGTGCACCTACACGTTCAAGACCGATTTCTTCAAGAATCTCAGCAACACTGTCACCAACTGCAGGTGTTGGTGCCAAAGATAAATCAATAATGCCAAATGGCACATTTAAACGTTTAGATGCTTCCTGTGCAACCAACTGTCCGACACGTGTCACTTTAAATGCCGTCTTTTTAATCGTTTCACAAAGCACACCAAAGTCCTCACCACGGACTTTTTCAAGAGCTCGTTTAACAACACCTGGTCCACTGACACCAACATTGATAACCACATCGCCTTCTGTCACACCATGAAATGCACCTGCCATAAACGGATTATCGTCTGGCGCATTACAGAAGATAACAAGTTTTGCGCATCCCAAAGAGTCTGCTTCTTTTGTCAACTCTGCCGTTTCAACCACTTTTTCACCCAAAAGCTTAATAGCATCCATATCAATTCCCGTCTTTGTTGAACCCACATTTACCGAACTGCAAACACGTTCGGTGCATGCCAGTGCCTGAGGAATAGATTCAATTAAAAGGCGATCACTTGCTGTCATCCCTTTAGATACAAGTGCAGAAAAACCTCCAAGGAAGTTTACACCCACTTTTAAGGCTGCCCGATCTAATGCTTTTGCAATCTTAACATAATCATCCACGGACTTACAGCAAGAACTACCTACAAGACTGATCGGTGTCACAGAAATTCGTTTATTAACAATAGGAATACCAAACTGATTTTCGATATCACAACCTGTAGAAACTAAATCTTTTGCATAAGTTGTAATCTTGTTATAAATATTTTCACAAACTTTATCCACATCATTATCACAGCAATCCAAAAGACTGATGCCCATTGTAATCGTACGCACATCAAGATTGGATTCTTCAATCATCTTGTTTGTTTCCTGAACTTCGTATAAATTAATCATGCTTTCACTCCTTAAATTCTGTGCATACAATTAAAAATGTCTTCGTGCTGCATCTTAACTTTTACACCGATCTTCTCGCCAACTTCTTTTAATTCTTCAGAAAGAATATCAAATGTCTTTTCAGAAGCATTAATATCTGCAATCATCATCATATTAAAATACTCCTGAACAATTGTCTGGGAAATATCTAAAATATTGACATTATTTTCAGCTAAATATGTACATACTTTTGCAATGATTCCTACTGTGTCTTTTCCAATAACTGTAATAATTGTTTTTTTCATATTTCTTCCTCCTGTTATAAACATCTAATCAATCGTGTATAATTCCCCTGCATGATCTCTGGGTGCAACTTCCACACGAATGGATTTTTCAACTTCGTTTCGAACGGTTGCCAAAGCAAGCTCCGGATAATTATTCTCCTTACTTAAATGACCTAAAATCACATGTTTTAATCGATCATCTGTAAGTTCGACAACCAAATCAGCCGCTTTTTCGTTACATAAATGACCATGATTTCCCAATATTCTACGTTTTAAATAATAAGGATACGGCCCCGCCTGAAGCATGTGAATATCGTGATTTGCCTCTACATAAAGTAAATCCGATGCTTTCAAATGGTCAACAATACGATCATCATAATAACCAAGATCTGTAACCATTCCAAGTTTTCGTCCGCCTTCATATATAATATAGCTTACAGGATCTGCGGCATCATGTGATATAGAAAAAGATTCAATAGACAAATGACCAATTTGAAATTCTTTCCCAGCCTCTATCGGTTGAAACAATCCTCGATCCATCTTTCCAAGATTTTCCATTTCCAGTATCTTTTGGAGTGTTTTTTCCGTTCCATAAATAGGAATATGGTATTTTCTGGAAAGGACACCTAATCCTGCAATGTGATCTGTATGTTCGTGGGTGACTAAAATCCCCTGTATATCTTTTCCATCTAAGTCAAACGATTTTAAACCTTCAACAATTCGTTTACAGCTAACACCTGCATCGATAAGAATGTGTGTTTCTCCATTGCCTGCATATAGGCAGTTACCACTGCTCCCACTGGCAATCGTACCAAATTTCAAATTCATCTTCCTCTCTTGTCATATACTTGCTTATTATAATATGATTTTATTGATTCATCAAGTAAAAAGATCACAGACATTCTTTATTTACACAGCTGATTCAACTGCTTTTCGATATTTTCAATATCTAAATTATTATCAATCACCACCTGACAATTTTCGATAAACAAAGAATCCGGCAGCTGGGATGCAAACATGGCATCCATTTTTTCTTCACTATAACCTCTTGAAATACGTAATCGCTCTCTGCGAACTTCTGGCTTAACATAAACATACCATAACTCTTCACAAACTTTCATTTCTTTTAATTTTTCAGGAAGTGCCGATTCCACCGCGATCATGGAATATTTTCCTTCTTTTGTCCATTTTTCAACCGTATTACGCACCCATTCGTACACCTGGGGATGTGTGCATGCATTTAAAATATTCAGTTTTTCTTCATCACTAAATACAATAGATGCAAGTTTCGGACGATCCAGACGTCCATCCTGATCCAACACTTCTTTTCCAAATGCATGAATAATTAATTCATAACTCGCTTCACCAGGTTCACACAAATCTCTTGCAACATCATCTGTTCGTATAATACCACAATTAAACTGTTCTTCTAAAACTCTTAATACTTCTGATTTGCCGCTTCCGACACCACCGGTAACACCTACTACTTTCATTCTTTAACCCTCAATTCTATCATTAATTATTTGGACTCATACCAATTCATTCCAACATTGACATCAACCTCTAGAGGTACCTTTAAGTCTGCCGCTGAACTCATCTCTTCACGTACAATTGAACAAACTGCATCTAATTCTTCCTTAGGAACTTCAATCAATAGTTCATCGTGAATCTGTAAAACCAGCTTTGCTTTAAGTCCTTCCGATGCTAATCTGCGTTCTACACGATTCATGGCAATCTTAATAATATCTGCAGCAGTCCCCTGAATTGGAGAATTCATTGCGACACGCTCTCCAAAGGAACGCTGCATAAAATTACTTGAAGACAATTCTGGAATCGGACGTTTGCGGCAAAACAATGTATAAACACTTCCTGTTCTTTTTCCATCTTCAACAAGTCCATCCAGGAAATCTTTAATCTTTGGATAAGCAGCAAAATATTTTTTAATATAAACTTCCGCTTCTTTACGTGTAATACTTAAGCCTTGACTTAAACCAAAGGAACTAATGCCATAAATAATACCAAAATTTACAGCTTTTGCATTACTTCTCTGCTCACTTGTAACTGCTTCAAGAGGTGTATGGAATACCTGAGAAGCAGTCATTCGATGAATATCTTCTGCCTGTTTGTATGCTTCGATCAGATTTGCATCCCCTGACATATGCGCAAGCACACGTAATTCAATCTGTGAATAATCTGCATCAACAAAAACGCACCCTTCTTTTGGCACAAAAACCTTTCGAATCTGACGACCCAATTCCATTCGCACTGGAATATTCTGTAAGTTTGGTTCTGTACTACTGATTCGACCTGTAGCTGTAATCGTCTGATTAAACTTACCATGGATTCGACCATCTTCAGAAATATAGTTCGTCAATCCGTCGGCATAGGTTGATTTTAATTTCGTTAATTGACGGTATTCCAGTACAAGACGAACAATCGGCTCCTCATCCTGTAATTTTTCCAAAACAGAAGCAGATGTTGAATAACCTGTTTTTGTTTTTTTGCCATAAGGCAAATGAAGTTTTTCAAACAAAATGACTCCAAGCTGTTTAGGGGACAAAATATTAAAGGTTTCACCTGCCAGAGCATAAATTTCATTTTCTAATTCATGAATTCGTCCAATCAATTGATCGCCATATCGTTTTAAAGCATCACGTTCAACCTGAACACCCGTAACTTCCATTCGATAAAGCGAAAAACTTAATGGTAACTCGATATCTTGATATAATGACCACATTTTTTCTTTTTCCAGCAACTCTTTTAAAACAGGTGCTGCCTTTAATGGAAGTGAGGCATAATACCCCATCCAGGTCATCGCTTTTTCATGGTCATCATTTAAAATCTCTGATAAAGATTTCTTCCCATAAAGATCCGACCGTGATGGCAAAGTAATGCCCAGATAATCTCTGGCGATATCATCATAATTATAGGAATCTTTTAACGGATTTAAAAGATATGCCATCAACGATACATCAAGTATATCTTTCGACTCATTTATCGGTAAAATGTGTAAATTCTCTTTTAAATTCATCGTTGCAAGATTAGAAAAACCAACAAACAATCCTGCCATATCTCTTAATTTTTCATTTGAATCCACAGGCATCCAATAACATTCTTCATCATAAGCTAAAATAAGACCATATACATTCTGTTCACAAACAGGATATACACCAACAATTTTTTTACCGAGTGCTTCAAAGATTTTTTGAGTCTGATTCATGCTGTCTTCGATTTCTATAGCCGACGAAAGAACCGGAACAGCCATATCCTCTCTCCGAAAACGTGTTAAAATATTTTTAAATTCCAAACGTTTAAGCATTTGATAAGCATCTTCCGAGTACATATAATCCAGATTCAATGATTCCGGAATTTGAACAGGTGCATAAACATCGATTGTTGCCAGTTTTTTACTCATAACAGCAAGATCATAGTGTTCACGCAGATTATTCGCAGCTCGGGTCGGCTTAATATCATCTACATGTGCATAAGCATTCTCAATACTTCCATAGGATGTAATGATTTTTGTAGCTGTTTTTTCGCCAATTCCTGGAACACCAGGAATATTATCCGATGCATCACCCATGAGTGCTTTAAGATCAATAAACTGTGTCGGCGTTACTTCATAAACTTTCAAAACATCGTCTGCATAATAGTTCTCAACCTGAGTGCCACCTGCTTTTGTCTTTGGAATACTAATTTTCACTTTATGCGTAGCTAACTGAAGTAAATCACGGTCACCGGAAACAATCGTGACATCATAGCCTTTTTCTTCACATAAACGCCCCAGTGTTCCCAAAATATCATCCGCCTCATAGCCTTCTTTTGTAATTATCGGAATGCCCATGGATACAAGAACTTCTTTTAATACAGGAACCTGTTCATGTAATTCCCTGGGCATTGGTTTGCGTGTTCCTTTATAATCATCATACATTTTATGACGAAAGGTAGGAGCCTTTAAATCAAAAGATACCATAACACCATCTGCTTTTTCCTCATCCAATACTTTATACATAATATTTAAAAAGCCATAAATTCCGTTTGTGTGCAGGCCTTCAGAATTGGTCAGTATAGGTACACCATAAAATGCACGATTTAAAATACTATGTCCATCGATTAATACAATCTTTTTACTCATCTATGTCTCAACCTTCCATACGAATTTCGAATATTTCTTTTTATTATATACTTATTTACAAAAATAAAAAAGATATCGAACTACTTTCTTCGATATCTTTTTATATAAATTAGTAATTTACAATTTCTGTAATGTGCTGAACCAGTGAAGATGTTGTTGCTGCAGAGATATTATTCAGGAAAATAACATCCTGAATGCCTTTTTCACGAATAAGGCCTGATAGTCCCTGTGGATAATAACGATAATCCACCACATAAACCTTATCATAATGATCAACAAGGAATGGAACAAAACAGTTACCAAAAGATTCCTTGATAACAACGCATGCACTGCCATCACTGATGTTCGGATTATCAATCACACTGAAAGGCTGGTCTCCACCAATAAAACAATTGTATTTCGCGCCCACATTCCATCCGGAAACATCATAGATAACTTTATATTCCGTCTCTTGGCCGTCAACATCTGTAAATACCATTTCATTGGTTGCAAGCGGAATATATGCTGTGATCGTATCCGGATTAGCTGCCAAGGAAGGGGCCTGATTACTTGCAGAATATAATGTTCCTATAAAATCATCAAAAACCATCGTCTCGTATTCCGCAAGAGATGTCGGTGTTTTACCCATCTCACGCATCAGCTGAGCATATGTATAGTATGCGCCTAAAGCCGTCCAGTGATGGTCTGTTCGGAAATAAAGATACTGATCCGAATGACTCTTCAAAACAGAAAACGCATCAATCGTCTGAACTTTAGCATCCATATTATCATAAATATACTGGATAGCTTCTTTCTGATCACTGCAATTCAATTCTTCTTGTAATTTTTCATCCAGATATATACCTGAACTGATCGGTACAACAATATCATAGATTGTCACTTCATCACTTACACGATTCGCCAATGCGCTAATTGCATCAATATATTCATTCGCAGGTGTTTGCGAAAAACCATATAAACTAAATGCTGTATCATCTGCTACATATACTGTTCCAACCTGCTCCGGAGCCTGTGTGATCTTACGGCGTTTCACACCACCATTGGCTGCATTGGCCGCCTCCTGTGTTGCAATTTCATCACGGATACGCGCCTGGAAGTTTTCCAACTGATCCTGTGTTAATGGAAGTAAAATACTTGTCAATGTAAGGCGCTCTGCAGGTACATTATCTGCTACATGCATCGAACCAACAATCTGGTTGTTTTGAATACCATATAATGTACGATACTTTGTGTTTCCAGCCAATAACTGTTCACGGAATGGAAATGTATCTGCATACCATGTACTGACACCATTTAAAAAATCACCGTTCAAAAAACTCTCAATTGAAAAACCTGGAAATTTTGTCAAAGTACGTTTTTCAGTTGCAGACTCTTTTGGACGAAGAGGAATAATCAAAGCTACAACGGCAAAGAGCATTAAACTAATTGCGAAAGCATAAATCTTATATTTGGTATATTTATAATCTTTTTTAGGTTTTCTTCTTTTACCAGATGAAGACTTTTTCTTTTTTGGCCTTTGCACTCTTTCTTCGGAGTTTTCAGGTCTTGGTCTTCTTTTTTTTCTCTCTGGTTCATGATCAACCGCATCCGATCTGCGGCGTCTACGTTTTTCTTCCATATCTTTAATCCTTTTCTTTTAAAACTGGAAATACAAAAATGGGTTATAACTGTTACCGACAAGTGCCATTGTACAAATAAACAAAAGAACAACCGGTCCGGCAATCTCAATCGCACGACGAATATATTTGAACACAAAATTTGTTTTGCATTTACGACTGAACCACTTATATCCATTTTTAAGTAACGGTGTACACGAAATAACAGCTGCAATAATAAAGAAAATATTATTTGTAAATGTCATGGAAACTTCAAGATTAATGAACCCATTTCCATTCAACCCAATCATACCTTTTAACATTTTTCCAAGCATACCAATGTCTGTAAACTTGAAAATAATCCATCCAAAGTAAACAACTGCCATGGCATAAATATGTTTTGCAGCCTTTGGAAGTCCAGCAATTTTATCTTTTAAGATATATTTCTCTAAAATAAGAAAAACAAAATAATATAATCCCCAGAACACAAAGTTCCAACTTGCACCATGCCATAAACCTGTTAAAGCCCATACAATAAAAAGATTTATGATTGTACGTTTTTCGCCTTTACGGTTTCCACCTAAAGGTATGTATACATAATCTCTAAAGAATGAACTCAAAGAGATATGCCAGCGACGCCAGAATTCTGTAACGGAATCTGAAATATATGGATAATTGAAATTTTCTTTATAATGAAAACCAACCATAAGTCCCATACCGATGGCCATATCCGAATATGCTGAGAAATCCAGATAAATCTGAAGCATATACATAAATGCACCTAACCACAGACCCAATGCAGGAACTGAATTAAAATGCATAATACCTTCTGGTAATAATGTATCAGCTATCTGTGCACATGAATTTGCTAAAACAGCTTTCTTAAAAAGTCCAATGGTAAAACGATTAATCCCTCGACCAATCTCTGGAATTTTAGGTCTTCGATGTTCAATTTCTCTTTCCACATCAATATATCGAACAATCGGACCGGCAATACACTGATGAAAAAGGCTGCAATATAACAATACTAATGTATATTTCTTCTGGGCAGCCACATCCCCGCGGTAAACATCTACCACATAAGAAATCAGCTGAAATGTATAGAAGGAAATACCAATAGGCAATACAATTTCCGGAATAACTTCAGGGAATCCTGTAATGTTCTTGATATTTTCAAGAATAAACATCGTATATTTAAAATAGCCAATAAAGCCAAGCTGTATACCAACACCTAAAATTAATGCCAAACGTTTCATAAATGGTTTTTGGCTGAATTTTTCAATCTGTATGGCGGTAAACCAACTGATAAATGCCATAAGTATTAATAATATTAAATACTTCGGCCCGCCCCACGAATAAAATATTAATGAAGATATTAATAAAACACGATTCTTTAACTCAATCGTGCCAACATAGCAGTAAACTGCCATTGTCATTGCAAAAAACAAGAAAACAAATAACAAACTTGAAAAAACCAAAATACTCCCTCCACCTAAACACACACATCAATCTATTAATAAAGACAAAATTATTTCAAAATTATGTCGAATGAAAGCCGAACGTGTCGTCCGGCTTATTTATTCTAATATGATTAATTTCATTATTCAAGTGCAATTCTCCAAAAACAAATCAAATTAATATTTTTGTAATATTATTCTTTTTATGTAATATTTACGAAATATTTGATTCAAATCAACGTTTGTTTTTAATCATAAAAAAGCAATATTCTCTTTGAATACAAAAGAAAATATTGCTTATCTATCATTATATAATACCCGAACGCATGGCCACTCTTCGTTTTAAAAAACCCCTGTGATCATCCACATAATATACAACTAAATACACGACAAAATTTAATGCAAAGGCCAAAACCACATCAACCACTGAATGCTGCTTCAAAAAAACAGTCGCCAATATAATACATATAGTCAATAACGATGTACCTGCAATAACCATTGACCTATTTTGTAATGCACGACAACGCGCAACAGCAACACAGGCTGCAACAGAATTGTACACATGAATACTCGGAAGAATATTTGTCGACGTATCTGTCTTATAAAGCAGTCGAACCATATCCGTAAATACATTATCTCTTGGGAAAACTACTGGTCTTAGATAATGACCATTCGGATAAATCCACGATACAAATAAAAAAACAGTCATCCCGATCATCAGACTTACAATCAATTGCAAATACTCTTTTTCGTTCTTATTATAAAACATAAACCATAACACGGTAAATCCAATAAAGAAAAACCATAATATATATGGAATAATAAAATACTCACAAAATGGTATCGAATTGTCGACGCTTGAACGAATAATATTCATCCCATAAATTTTACGGTCTTCCAACAGAAAAAAAACAATCAAATAGATTATTGAATATATAGGAACAATTAGTTTCAGTCCATGCTTCCTGATAAAATTGTTTATCATCTATGCTACACCTTCTTAAAATAACCGTTAATATATTTTATTTTACTTTACGAGATTATAACACCTCAAAAAACCAATATCAAGTAACTTAAGTTTTTTTTAAGAACGTTCACATAAAATTTAATGTATAAAGATAAAGTTCTTTATACAAAAAGTGAAGGTTCTGCTCTGCGTGTATACTCATCTTCCAATTCATGCTGATGATAGAGATATCCTTCATCATCATAATATTTCGCACCCATTGGACACTTTTTGCTGCATGAACCGCATTTAATGCAAATTCCTGTCACCTCACGAACATTATCAAAATCAATAGCACCCATCGGACATGTATTTGCACACAACTTACAATCAATACATGAATCCGAAGTTTTTGGTTTTACTTTACGAATATCAATAAATGTTCCTTTACGATCTCTTGGCTGATAATATCCCTTGGATGGATACTCTCCACCAACTTGAAGTAACTCTCCTTTGATTGGTCTATAATCCGATGTTAATTTATTATAAATATCTTCTGCAAAGGCTTCAACAACCTCCATATCTGCATTATCCGGACGGCCTGCACCAAGAATCTCCGAAAAAGAATGCTCACCTACAAAGGCTGCTGCTGCAACCGGAATAAAACCATCTTCTACCAATAACGCCTGAAGTTCAGCCAGGGCATCATCATAATTACGATTACCGAAAAGAACGATCGGAATAGCCATTGCTCCACATCCCTGAACCGTATGTATGTACTTTAACATTAAATTTGGAACTCTTCCTGCATACACAGGAACACCAAATACAACCAAATCGCCTTCTTTAAATGTCTGTACGCTCTCACGTACTTTAGGTAATGTGAAATCCACATAATCCTTATCACATTTCAAATGCATTGCCAATATTTCCACAAGTTCCTGAACAATCTTTTCAGTCGTACCTGTCGGACTAAAATACATACCGACAATCCTGTCAACCATAATTAAAATTCCTCCCTTAAAAAAATATATGAAAGCATTATAACACGATATGTATGACGTTTCAATGAAAAGGAGGATTGTACTAAAAAGAAAAAGCCCCTTGATTTCTCAAGGAGCTTTATGCCGGCAATGGGACTTGAACCCATACGGTGTTGCCACCAACAGATTTTGAGT
>JAFOYH010000048.1 GCA_017391465.1 Lachnospiraceae bacterium | reverse complement strand
TTGGATCAGCGAGTATCCGGTCTGACTCCGGCTTCGAAGTATCATTTGAATGTTCAGTCTATTCAGTCCTATAATCGAAACTTTGAGATGCTTGTTAAGGATTTGAAACGATGGAAAAAACAAAAATATCGAATGATTCTGGTTGCTTTTTCAAAAACACGTGCGGAGCATATCGCAAAAGATCTGGAAGCATATGGTTTGACAGCTTCGGTAGCAGAAAATGCAGAGAGACATGTGGAACCCGGACAGATCGTTATTTGTCATGGGAATTTTCACGGCGGTATGGAATATCCGCTGATTCAGTTTGTTATCCTGTCGGAAAGTGATATTTTTGGTGAATTAAAAAAACGTCGAAAGAGAAAATCCGAATACAGCGGACAGAAGCTCAACAGTTTTATGGAACTGAATATCGGGGATTATGTGGTTCATGAGAATCACGGACTCGGCATATATAAAGGGATTGAGAGGATTTCTGTCGATAAGGTCGAAAAAGATTATATTAAGATTGAATATTCAGGGGGAGATAATCTTTATATTCTGGCAACCCAATTAGATGTCATACAAAAATATGCAAGTGCAGATGCGAAACGACCGAAATTAAATAAACTCGGCGGGCAGGAGTGGAATCGGACAAAGCATAAAGTACGTGGAGCAGTCAAAGATCTGGCAGAAGATCTTATCAAACTTTATGCGGCAAGACAATCACAGGAAGGATATGCTTTCAGTCCGGATAATCTCTGGCAGAGAGAGTTTGAAGAGGCATTTCCGTTCGATGAAACGGATGATCAGCTTTTAGCTATTGAGGCGACAAAACGAGATATGGAAAGCCGCCGTATTATGGATCGACTTATTTGTGGGGATGTTGGTTACGGGAAAACCGAAGTGGCGATCCGAGCGGCATTTAAGGCGGTTCAGGATGGCAAGCAAGTGGCACTGCTTGTGCCAACGACAATTTTGGCTCAGCAGCATTACAATACATTTTTGCAGCGTATGAAAGATTATCCGATCATCATACGTGCTATGTCAAGATTTCGTACAAAAAAAGAACAGGCAGAAACTTTAAAAGATTTAAAAAAAGGTATGGTGGATATTCTCATTGGCACGCATCGGATTCTGTCAAAAGATGTCGAATTTAAAAATCTTGGACTTTTGATTGTTGATGAAGAACAGCGTTTTGGAGTGGCTCACAAAGAAAAGATTAAACAGCTTCGGGAAAATGTGGATGTATTGACGTTATCTGCGACACCGATTCCACGAACATTGCATATGAGTTTGATCGGCATTCGAGATATGAGTACACTTTCTGAACCACCGATGGATCGTATGCCCATTCAGACATATGTCATGGAATATAATGAAGAGATGGTTCGGGAAGCTATTGCCAGAGAAGTCGGCAGAGGCGGCCAGGTTTACTATGTGTTTAATCGAGTGAACGGTATTGCGGAAATGGCTGCGGCCATTCAAAAACTGGTCCCGGAGGCAGAGGTAGCGTTTGCTCACGGTCAGATGAGTGAACGTGAACTTGAGAAAGTTATGTATCGTTTTATTAATGGAGAAATTGATGTACTGGTATCGACGACGATTATTGAAACCGGTTTGGATATTTCTAATGTAAATACCATGATTATTCATGATGCAGATAGGCTTGGTCTGTCTCAGCTTTATCAGCTCCGTGGGCGCGTGGGTCGTTCCAATCGTTCAGCCTATGCTTTTCTGTTATATCGCAGAAATGTGGTTTTACGGGAAATTGCGGAAAAACGTCTGGCGGCTATTCGGGAATTCACTGAGTTTGGTTCAGGATTTAAGATTGCCATGCGAGATCTTGAAATTCGTGGTGCAGGAAATCTCCTTGGTCAGCAGCAGAGCGGCCACATGGAATCTGTGGGGTATGATCTCTATTGTAAAATGCTGAATGAAGCAGTTATGCAATTAAAGGGAGAGAAGGTAGATTCTCATGATTTTGAAACGGTACTTGATTTAAATATAGATGCTCATATTCCTGGAACTTATATAAAAAATGAAGTTCAGAAGCTGGAAATATACAAACGGATTGCCTGTATTACCAATACAGAAGAATATGAAGACATGATTGAAGAATTAACCGACCGTTTTGGTGATCTTCCAAGATCTGCACAGAATCTTCTGGATATCGCATTGCTTAAAGCAGAAGCACATGAGGCACAGATTACTCAGTTGTCCTGTAAAGGCGATGAAACAAAAATTTTTATGTATAAGCAGGCGGATGTTTGTGTGGAACGGATTCCGGAACTTATTGAAAGATATGGAAGACGTCTGCGTTTTAAAGTGGGTGATAATCCGCATTTTATTTTAAAAATGCGAAAAGAAGACTTGCAGAATCTCTTAAAATGTGAAAAAACTGTGATAAAAGATATAAAAGGATTGATTGACCCTTCGAAATCAACTATAATAGCCTAGATGTTGAATTTATAATCAGGAGGAATAGATTTTATGAAAAAAATGATGAAACGCATCGCTTCTATTGCAGCAGTTATGGCTGTATCTGCGGCAATGCTTGTGGGTTGTGGCGGCGGAAGTTCCAGTGCGTCTGGCAGTAAGAATCCTGCAATTACATTGGATGGAGCGTCTGTGAGCATGGATGAAGCGAATTTTTATAGCTATATTATGAAAAGTCAGTATGAATCTTATTATGGAACAGAAATCTGGGATATGGAAGTTGAAGATGGCGTAACTTATGGAGATTCCATGAAAGAGATGGTTAATGATGCACTTGTCCAGATGCTTATATTGAATTCTAAGGCAAAGGATTATGGTGTGTCCTTATCCTCTGAGGATAATACAGCCATTTCCGAATATATTGAAAACTTTAAAGTCAATGTAGGTGAAGAAGTGATGGAGGCACAGGGAATTACAGAGGATATCATTAAATCTGTCGTTGAAAAAAGCTATATTGCAAGCTATACCTACGATGCTATGATGGGTCAGGAAGAAGTTAAACTTTCTGATGAAGAAAAGGCGGATGCGGTATGCGTGCGTGTACAGCACATTTTAATTTCAACAACAGATACGATTACACAAGATTCAGAAGGAAATAACATTGATATGACTGCTGAAGAAGCCGAAAATTATAAGGCTCAGCAGAAACTGCTTGCAGAAAGTGTGTTGTCAAAGGCGAAAAATGGTGAAGATTTCCAGGCTTTAGCGGATGAATATACAGCAGAAAATGCTGGCTTCGAATTTGCATTTGATAAGAATGGATTTGATCCTGTAAATTATTCCTATATGGTGGAACCTTTCTATACAGCATCCTGGAAACTGGGTGAAGGCGAGATTAGTGATCTTGTAGAAAGTGAGTACGGTTATCACATTATTAAATGTGTTTCTTTAAATGATGAGACAGCAACACAGGCTGCTATTACATTAAAAGAAAATGATCTTAAGTATGTAAGCCTGGATGAAAAGCTTTTACAGATGACAGAAGAAGCGGAATATACGGTTTCTGAAGCCTGGGAAGCGTTTACAATTAAGTCGGATGTGGTTGAAGAAACAACCGCAACAGAGACAACTGTTGAATCTGAAATGGATACACAGGAGACGGTTGCCGAATCCGCAGAAGAAACAGAAACAACCGAAGAATAGTTGAAATCTTAAAGAATATTTTATCGAAAGTACTACGAGTTTTTCTTGTAGTACTTTTTTTATAGGAAAATTTTTTAAAAAAGACACTTTCTTGCGTGAATACTTTATAATGATAAAGATTTTCGTTGACATTATCTTCGAGCTTATGTATAGTAAATGTACTGGAGAATATCTAGGGATTGAGGTATTAAGATGAATGGCGTTGTGGTCAATGTGTTAACCGTCCTTATTGGGAGTGTTGTTGGACTTTTGTTAAAACGAGGGATTCCGGAACGAGTGACTGAAAATCTGATGACCGGAATTGGGTTGTGCACGGTATATATTGGTGTTTCCGGTGCATTGAAGGGAGAGAATACACTTGTACTGATTCTTTCTATGGCGATCGGAACAGTCATTGGAACGTTATTAGATATTGATAAGCAGCTGAATTGTCTGGCTGATTATGTGGAACAACGATTTAAGCAGGAAGATGGAAGAGTTACACTGGCAGAAGGTTTTGTCACCGCCAGTTTGCTGTTTTGTGTGGGTGCAATGACCATTGTTGGTTCCCTTCAGGCAGGCTTAAGTGGAGATATGGAGATGTTGTATACAAAGGCAACGCTCGATCTGATTTCTTCATGTGTGTTGGCGGCGAGTCTCGGAGCAGGAGTTTTACTGGCTGGCTTTTTTGTTCTTGGATTTCAGGGAGGGCTGGTTCTTCTGGCTCGTTTTATTGCTCCGTTTTTGACGGATTATGCCATTGCTGAGATGACATGTGCGGGATCGGTGCTTATTATAGGATTGGGATTAAATTTGATTGGAGTGACCAGGATTAAAGTGGCCAATTATCTGCCGGTGATTTTAATTCCACCCATTTTATGTATGTTTATGTAAAAAATATCAGTGAATAAGATTTCAAAAAAGAACAAAAAGGAATCTTAACTGATTTTTAGTGTACAAATGAAAAAATCATGATAGAATAATTTTACACGCTAGTGTATGGACAGAGGAGATAAGGCTATGGATAACGAGAAAAAAACAATTAAAATTGCCATCATGGGTGCAGGTACAGTTGGCGGAGGTGTATACAAAGTTCTTCAGATGCGTAAAGAGGATATGAGTCAGAGAGCCGGCACCGACATCGAGATCAAGAAAATTTTGGTTAAAAGCATTGCAGAAACACGTAAAGACGTGGATGCTTCTTTGTTAACAGAAAGCTTTGATGACATTATTAATGATGAAGAAATTCAGATTGTTGTAGAAGTTATGGGAGGCATCGAACCAGCGCGTACATTTATTATGCGTTGCCTGAATGCAGGAAAGAGTGTTGTTACTGCAAATAAAGATCTGATTGCAGTTCATGGAAGAGAATTATTAGATACGGCTGAAGCAAACAAAGTTGATTTTATGTTTGAAGCTTCCTGTGCAGGCGGTATTCCTATTATTCGTCCATTGAAACATTGCCTGCTTGGTAATGACGTAACAGAAATTATGGGTATCGTTAATGGTACAACAAATTATATTTTGACAAAGATGGCTGAAGAAGATATGGATTTTGCAGAAGCACTTGCGAAAGCAACAGAGCTTGGATATGCAGAAGCAGATCCGACAGCGGATGTGGAAGGTCATGATGCCGGTCGCAAGATGGCGATTATGGGTTCAATTGGATTCCACTCCAGAATTACTTTTTCAGATGTTTATATGGAAGGTATTACTAAGATCACATCCCGGGATATAAACTATGCAAAGGATATGGGATGTGTTATCAAACTTCTGGGTATTGCGCGTAATACGAAAACAGGTATTGAAGTGCGTGTACATCCAACATTGATTAAAAAGAACCATCCGTTGGCATCGGTAAGCGATGTATTTAATGCTGTATTTGTGCATGGAGATGCAGTCGATGATACGATGTTTTACGGACGTGGTGCTGGTGAATTGCCAACTGCCAGTGCTGTTGTTGGGGATATTATTGATGTGGCACGCAATATCAAAGACAATTGTCTGGCTCGTTCAGGCTGCAGCTGTTATAGAGAATTGCCAATTAAAGGAATCGGAGATATTGAAAGCAAATATTTTGTACGTATGATTGTGAAAGATTGTGCAGGAGTACTTGGTAATGTGGCAAGCATTTTAGGCAACCATGGGGTAAGCATTGAACAGATCATACAGAGAGCGGCGGAAGGCGACACTGCGGAAATCGTCGCAATTACGGATGTTGTTCTTGAAAAGAAATTCAGAGCAGCAATTGATACACTGAATGAGATGGACTTTGTTCAGGAAGTTTCTTCCATCATTCGTGCCTATGCATAATATTAAGGACGTCTGGCGGCGTCCTTTTTTCAAGTTATAAAAAACTTT
>JAFOYH010000081.1 GCA_017391465.1 Lachnospiraceae bacterium | reverse complement strand
CACTTTGCTGCTGGTCTACAGATTCTTTCTTTAAACGACGCTGCTTCTCAATCGTATCTGCCATACGTAAATTTCTTTCTGCATCACTATCTAAAAAATCTTTTTTCAAATGACTTAAAAGATTCTTATTCCATGCATCTACGTCCTGTTTTAAAACCGGACATAAAGTTTTATAATGCAAGAAATCAGAGCGTTGATCATAGCCGCATTTCTGACATCTATATTCGCTGTCTTCTTCATTATTACATATTGGACATTTCCACATAAGTTTCTCCATTCACATTGATCGAATAATTATTTCTTGAATATCTTATCAAATATACCTTTTTTTATAAATTTGTCGTCTTTCCACTCACCTTCGTCTTTATGTCCATTGATATAATACATTGCACCCTGACCATGACGTTTATTGTCATGGAATTCACCTTCATAGCGATTTCCATTGGCATAATAATAGATACCCTTTCCCTGATGTTTGCCTTCAAAATATTCGCCATCATAAACATCACCATTTGGATATGTCTCACGACAGCGAACACGATAGCCATTCTTCCATGTTCCCTTGCATGTACAGCCATTTGTATAGAAGAATTCACCTTCTCCATGACGCACATTATCTGCATATTCGCCAACATAACGTTCACCTTTTTTGTGATAATAAATCCCTTGCCCATGACGAACATCATTTTTATAATGACCTTCGTACATATCGCCATCTGCATATTTCTCTGTGCCATAAATACGGTTTCCATTAAACCACTGACCATCAAAGCTTCCGCCATCTTTCCAAAAGAATCTTCCTTTACCATGTCGGACATCATTTTTGTAGCTGCCTTCATAACGATTACCGTTATCATAGGTTTCCACACCATTTACACGCTGATCATTTTCCCATGTTCCTCTGAAAACCTCGCCATTTGAAAAATAAAAGACACCACCGCCATGGCGTTTACCGTTCTCAAAATCCCCTTCATAGCGTTCACCATTCGCATAATGGTAAATGCCTTTACCGTGAATTTTATCGTTTAAATATTCACCCTGATATGAATTGCCATTCTCAAAGTCTTCTTTCCCGTAAATACGCTGATCCTCTTTCCATTCGCCTTCAAAGCTACATCCATTTGTAAAATAAAATTTTCCTTTGCCATGACGTTTGCCATTGAGATAATCACCTTCATAGGCACGTCCATCCGAATAGATTTCTCGTCCCAAGGTCCGTTTGCCATCCTGCCATTTTCCTTTAAATATGTGCTTGGCATCATAATAAAACGTCCCCTGACCGTGTCGGACATCATATGCATAACTTCCTTCATAGACACCACCGTCGTTATGGTAATAAACACCTTGTCCATGACGTTTGCCTTCATAAAAATCTCCCACATAATAGTCGCCATTCGCATAATGATAGGTTCCTTTTCCATGGCATATTCCATTTTTGAATTCACCTTCATACCAATCACCATTTGAATAGTTTTCTTTATGGATACCTGTAAACAATTGATTTAAAGCATCTATATCGACTTGGGGCACCAAAGCGAATGTCCGAAAAGTAAGATAATCCTTGGTTCGATCAAACCCACACACTGTACAACCATATTTATTTATTTCTTCATTTGAACAAATCGGACAAATCCACATATTGCGGCACCTCATTTCTGCTATTCCGGTCTTTGCTCATAAAACGACATCTATTTCTTTTATCCTTTGTAAGAACCTTTTTCCCAACGGCCTTGTCTCACATTACCATTCGCGTGATAAAACACGCCCTCTCCATCGAATTTTCCTTCCGAAAATCCGCCTTCGTAATGGTCTCCATTTGCATACTGGTATGTGCCTTTTCCATGCCGATTCCAGTTCTTAAATTCGCCTTCATACCAATTACCGTCTGAATAAGTCTCTTTACCATAAACAAGATTTCCATCTTTCCACTCACCCTGCACGACTGTTCCACCTGCATAATAAAATGTTCCCTTACCCTGACGCGAACCTTTGACATAGTTTCCTTCAAAACGATTACCTGTGTTCTTATATGTTATTATTCCATATCCATCGAATTTTCCTTCCGAAAATCCACCTTCGTAATGGTCTCCATTTGTATACTGGTATGTGCCTTTTCCATGCCGATCCCAGTTCTTAAATTCGCCTTCGTACCAATTACCGTCTGAATAAGTCTCTTTACCATAAACAAGTTTTCCATCTTTCCATTCACCCTGCACGACTGTTCCGCCTGCATAATAAAATGTTCCCTTACCCTGACGTGAACCTTTGACATAATTTCCTTCAAAACGGTTACCTGTGTTCTTATATGTTATTATTCCATATCCGTCGAATTTTCCTTCTGAAAATCCGCCTTCGTAATGGTCTCCATTTGCATACTGGTATATACCTTTTCCGTGGCGCAGCCCATTTTTTAGTTCACCTTCATACCAATCACCACTTGAATATATTTGTTTTTCTTTTGCACTTTTCGCATAAGAAATACTTGTTTTTTTCTTCTGAGTTTCCAGCTCCTGTTTTAGATTCTCGATTAAAGATTCTTTTTGAGCAACTCTTTCTTTCAACTGTTCGATTAATTTGTTTGCTGCATCATTTAATTCTTTATCGTTATCAACTATTTTTCTCAACAGTTCAATTTCTTTTTTACTGTGTTCGTATTTTTTATTCAATTCGTCATAACGCGCCAATGCTTCACTGAGAGCTTTTTTTGTTTCTATATTACAAGCTATTCTTTTTCTGTAATCGACATCTTCCTTACTTACAGCAGCTATTGTACGATGTTTTAAATAATCACTGCGATTATCAAATCCACATTCACTGCAGATGTATTTGCTTTTTTCTTGATTTGAACAGATTGGGCATATCCACATAATCCTCACACTCTCTAACTTTTTCTTTTTTATTACACGCTGAATTCAAAGATCCGTTTCTTTAAAAATTATACCATTTTACTTTATTATCGTAAAGTTGTAGCCTATTTTTTGTCTTTTATCTTAATATAAAAACGCATCGAAAACCGATGCGTTTTTATATAAATCACTTCATTAATTTTTCGATTTTTTCAAGCTCGTATTTTGAATTGTCGTACCAGTTCAAAGCATGAAGACGATATAATTTCCAACCTTTATTCGCAAGAATTGCCGGAATGATGATTTCCTCATCACGCACTGAATGTGCTTCATTTTCAAAATGGTCAAGTAAAATACCTAACTTGTATGCATAATTTTCTTCAGATATAATACCAATATCTACCTTGCAGGAACTGCTTCCGATATTTGTATGAACCTGATAACCTTTATCTTCCAGATGTTTTACAACAGAAGCCATCAATCCTTTAGCCTCTTTTCCAACACCAACTTCTCTGCTGTCCAGCTTCAGATCTCCTTTGGCAAATGCAAGGAAGTCTCTTAAATCTTTGTTGCCGGCTTTCTGTTCATCACCAAACATATCCGGCGTCAAAGATGTCACAACATAAAGATGCTTTCTGGAACGTGTGATCATAACGTTCAAACGATTGCCGCCGTCATCTCTGGTCATTGGTCCAAGATTTGTACTGAAGTTTCCTTCTTTATCTCTACCGTAAGCAGTAGACAAAATTGTGCGGTCCCATTCTTTACCCTGACATGCCTCAAGATTTACAACGTCAACCAATTCATCGAGCGGACGTTTTAAATCAGGCACTTCATGCAAAGCCTCTTTAAGCATTTTTCGGATCAAACGCATCTGCTCCATATTGAATGTGATAACACCCAAAGTATCTGTTGTATCTTCCGGTAATTCTTTATAAATTTTCTGAATAAGTTCTAATACCTTTTCAGCTTCTTTAACATTGTTTCTGGCTCCACCACGATCATAGCATCCATCTTCCACATAGATGTATTCAACACCTTTAACCTGAGTATCACTGCCTGGGAAGGTAACAATCTCTTTATGGTAATAACGGTCATTAGAAAAGGCCACAAGATTTTCATACTGACTTCTATAATGATAACGCAGCATCTTCTGCGGCATGGACGTAACGATCGCATCTTCAAGAATGGCTTCCTGCGGTGTTTCTGTACCATCTTCATCCAGAATATTCTTTTTGAAGAAAGTCGTTGGCGTAAGCTGTTTTTCATCACCGATAAACACGCATTTCTTACCTTTTGAGATTGGAATCATCGCTTTATAAGATGGAAGCTGGGATGCTTCGTCAAAAATCACAATATCATAATCCATAACCGCTGCCGGAATATATTCTGCAACCGACTCCGGTCCCATCATCATACAAGGGAAAATCTGTTGTAATGTGTGAAATGCTTCGTCAAAGATTTTATAAATACTTGTCTGCTTACTTTCACGACGAATTAAACGCTGCAGTGCACCAAGTTCAGGATTATCTGCACTGCCTTCTTTTAAATCCGGCATATGGGATACAATTTCATTCAAAATGTCTTTGCGATAAGCTTCACGCAAAATTTCTTCATTTTCACGATACTGCTTTAAACATACCGCATAATCCACACGTGCAAAATCGGTCCATTCCGGATGTTCTTTACAGATTTTTTCAATATTGTATCGACAACGTGCTTTTCTGAATGTCTGCATCATATCTTCTACAGACAGTTTTTCTGTGAGAATATTTTCTTCCATATGGCGGATCACATTTCCGAGTCCAATGTCTTCGGCCTTTTTAGAATTTGCCATATAGATTTTGATATCCACAAGTTTATCCTGACATTTCTTCCATTCACTAAAAAGGTCTGCCATCATCTTGTCCGGATATTTCATAGCAAAAGCATCCGTGTTTCGAATAATCATTACTTCTGCCGTTTTCTGAAGTTCCATGTAAGATTTATACACAAGATTCAAAATTTTGATATCTTCTAATAATTCTTTACCATTACCCTGAACGATGTTATTGGCTGCATTCTGAAGACCTTCTTTTTCAGCTTCAGATCTGCCTTCAGCCTGTTTGATCAGAGCCATACAGTACTTATCATAAGTCTGTTTCTTCTTGATTTCTGCCATCTGTTCTTTGCTGATTCCGGAAAAAGAATCCTGAATAGCAAATTTGCTGAGAACACTCCAGTCTGTCTCTTCCGCTTTCTGCTGATGTTCATCAACTTTTGTCCAAAGTGTGTCGCCTACATCTTCATAGTGGTAACTGCCCGGTGTAGATGCCATCAACTCTTTTGTCAGATGTAAAAGTTCGCCAAATTCTTCATCCTGTTCTTTCGTAACAACCTTAAATGAAGGACCGTAAACCGGACATTTCTGCAATGCAGATGCATAAGTCATTACACGCAGAATCTGGTCTCTTTCACTAAGACCATTCATATCAACTTTTAACCGATCTCCTAAATTCCAAATCTTCTGCTTAAGTACAGACATTTTTGCAAGTGCCTGATCAATCAGAACCAAAGCTTTGCTCCGTTCTTCATCCGATAAATCCAGACAATTGATAAATGGCAAATATTCTGTCTGCACATCCGGATGATTTTTCATCATTTCTGCAAATGATTCCATCACATTTTCCGCAGATTCATGATTTAGAACTTCTCCATCTGTTAGACAGTATTCATCCAATACATAATCTTTAAACTGTTCATATTCTTCCAGTAACTGAGCTAAAGACTTGCCCTGAACAACCGGTTTTTTCATAAAAATACGGAACTGTTCTAAACGATCATAGGCATCCTTATAAATCTTTTTCTTTACATCCAAAGAACTGTTCTGTTTTCCGTGATAATTCGCCACATAACGAAGCGTCGCTTCAACCTTTTCGTGTAAACCTGCGACAGTCCCTTTACCATCCGGCAGCATCAGATAAAATGGGATCATCTCTGCCTGATTAAGCATATCCGCAACGACTTCCATTGCTGTCGGTTTTTCTGTGACAAAGAGAACCTTCTGTCCTTTACGCATATGTTCTGTGATAATATTTGCAATCGTCTGACTTTTTCCATTACCAGCAGGACCTATGATAACCTGGGCACGTTTCTTAAATGTAGATTCAATCACTTCGCGTTGAGAATCATCCGCCTGAAATGTATAAATATCTGTTGGTTCCTCGGCTGCATCTATATCAACTTTAACATTGTTATCCCAAGTCATTGCACCTTCCAGGAATCCCTGAACAATATCATGTTTCAATAACTGATCATCCTGAAGACCTTTCCATATGGCCTGATTTGGAACAGGATAAACACTTAATCCGCAAACATTTTCAATAATCTTCCACCCATTCTGCCTACCAATAGCAAATTTCATCACCTGAATCTGTTTGTTGTAATCTTCGTGTGGCTGATTCAAAAGTTCAGAAAAATCTATTCCATATTCCTGATATAAATAAACTTTCAACACCGGATTTACAAAACTTTCATTGACTTTAACACAGAAACGGTATTCACCGCGGATATTTCGATAAATTTCTGAAGGACATAAATATAATGGAGCTTTACGTTTTTCTTCCTGACCTTTAGCAGTCCATTCCAATTCATTGACTGCAAGATAAACAATATTATGTCCTGTTTCCTGCTGTTCTTGACGGTTGAAACTATTTAAATCAAACAATGTATCTTCAATATTTTTTTTAACGCTTTGCTGTTTCTGCATCGCTACGAATAATTCCGCATCAGTAAATTTATCATTAAAGAATTTTTCTGCATCAATTTCAAATCGAAGTTCGGATACAAGTCCAGCTTTAGATAAAAGGACATTTCTCATAGAAAAATCCATAGCTTGTTTAATCAGTCTCTGACGCTTATTCTGACCATAGGATGATGGATTCATATGAAAATCGTCCATACCAAGGTCACAAAGCGGCTGATTTGTAAATGTGTATGCAGGAACATATCCTTTTGTACGTCCCATATGTACATCTAAAACACATTGGAATTTGTCTGCATCCTGTAAATTGTTTTTAGCCGATGTAATTGCCTGTTCAAAGGAATAGTTTAATCCATCTGTAAAGAATGTACATTCCACAGGAAGAATTCCTTCTGAAAGTTTGACATTTTGATCTACTAAATTCCAGTCCTTGCATGGATATGTTGAGAAGTTTTTCTCGTTATCCAGCCATACCCCTGTAAATGCATGACCACAAATCAAAAATACCATGGAATTAAAAGAGGCAGCTTCCAGACAGCTTGCATAGAGTATGGCAAGATCCAGACAGGTTCCCTGTTTTACATTTTCATGAAGAACCATTCCCGGGATACGAACTTTCTGTCCGGATGCACCAAATTCAAATCCGGCAGGCGGACAAAGATAATGGATATTCTCTTCCTGAAGGGCACGATAAATCCATTCTGCCTGTTTTCTGGTACTGCTGTTTTTCCAATTCTGATAACCAACCATGCGACCGTTTTCTTCATTGGCCAATTCACCCGCACGATTTAAAACACGTGCCACCAATGGATCATTTGGCTGCATAAAGGCAATTAAAGATTCCTCATGTTCAGATCTGTTCCAATGCAGATATGGCTGCAAATGCACTTTTTTGTTTTCATATGCCAAAGTTTTACCTACATCATTGGCATCATATATTTCAATCTGAATCGTAGCTTCTTTGGCATCCAAAATTTCCTGTCGACAAAACACATCATCCAAATGCACCTGAACATTCGAAAGATTTACCTTTCCATGGTCCAAGGTGATTTTTTCTTTATATTCATATAAAAATTTCGGAACAGATTTTATACTCAGAATAACTTCCTGTCCCGGATTCCCTTTAATTTGAACGGATGAAATCAACCCGGCTCCGCACTGACATGCCGCATAATTTACATTTTTTATAACGGATGCCTCTATTGTTACACTCATCCTGTTTCTTCCTCCCCAAAATTATATTTATTATTCTTTAACAAACATCAGCCCCTGATCAAACACTTTTCTTGGATTATATTTTTCTCGAAGTTCTGTAAGCGGATCTTTCTCCTGTGATTTGACCGATTCTGTCTGTTGCGCCTGGTGTACCGGCTGAATCATTGCCATTGCCTGAACAAGAGCTGTTACATCCATAGACTCGGATGAATTCTTTTTAGGAACATCACTATGCTCAAGAACCTCTTGAACCAGCTCTTCCTGAAGCCAAGCCATAGCAATATCCATACTCTTACCCTCTTTTAACATTGAATACTTTACTCGCATCTTAATGCGCTGAACCAAAGATCCCATTTGCACATAGTTATAACCTTCAGTCCCATCAACCAGTTTGCTCATTCCCTGTATGGATGAATTATCAAAAAGACTTTCCAATTCATATTTAAAATAAGCTTTTCGGTCTTCCGAATCCGGAAGACCGATATAATGAATGTGAAATAATTTACGAATATCTGAAGGCAGTTCGCCTTCATCTTCTACAGAGGCTGCTATAATCATTGGATACTCTCTTTCTTCAGCCCAGTGATGCGTTTTCAATAATAATCGAACATCATGCAAACATTCCAAATGATTTATATGAAAATATATTGGCCCATCTTTTTTATACTCTTTACACAGAAATTGAAAAACAGATAGAATTTTATCTTTTGGAATCATCATAAGGTCCACTTCAAGATATTGATATCCACCCTGAACCATTTCGCCAGCCATAGCTCCAAGCAATGCGCTCTTTCCACATCCATAAGGTCCGCATAACAGCAAAAGCTGAACCGGATCTATTTCAAGCGCATCATCCATCGTTTCTTCATTCCAGTAACTTGCAAGAATTGTCTTCCAGAAATCGCGTCCTGGCAAATCTTCGAAACAATACCCAGGTGATTCTTCGCCAATATATTTTTTGATATCCTCATTCATAAGCGATTCCTCATTCTTCTTCTCTTAATTTAATCAGACGATTCCATTCTTTGATTTCTTCTTTGATCGCCTGTTTTGGTGTTGGTGTACACTTATCTTTCGCTTTCAGGAATAATTCCTTACTGATACCATATTCACCTGTCATCATGGCCGAAATCGCTTTTTCTTCATCGTTATTATAAAATGCTAAAACTTCCTGCATCGCAAGAACCTTAATCTCTTCACAGAGACGTTCTACATCTCGATAGTTATATTCATTCACTTTATCCTCGGTTAATGCTGCCATGTCTTCAAATTTAAAGTCCGCTTTAAGTGTAAGACTTTTGCTTAATTCTTGACGGAATTTTAATGCACGTCCTTCACCATCCGGGAATGGAACATTAATAATCTCAACACGGTCCATCATGGCATTATCCACTTTGGATGGATAGTTTGTTGCTCCGATGAAAACAATCGGAAGGTCTGACGATTTGATTCGGTTAAAACCTGTCAGGAATGCTGTCGTAATGGATGCCGCATACTCTGGAAGCTCTTTAATGGAACGACTCTTACAAACGCCGTCCACTTCATCAATAAACACGATACATGGGGCATTCTTCTCAGCTTCTTCAAACAAACGGGTGATTGTTTTTTCTGCATCACCAACATATTTACTTAAAATATCTGAACCATCTAAAGAGATGAATTTGTAATCTTTGTTCTCTACAAGTTCATGAGCAAATGCCTCGATGAGATAGGTTTTACCACATCCCGGAGGACCCACGAAAAAATAAGCTTTCTGATTACGGATACCAAGATATTTGCGAATCTTCTGAAGTTTGGAATCTTCAATACATCCTCTTAATTTTTTCTTCAGTTCATGCATACCAACGACATCATCAAAGGATACTTTCGGCATATCTTTGAACCAGCTTTTAACTTCTTCTGAATCCACATTGCTTGAAGCACTTTTTCCTTTATCTGTCGCTGCTGCCGTTGAACTCTTACTCTTTTCCTGAGCCTTTTTCGCCATTGCTTCCTGCTCTTTTCTCTTCATATATTCCGGATCAATGGTGCGAATAATTTCAGCAATACGTGTATTTAATTCTCTTGCTTTTCTGCGGTGATAAGCCTGTTCTTCTCCAATACTGATGCGAGCCATCTCGGAACGCAAATTGACTGCCTGCTGTAAATAGGAACACTCCTGCTTACTATGCTGAAAATTATTATTCAAAAATTCCTGATCGGCTTTTTGAATCCATGCAAGACAGAGGTTCTCATATTTTTGCATCTTATTGAGATAAAAATCATCCATTTGTTTTTCCTCCGCCTTTTTATTTAAAATCACTAAAATCGAAATCTAAAACATCTTCTGTGTTTTCAGAAACTGGTGTACTGTTTTCACCCAGATCATTCACCTCATCCAAATTAAAGTGAATAAAATCATCGATGGAAACATTGAGACCCTCTTCTAATCTTAAGAAATCTTCCACAGGTTCACCATTGATAATTTTTTCTACAACTTCGTTGGAAACAAGATCATCAATGCTTTCAACCTTATCATACATATTTGTTAAAATATCTGTTTCGTTTTCAATGCCTCTGCCCATCTTTTCATTTTCTCTGACAAATTGATTGGTCTTTGGTTTAGGTGATTTCTGATTGACACGATTTACTTTCTGAATGGCTTCTGTCAAATCATTCATCGCAGAATACAATTCTTCTGTTGTTTGAATATCAACCAGACGAATTCTTGTATTTTCGATAATGCTTAAACCGTAATATGCATTTTTGATCTTAAGCATGGACTTTGCTTCTGCAGTTTTATTTTTTGTATTTTTACGTGCGTGACGTACATTACGCGCTTCCATATCGATAACATTGAGATATTTTCGTGTTGCTTCATCTAATTTCATGCGCGCATCTAAAACCAACTGCTGTGGTGTTTTCTTTTTTTCTTTCATCATATTCTTAAAAAAGCCTGCCATGTTTTATTCCTCCATTAATGTGTAAGCACCTGTTTACCATGTTCATTTAACTGTTCTTCATTCTTCAGACGCTGACCTTCTGCAATGCCTTCCTGACGAAGTTCATGTCTGCGTTTTAATTTTTCATATTCACGTACATTTTCAACCAGTTCTTTTCCAAAATCCATCGAACTGAAAATATTGCTTGTAATGGAATGACGTTTCTCATGCAATGCTCTCAAGCGGCTCACTTCGTTCATTGCATCCTGTAAATGTTCTCTGTAAGATTCAATGGCCTTATCTAAAATGTCCATATCTTCCTGTGTTAAGAGTCCATCTTTAATGGATAACATCGTCTTCAATGAATCTAACTGAGCACTCTGCTCATTATACTCTCTCTTGAAAATTTCCATGGTCTGTTTCAGATCATCCACCTGTTTTGAAAGAATATTTAATTTTTCAATATTCGTATGCATTTCAGCAGCATCAGGATTCATCGGATCAATCCCCGGACGATAGTCTTTCAGGAATTCATATAAATCCGGACGTGTTTTCGTCTGCTCTTCAACGTCTGCATAAAGTTTTTCATAATTCTTCATGTATTCAACATATTCTTTTTCCTTGTCCTCTACGTTTTTGCGATTGATGAATACTTTGCTTGAAAGAAGTATAACTTCTTTATATTCAGAAAGATTCTGTACACGTTTTGCAAGAACATCTTCTTTATGCACAGCTTCTTCCATTGTCAATTCTTTTCTGAATTCCAGTAATCCGGCATGAATTCGCTCCACACCATGTTTTGCAGTTTCAATATCACCCTGTTTAAGTGCTTCATTGTAAAGATCAATCATTTCAGCCAGTATCTTATCAATTTCTGCCACATCGTACTGAGCAATAACCTTAGAATTATCTAGAAATGAAATAAATGTATCTGAAACATTTGAAAAGACACGACGACCTTCAATGGATGCTATACCCGAAGCATTTGCTTTTGCCACACGAAGCGCTGCAACTAAACGATTAGCACTTTCCCTGTTTTTCTGAGCAAGGTCCATCTGTTTTTTATTTTCTTCTTTTCTTTTTCTCTGTTCACGTTTTTTCCCAAAATTTGTTAAAGCCATAAGAACACCTCTTCTTCTTTCTCGCTAAATATATTCTATCTTACAAATAAGAAAATTTGTCTGAACAACTATATGTATTTTTGTTTCCTAAAACAACTTTGAATTCAAGTCCTTCAAGCGGCATGATTCCAATATTCCAGAAATCCATAATGTTTGGATTCGCAACAGAAATATTCATATCTTCCAAATCTCCATTCGTATGCACGAGACTCAATTTAAGCTTACAGTCCCCGGACAGACGTGCAAAATTTTCGGGATACCAGATAATCTGATTCCCTGCAAGCTGGTCTCCCTGTGCAAGAAGGATCTTATCTTCCTTCACAACTTTGACTTTATCATTCTCCATTGCATTGGTATAAACTGTCATCTGAATACGAACCGGTTCCATTTTTTTCTTTCGGAAATTATCCGCAAGTTCATTCATTCTCTTTTCTTCTGCTGCATCACCTTTAACCATCTGCAGCACAGGAAAACCACACTTTGGACATTTTGCAATTCCTGGATTCATTTCATGATTACATATTTTACATTTCATATGAAATCCCCCTGTTTAATCACTCAAAAGTTCACAGATCTTTTTATATTTTCTCTGATACTCATTTAATAAATCTTCAATTTCTTTTAACTGCCTGCGAAGTTCATCTTTCTTTTCATTGGCTTCCTGCATAGATATGGTCTGTGCAAGACCAATATTTTCAACTTCATAGAACAATTCTTTTTGAGCCTCCTCGAAAATTGTTGTCTTTTTCAAAGCAATTTTTAAACGTTCGTCGAAATTACTTACTTCCAGACTTTCAAACCATTTTCGTAATTGCTTGTATCTGTCTTCAGCATCACTTAACGTTTTTTCTAATTCTTCTTTTTGATTCTGTTTATTAGAAATGACTTCTTCGAGATCTTTAATCTGCTGGTTCAGTTCCGAATTTTCATCTATCAAACGACTTTTTTCTTTTTCATAACGTTCTTTTTTCGTTACACAATCGTCTTTGCATTCCTGGATAGATGCAAGAATTTCTTCACATTCGGACATCTTCGATGCAACATCCTGGTCCAACGCCATCTTTTCTTTATAAAGCCGATCTTTTTCTTCACAAAGATCATCGTAATTACTATTTGCCAGATGTTCACGCAATCGATCAATTTCATTTTGAAGAATAACCACATCTTTATCAAGCTGATTCTGTCTATCCAAAAGTTCCTGAACTGTTTCAGCTTTTATCTGTTTACTTTCTGTAAGTTTAAGAATTTCCTGATTCTGACTGCGAATCGTTTCCTCAAGAATGTTGATCTTCTGAACCATCTGGTCT
>JAFOYH010000015.1 GCA_017391465.1 Lachnospiraceae bacterium | reverse complement strand
ATATCCTAACAGAATGACAACTAGCTGTTATCTTCCCGTTTTTTACTGTTTTTGGTTGAGTCTTTCGACTCGTTCGTTTTTGAAATTCTCTTTAAAGAACTTTCGGGATTGTTTTATTGTTCAATTGTCAATGTTCTTTGTCGTTGTTTTCTCACAAGCGACTTTTAATACTTTATCATACTTGTCAGTTTTTGTCAACAACTTTTTTAATTTATTTTTCAAGCTCTTTCGAACTCTCAGCTGTTTTTGCGACAGCCATAATAGATTATCACATCTTTATGATCTTGTCAATAACTTTTTTGATTTGTTTTAGCTGTTTTCTCAGCCGCTGTACCGCTCATGCGACAGCTTGTATATACTACCATTACTTTCCAGGAATGTCAACACCTTTTTTGAAATATTTTTAAATATTTTGCATACGAACTTTACGTCTCATTTCAGTAATTTGACAAGTCCATGCAAATCCCCAATACCTATGATTTCAATTCCTGCGACATGAATTCCGGAAACATTGACTTTAGGCAAGATACAACGTTTAAATCCAAGTTTCTTCGCTTCCTGTACACACTGTGCAGCCATGCTGACACCACGTACTTCACCAGCCAATCCAACTTCTCCTAAAAACACGGTTGAATCATCCATTGGAAAATCTTTATAACTGGATATAATTGCAGCAACCACAGCAAGATCCAATGCCGGTGCATTTAATTTCATACCGCCTGCAATGTTAATATAGGCATCCCAATTAGCCAAAGACATTCCAAGTCGCTTCTCTACAACTGCCATCAAAAGATTTACTCGATTATAATCCATTCCCGCCGCAGTTCTTCGAGGCATATTGAAGTTTGTTCGACATACCAGAGCCTGTACTTCAACCATAACCGGCCGGGTTCCTTCCATTAAACAGGCAACAACCGAACCTGCAGCGCCTTCTGGTCTTCCATCCAATAAATACTGTGAAGGATTTAAGACTTCTGTTAAACCTTGTTGTCCCATTTCAAATACACCAATTTCATTGGTCGATCCGAATCGGTTCTTTACACTCCGAAGAATGCGATAGACTGCATGTCGTTCCCCTTCAAAATACAGAACCGTATCCACCATATGTTCAAGAACACGAGGACCTGCGACAACACCTTCTTTAGTTACGTGACCTACAATAAACACGGTAATACCCAATGTTTTTGCAATCTTCATAAATACACCTGTAGATTCTCGAACTTGCGAAACACTTCCCGGAGCCGAACTAACATCACCTTTACACATAGTCTGAATAGAATCAATGACAACCAATTCCGGTCTTGTCCGTTCAATCACAGCCTGAATCGTTTCCAGATCTGTTTCACACAGCATCAGCAGGTCACCTTCAAATTCTCCAAGACGATCTGCACGGATTTTAATCTGCTGTAGGGACTCCTCTCCGGAAATATATAATATTTTATGTTTTTTTGATGAAAGGAGCAAACACATCTGTAATAATAATGTGGATTTGCCAATGCCAGGATCGCCTCCAACCAATACCATGGAACCCGGAACAATGCCTCCACCTAACACACGATCAAACTCCGCAATCTCCGTCGAAATTCGAAAGGAAGATTCACTATTCACTTTTGAAAGCAAGGTTGGCTCTTCCGTTTTCCCTGTGGACATTTTTTTCTTCGTTCCACCAGTCGACATCATCACTTCTTCTACAAATGTATTCCATTCTCTACATCCCGGACACTGTCCCATCCATTTCGAGGATTCATATCCACAGGACTGACAGAAAAATACAGACTTCGCTTTCGCCATTGTTTCCCCTCCATTTAGTAAGGTTAATTTATTCTAATCAATATAAAACAAAAAGGCTGCTACATTGTAACAGCCTTTTCCATATTGAAGTTACATCTTTTTAATCATAATGTTCTGAGCCTTACCATCAAAATCTACACTGATCACAAGCTTTCCACCAAGATTTGTTTTCATAGAACCCGCTGGAATTTCATTAATAATGACTTCATATTCGCTTTCAGCTTCTAATTCCAAAGTAACCTGTGCATGATCCTCACCTTCCACCTGGAATTCTACCATCTGATCACTGACTTTCAAATGATGTACTGCTGTTCCAGGTACAGATTCATAAACAAAGGATTCATTTTTTTCGAGCTTTGTAATTTCTTTAAATGTTTTCACTTTATAGCTATCGCCTTCAAACTCATATCCAGATACTTTAGATTTCTGAGCTAATGTATAGTCACCAAAACTTAATGTTCCGTCAGATTCTGTACGAATCAATTCACTAATAACTGCCATGGTTTTATCCTCCTATGTTACACATACCGTTGTTTCAACGGTATATCCAAACCTCCTCCTTACGGATGAGGAAAATTATTGTAAACTAATTATAGCCCATTTTCCAAAATTATTCCACAATATTTGAAGAGTTTATAGAAATTTTAATTTCTTTTCCATTTAATGTAAGACGCACTTTATCTCCCTTTCGAACCTTACCACGTAAAATTTCTTCTGCCAGAGCATCTTCCACTTTGTTTTGAATCGCTCTTCTGAGGGGTCTCGCACCATACACCGGGTCAAATCCCGCTTCCGAAAGCATACGAAGCACGCCTTCAGATGCATGTAATTCAATTCCCATCTGATCCAAAGCACGTTTGGATATTTCATTCATCATAATCGAAACGATCTTACGGATGTGATCCTGTGTCAACGAATGGAATACAATAATATCGTCGATTCGATTTAAAAACTCCGGCTTAAAAATATGTTTCACTTCTTCCATAACCGACGATTTCATACGGTTATAATCCGCCTTTTCATCGGTTTCTGAGAAGAATCCAAGTTTTTTCGGTGCGACTATATTCGATGCACCGGCATTTGAAGTCATAATGATCACTGTATTCTTAAAGTCGATACGTCTCCCCTGAGAATCTGTAATATGCCCATCATCCAGTACCTGTAAAAGAATATTAAATACATCCGGATGGGCTTTTTCAATCTCATCGAACAAAAGAATCGAATACGGATTGCGACGGACTTTCTCGCTGAGCTGTCCACCTTCATCATATCCCACATATCCCGGTGGTGATCCGATCAACTTGGATACACTGTGTTTCTCCATATATTCGGACATGTCCATACGAATAATATTATTCTCTGAACCAAACATGGCATCTGCTAACGCCTTGGATAATTCTGTTTTTCCGACACCTGTAGGTCCAAGGAAAAGGAATGAACCAATTGGCCGTTTCGGATCCTTCAAACCAACACGACCACGACGGATTGCTTTGGAAATAGCTGTAACCGCTTCATCCTGTCCAATGACACGTTTATGGAGCGTAGATTCAAGACGCATCAAACGTTCAGATTCTTTTTCCTCCAATTGCTTTACAGGAATCTTTGTCCAACCAGATACGACATCAGCAACGTCTCTTGCCTGTACACTCAATTTACGTTTATTACGACGTTCCGTCTGACGTTTCATGACCATCATCTGAGATTCAATGGATTTTTGTTCCTGACGAATCTCCGAAGCCTTTTCAATATCCCCCTGGATAATCGCCGTTTCTTTCTCTCCTTCCAAAATCTCGAGTTCTCTCGAAAGATTCCGAATTTCTCCTGTATATGTCATCGAAGATAATCGCACCTTTGAGGAAGCTTCATCAATCAGATCGATAGCTTTATCCGGAAGAAAACGATCATTAATATATCGCGCAGACATCTTAACAGCTGTTTCTAATGCCTCATCTGTAATGATAACCTGATGATGTTTTTCGTAAGCCGGTCTTAACCCTTTTAATATATCCAAGCTTTCTGCTTCACTCGGTTCATTCACCATAATTGGCTGAAAACGACGTTCCAAAGCCGCATCTTTTTCTATATACTTGCGATACTCTTCAATCGTTGTTGCACCAATGACCTGAATTTCACCTCTCGCAAGGGATGGTTTTAAAATGTTTGAAGCATCTAATGCCCCTTCAGCACCACCCGCACCAATGATCGTATGAATCTCATCGATGAAAAGCAAAACCTGACCGTCATTTTTCACTTCGGCAATCAGACGCTTAATACGTTCTTCAAATTCACCACGATATTTGGAACCTGCAACCATCCCGGAAAGATCCAATGTCATCAATCGTTTTTCACGAATGGTATCCGGAACATCACCTTCAGCAATCCGAGCCGCAAGTCCTTCAATCACTGCTGTCTTTCCGACTCCCGGTTCACCAATCAAACATGGATTATTCTTTGTACGACGACTTAAAATCTGAATCACCCTCTGAATCTCCATCTCTCTTCCAATGACTGGATCCAGATGACCATCTCTGGCCATCTCTGTAAGATCATTGCTATAAGCCATAAGTGCCGAATTTGAATCTTCCGTTCCATTTTTCTGATTTGCAAAATAATCTTTAGCGATAGAAGCATCTTCGCCTATAGCGACCAGTAATTCTGCATAAAGCTTTTGCGCTCCAACCCCTAATGTATTCAAAAGTCGAATTGCAATACAGTCTTTCTCTTTAAGCAATGCAATCAATAAATGCTCTGTTCCTATACGGCTCTGATTAAATCTTGCAGCTTCTCTGCTGCTGCATTCCAGCACACGTCGTGCACGAGGTGTAAAGTCTGCCACGTCCGAAAATGCAATCCCACTTTCATTAATCAGCTGTTCAATAAGTTCCAAAACTTTTTCTTCTGTGACTTCATTATCTATAAGTATCTTCGATGCTACACCTTCCGTAGAACGAATCATTCCTAACATCAAATGTTCCGTTCCTATATAATTATGCTGCAGTTCTTCCGCTATGTCTCTGGCAAATTCAATTGCCTTTTCTGCCTGTCGTGTCAATCGATACTGCATAATCAACCTCCTGTTAACCTCTTAGCGAATGATAAATCACATCCACCATGTCATGAATATCTTCTCTGCTAATATTCTTACAAATCGCCTCTGCTAAAATCGGCTGAAGCATTCCCATGATATGTCTGGATGCCAATACCTGATCATAATCAATGGCTATGACAGCTCCTTTACGGCGATCCAATTTAATATAACCTTCCTGACGCAATACCGAGTATGCCTTATTCACGGTATGCATATTAATTCCAATATGATCCGCCAACTGACGTACCGATGGAAGTGAATCTCCCGCCACAAGCTGTGATGTAGCAATTCCCATAATGATCTGGTTACGCAACTGAATATAAATAGCTTCATCACTATTAAAATCGATTTCTATTATCATATCATCACCGAATCCTATCTTTTCTTTAACGTATATCTAACTGTTATACCTATATTATAACAGTTGTCACCTTATGTCAATGACGGATTCGTTTCTTTAATTAAGCAAAAAAGAGCCGAAATCATTCGACTCTTTCTCTCTCGTATCATTCTCTCAAATTATGCTTCATCAATCGCTTTCCCAATATCATGACGCATGTATTTATTTTCAAAACTTACCCATTCCGTTGCTTTATATGCATTTGCACGGGCTTCTTTAAGATCTGCGCCCTTTGCTGTGACACCAAGAACACGTCCGCCATTCGTCACAATACCCGCATCTGTACGTTTTGTACCCGCATGGAAGCAGTAGTATCCTTCATGTTCTTTAAACGTTTCAAGACCGCTGATTACAAAACCTTTATCATATTTCACCGGATAACCATCGGATGCGAGAACAACACAAACAGCTGCATTGTCTTCAAATTCAAGGTTGATTTCATCCAATTTACCATCGATACAAGCTTCAAACACATCAACGATATCTGTTTTCATTCTTGGAAGTACAACCTGTGTTTCAGGATCCCCAAAACGTGCATTGTATTCCAATACCTTTGGACCATCTGCTGTAAGCATAAGACCAACAAACAGAATGCCAACAAAATCTCTGCCTTCAGCTTTCATAGCAGCCATCGTTGGCTTATAAATTTTTTCTTCACAGAATGCTGCAATTTCCGGTGTATAGAATGGACTTGGAGAAAATGTACCCATGCCACCTGTGTTAAGTCCCTGATCACCATCGAGTGCACGTTTATGATCCTGTGCAGAAGTCATTGGAACCACGTTTGTTCCATCACAGAAACAAAGCACAGACACTTCACGACCTGTCATAAATTCTTCAACAACCATACGGTTACCTGCAGAGCCAAACTGTTTGTCTTCCATAATGGACTTAACGCCTTCTTTTGCCTCTTCAAGTGTGTTGCAGATTAAAACACCTTTTCCAAGTGCAAGACCATCTGCTTTAAGAACGATTGGCATCTTCGCTGTTTCAAGATATTCCAATGCAGCCTTTGCATCATCAAAATTTTCATATGCAGCTGTTGGAATGTTGTATTTTTTCATTAAGTCTTTAGAAAATGCTTTTGATCCTTCAATCATTGCGGCAAGTTTTCTTGGACCAAAAACTCTTAAACCTTTTTCTTCAAAAGCATCAACAACACCGCCTACCAGTGGATCATCCATACCGATGATTGTAAGATCGATTTCATTTTCCATGGCAAATGCAGTTAATTTATCAAATTCCATGGCACCAATGTTAACACATTCTGCATATTCTTCAATACCAGCATTCCCTGGTGCACAATAAATCTTTTCGACACGTTTGCTCTGAGAAACTTTCCATGCAATTGCATGTTCTCTGCCGCCACTTCCAACAATCAGAACTTTCATGTTATTCCTCCTCTATGATCACATGACCATCCACAACATTTACTTTACCTGCAGCAATGAGATCAATTGCCTTTGGCATAATCTTCCATTCTGCTTCTTCCATAATACGACGCTGAAGAACTTCCGGTGTATCTCCTGTTTTCACTTCAACGGCTTTCTGTAAGATAATCGGACCCGTATCTGTACCTTCATCCACAAAATGAACCGTTGCACCACTGACTTTCACACCACGTGCTAAAGCAGCCTCATGAACACGAAGACCATAATATCCGGTTCCACAGAACGATGGAATCAGGGATGGATGTACATTAATAATACGATTTCTAAATGTACGGATCATTTCCGGTGGAATGACCACCATAAATCCGGCAAGGACAATCAGATCCACGTTCAATTCAACCAATGTATTTAAAAGCACCTGATTAAATTGCTCACGTGTTTCAAATGTCTTCGGTGAAATGCACTGAGCCGGAATTCCATGATTCACTGCACGTGTTAAAGCCTTTGCATTTGGATTATTGGAAATGACCATGGCAATTTCTGTATTTTTAATTGTACCATCTTCAATACGATCAATAATGGCCTGAAGATTTGTACCTCCACCGGATACAAGAACTGCAACTCTTAACATAATGTCACTCCTGCTTCACCTTCCACTGTTTCTCCAACAACGTAAGCTGTTTCTCCAGCTTCTGCAAGTAATGCTAATGCTTTTTCTGTATCTGCAGGATCTACAGCGATAATCATACCAATACCCATGTTATATGTGTTATACATAACTTTTTCTTCAACATTGCCTTTTTCAGCCATTAATTTGAAGATTGCAGGTACTTCATAAGAATCTTTGCGAACCACTGCATGAACACCTTCCGGAAGCATTCTTGGAATGTTTTCGTAGAAACCGCCACCTGTGATATGGCTGCATGCTTTGACTTTAACACCGCCATTTTTAAGGCTCTTTAATGCTTTAACATAAATCTTTGTTGGTGCTAAAAGTGCTTCACCAAGTGTTTTTCCAAGACAGTCATAATATGTATTTAAGGATTCTTTTGTCATATCAAAAATCTTACGCACGAGGGAGAAACCGTTGCTGTGTACACCGGAAGATGCGATACCGATAAGTGTTTCGCCGCCTTTTAATTCCTTACCTGTAATTAGATCTTTTTTATCAACGATACCTACTGCAAAACCTGCAAGATCGTATTCGTCTTCCGGATAGAAACCTGGCATTTCTGCTGTTTCTCCACCGATAAGAGCAGCTTCAGACTGAACACATCCTTCTGCAACGCCGCTAACAATATCAGCGATCTTTTCAGGGAAGTTTTTACCACATGCAATATAGTCGAGGAAGAATAATGGTTCGCCACCTGCACATGCAATATCGTTTACACACATAGCTACACAGTCGATACCTACTGTGTTGTGTTTATCCATAATAAATGCCAGTTTTAATTTTGTACCAACACCGTCTGTGCCAGAAACCAATGTAGGTTCTTCCATATTTTTAAATTTATCAAGTGAAAACGCACCGGAAAATCCGCCGATGTCTGTAAGCACTTCTGGTCTCATTGTTCTCTGAACAAATTTTTTCATTAATTTCACTGATTCGTATCCAGCTTCAATATCAACGCCTGCGTTCTTGTAATCCATAATTATTTTCCTCCTGATCAATGTATTAGTACATCTAATAAATGATACTTTTTCTGCCACTTAGACACAAAATATCATTTTATTCTATTTTCATTTTAACCGTCCCATTTATTTACGTCAATACTTCCAAAACAAAAAAAGACCCAAAAATAGGTCTTTTTTTTGTACTTATAAATATAGCTAATCAATCCTTATTAAGCGGAATATTGAGTGCTTCGGTTCCGTCTAAAACAAATCGTCCATCACGTATGATTGGAATCATGTTTTCATACTTATCGACTACAACAATCTCCGCGATTTCATCATAAGGAATGGTAATATCTGTATGACAGTTAAAGTAGGCTTCAAATCCTTCTTCATGTCTTCGAGCAGAAATTTCATTCTCACGAGCAATAATTTCCTTACCATTTGGATTATAAACTTTATGGTCTTCCGAACGGGAATAACAGGTGTCACCAATGGCAAAATGAGGTCCCATTTTTTCGACAATCAAAATTGGAAGTCGATCCACCATGTTATATTTTTCAGCCGCTGCATACGCTGTCGTGTTCGTTCCAATAGCAAACTCTCCCAATGGCAAAGTATCCCTTCCAGCCAAAAGATAATCTTTCACTAATCGAAGATTTGCCGCTTCGTCCTCGGTATTTCCACAATTAAAACTTGCTACCTTTCCATCAACAAAACGAAGCATCAGATCCTTAAAGAAAATATCATTTAAGAAGACACCCGGCAAATGAAGAAGACCTTCTGTTCCAGTGAGTTTCGGACTTGTAAATACTTCACCTACAGGAATATTCACATCGGCACAACAATTTTCAAACAAGGTTTCATGTTCCGAATCCGAAAGTGTATGAAGACATACTTTCATAGCTGTCTTATTCGGTGCCTTTCCACGAACATAAACATATTCCCCCTGATCCAGGGCATCGATAATCTTCTGCTGGATCTCCCGGTACATATCATTGTCTAATGTATTCACTTTCATGATCTCATCAAATATTTCTGTGTAATTTTCTCCAATATCCGGTGTTGGAAATGCAATAATTGTGAAACTGATCTCAGAGCTCTTAATATATTGCTCCGTTAATGCAGCCTGAAGATTTGAAAATTCTGCTTCTAGCTTCTGCTGTTTTGCATTGTAATGACATGCCGCCGGTTTCATAACCGGTTCTAATGGTGCTTCACCAAACGTTTCGAAACATGCCGGTCCCGCATTGGTTCCTGTCCATTCCTTACATTCTTCAAAAGCTTTTTTCAGCACTTCTAAATGACGGTTGGCAAGCTGTCGGTCATATACAAGAGCTTTATCCTTGCAATGATCAAAATCATACTGAGCATTCGGACTTTTTCCCTGATAACCAATACGCACCTGACGGCGACTCAGCAATGTCGTTGATGCAGGGAAAAACACCGGCTCTAATCCATGTTCACGGAATTTATTCACGGCACTTCGAAGCACACGTTCAAATCCCATGCTGCCTCTGACTGTCACATATTTTTTTTTGTCCAATGGCACGCGCATCACTTCAAAGCCGCGCAAATAACCATCGACAAACGTATCTGCCATACAGTCAATCGCTTCCTGACTTAAAGCATTCATATGCATCGCTGTTCCAATTTCCACATCCGAAACATATTCACCAAACAAATACAAATATCTTAAATCCGTCAAATCTGCATTCATTAAAATCGACTTAATAGGAGAAAAATTCGGTTCATACTGTTCATGCAAGCGCCAGGAAACCATCTCATCACTGTAGTCACTGACATACCAATAGAAAGATTTTTCAAGATCTTCCACCTTTGGCAAATGATGCTCTTCCGCACTATAAACAAAAGCCGTATACATTTCGACAAACAATTCCCATAAAGAAACAACAGCTTCATAATTGCCCATCATATACCATGAGAAACTTCGATAAATTTCACTGGCCAATACAGACAGAATCTTACCATATTCCAAACCGAAGGCCTTTTCTGTCACATTTGGATTGGCATAACTCGTCTCATATTTCTCTCGAATTGGTGCGAAAACACGACTGTAAAATTCCTTCCATGCTTCCAGAGACCATGTTTTCACATCACCATTTTCATTTTTTTCTATAAAGACATAAACATTTTTCATCCATTCGGAAAGCTGAACAAAATAATTCTCCCACGGAAATGTTTCATCACTAACGCCTAACTGTTCCTTTCCGATTTCACCAATACGTGTAATTGCAAGATCCATGCGTTCATATAAAAAGCTATCTTTTTCTAACATTTTTACCATCCATCTCTCTTTCTACATAATAATCTGATATATTCCAACAAAAAAGATAAATGCATGAATCCATGCAGAAACCACACAAAGACGATGTCCAGCCCGCAAATAATTCCCGGACACATCAATACGTTCTCTGTCGATATTGGTTTTCACTGCACAGATAACGCATGCAACAAACAATATATACGGAAGATAACAAATGGCCCCTGACATTTGTCCCGCTTTATAAATACCATAACAAATCAACAATAGCAAAACGGCCAGTGATTCAATACCAACAGCCAGCGCAACAACCCCTGACTGAGTCCGTTTTTTGCGAACTTTTGTAAAACTGTAAACTTTATTTGAACGGCTCAAACCAACGCCTCCTTATCCAATTCATAACATGAAACATTCCAAACCCCAAAACCCCTCCCAATGTGTTTAAGATCAGATCATCAACATCAAATGAGCCGACACGGGTCAGCAGCTGGATACATTCCACGGTTAAACTTAAGAAAAAAGTCATCCCAATAACTCTTTTACTATATCGATATTTCATTTTCAGAATCGGCATCATGAATCCAAACGGGACAAAGGCAATCACATTACCAAACAGATTTAAAACAAAGGCCTCCATGCCGACAAGTTCTCTATATGTATAAAATCGCATAATCTCGCGAAACGGTATGAGATTATAATGATATATATTCTGCATTTCAGTACGGCCATAGACTTCACTCAACAAACAAACATAAACCAAAACAACCAAATATAATATAAGAAATACAACGGTACCCCATTGAATTTTCTTTTTCATAATCGAACCCTTCTTATATCCTTTTAGAATCGAAAAAACAAAAGAAAAGGACATAATGTCCTTTTTCTTTTGTTTAATAATCGAACTTTCAATTAGAATAACAAATTATTCTTGTCTTTTAAAAGTTTGCCACCGCAAATAATAGATAAAACACCCACAACGACACCAATAACGATACAAATAACGCCCATGGCAATATTGGCACCGCCAATACGTCCCATTGTCTTAAAGAGTTTTTCGTCCATAGAGTTGCCTCCTTTTATTTCGCACCATACTTTTCATAATATGCGTCAATGGCAGCTTTTAATGTATCGTCAATAAGCACTTTTCCCTGACATTCTTTATTGTAAAGACATTCAACAACATCTGCCATGGAAACGATCGCACCCGTTTCAAAGCCATATAAATCTTTTACTTCATCAAGTGCATATTTCTCGCCGCCTTTGCCAACTTCCATACGATTTAAGGATACCATAAGACCAACGATCTCTACGTTCGCAGCACCTTTAACTTTTGGAACAGTTTCTTCCATGGATTTACCAGAAGTTGTAACGTCTTCAATCATAACAACACGATCTCCGTCTTTTAAGCTGCTTCCAAGGAAACTGCCCTTATCTGCACCATGATCTTTTTCTTCTTTACGGTCAGAACAGTAACGTACTTCCTTGCCGTATAATTCACTGTAAGCCATAGCTGTTACAACTGCTAATGGAATTCCTTTATAAGCTGGTCCAAATAACACGTCAAAATCATCACCGTATGTGCTGTGAATAGCTTTTGCATAATATTCTCCAAGTCTCTTTAACTGAGATCCAGTGACATATGCACCTGCATTCATGAAAAATGGAGATTTTCTACCGCTCTTTAATGTGAATTCACCAAATTTAAGAACATCACTTTCTACCATAAATTCAATAAACTCTTTCTTGTACTGTTCCATGTTCATATCCTCCTAAGCTACAAAATATTTCTTAATAACACCCATTGCAGAACCATCTGCAACCGCTTCTTTATAGTTCTTCTGATCATCTCTCAGCATATGTCCCAATTCAACCACCATTGCCGGAATATCATCTGCCATAATCGTACCACAATTATCAACCATAACTGTCGAATCCATGCCAATCTGTCCGCCAACGTAACACATAAAAGCTTCTTGCGCTTCACCGTCTACAGTTACTCTGCGACCTGCAAAGCCCAAGCCTGCCGACACATGTCGTGCACAACAGTTTGGACAGCCGCTGACATACATCTGCGGAAGATCAACAAAAGTTAAAGACGCTTCTTCGACAGCTTCAATCACTGCACGGCAAAGATTCTGACTCTGATTTACACCCACCTCACATATTGGTGTGCCTACACAGCTCACAGACATTTGAATCGGATTCATCATCATACGGCCTTCCATAGCCTCAAGCAGTAATTCTGCCTGATCTTTCGTCAGATGACGTACATAAAGAGCCTCATCCATACTCAGTCTGAGATCTGCTTCCGGAAGTTCTTCAACAAACATACGAATACGTTCGCCATCGTCAACTTGAAGCTGACCACAAATTGGATGAAGAATTACTGTAAATTTTCCTTCCTGACGCTGTGCAAGCATCATCGGATGTCCCGTTTCAGGAATCTCTTCTAATGGTTTTACAGCAACCGGTTCAATACCATCAAATGTATATGTTTCGCGCACTTTGGCAAGATATTTTTTATAACATTCAAGAAATGCTTCTTCACCCATACGTTTTACAATATAACGTGTACGTGCCTTGCCTTTGTTCTCATAATCACCTTCTGCCGTGAATAACTGAACCATAGCTTCGATATAATAAAGAACTTCTCTCGGATCAACCAGTTCGTCATAAGGAATCCCTGGTGCAGGATTGCTGCCCATACCGCCTGCGAGCCACATGCGGAACATCGGTTTATTCCCATCAAGGACACCAATAAAGCCCATATCATTCACTGTTGCACCCGCTGTATCTGATGCGCTGGAAGAAAATGCTACTTTTAATTTTCTTGGCAAATGATAGGTTGTTGCATTTCTAAAGAAATAATCCCCCACCTGAGTCGCATAAGGTGTCACATCAAACGCTTCTTCAGGATCCACACCAGCCATCGGAGACAACGCAACATTACGAGGAAAATGACCGCCGCCGCCTCTTGTAAAGAGATCATGATCAATGGCATCCTTCATAATATCACAAACCTCATCTATAGAAAGATCATGAATCTGAACAGCCTGACGTGTTGTCAGATGAATCTTATCAAGACCTGCTTTCTTTGCATAATTAAGAAGCAGTTTAAAATGTTCTTTTGTTACAATTCCTGATGGTGTACGCATACGAATCATAAATTTTCCTGTTTCACGCTGCGCATAGCTTCCAAAGCCGCCGGAAAACCCTCGAAATTCAACACGGCTTACACTGCCATCAAGAAATCCTTTTCCCTTTACACGAAGTTCTTCCACTTCGTTTTTCAAATACCCTTTGTATACTTCCATCGAGTTATTTTACCTTTCCGATTAATTCGTTAATATCAGAAACACCCATACGTTTCATGTATTCGCCAATACCTGCGATAACATTCTCCGTTGCATATGGATTGTTAAAATTCGCTGTACCAACAGCAACCGCTGTTGCACCTGCAAGCATAAATTCAATGGCATCTTCTCCGGACTGAATACCGCCCATACCGATGATTGGAATATTCACAGCATTCGCAACCTGGTAAACCATACGAACCGCAATTGGTTTGATGGCTGGGCCGGATAAACCACCTGTCTTATTCGCTAAAGCAAAATCCTGTTTATAAATATCAATCTTCATACCTGTTAAAGTATTGATCAGAGATACAGCATCTGCACCGCCGGCTTCAACCGCTCTTGCCATCTCTGTAATATCTGTAACATTTGGACTGAGTTTCATGATGACAGGCTGTTTTGCAACTTTTTTAACCGCTTCTGTAATTGCAAATGCGGATTTTGGATCCTGACCAAAAGCGATACCGCCTTCTTTAACATTTGGACAGGAAATATTAATTTCAAGCATATCCACAGGCTGATCGCCAAGACGTTCAACCACTTCAAGATAATCTTCTGTGGATTTACCGCAAACATTCACGATTATCTTTGTATCATACTGTTTTAAGAATGGAATATCTCGGTTTACAAACATGTCGATTCCCGGATTCTGAAGACCGATAGCATTCAGCATGCCGCAGGCAGTTTCTGCAATACGAGGTGTTGGATTGCCCGGCCATGGCACATTTGCTACACCTTTTGTAACAACCGCACCTAAATGATTCAAATCAACAAATTCACCAAATTCTGCTCCGGAACCAAAAGTACCAGAAGCTTCCATAACCGGATTTTTAAATTCCACACCGGCAATATTCACTTTCATACGCATTAAAGTTCCACCTCCTGAGCATTAAATACAGGACCTTCTTTGCAGACACGTTTGTTATGAACATTTGTATGATGATCCACTTCTTTGGACTTGCAAACACATGCAAGACATGCACCGATACCGCACGCCATACGTTCTTCCATAGAAATCTGTGCTTCGATATTATGTTCAGCCGCATATTCTTTCACGGCGCGAAGCATTGGTGTTGGTCCACAACTGTAGATCACATCCCCTTCAACAGTTTCTGCTTTGATGGCATCAATCACGTTCCCCTTTACACCAAGGCTGCCGTCTTCGGTTGCAATAACAATCTTTGTCTTTGGAACACTTGAAAACTCGCGCATTAAAAATGTATTGCTGTCACGGAAACCAAGAACAATTGTCTTTTCAACCTTTTTAAGTTCTTTTGCCAACTGGAGCATTGGAGGAATTCCAATACCACCGGCAACAAGAATCGCTTTATCTTCTTTTAATGTAAATCCATTACCAAGCGGTCCCATGATCTGAACTTCAGAATCCACTGGTAATTCTGAAAGTTCTTTGGTACCAGCACCAGACACACGGTATACGATACGAATGGCTTTTGTCAGTTTTGCCACCTCACAGATACTGATTGGACGAGGAAGCATACGTGTACCTTCTTCACAGTAAAGATTAATGAACTGACCCGGCTTACAAAACTGTGCCAGATCTCCCACATCGAGCCACATACTCCAAATGTCTCCTGTTAAATTTCTATGAGACATAATGTGAACTTTTGTATATTGTTTATCCTGCATGTCAACTATCTCCTATCTAAGTCCTGCACCAACCTGAATATCTTCAATCATATCAATAACTGCCTGACGGGAAGCTTCTGCAAAACCTTCAGGACCAAATTTTGCATATTTTTCCTGTTTATAAGCAGCGATAATACCACGGGAAGAGTTAACGATTGCACCAAGACCATCTTCGTTGAAATAATTTACAAGATCAGAGCCTTTTGCTCCCTGTGCACCATAACCAGGTACAAGGATAAAGTTTTTCTTCATAATTTCACGTAATACTTTACCCATTTCAGGATATGTTGCACCAACAACAGCACCCACATAACTATAACCACAATTGCCAACATGCTGGTTACCCCATTCAACAACTTTTTCTGCAACCCATTCATAAAGTGGACGACCGTCAACAAGACGATCCTGGAATTCACCACTGGATGGATTAGATGTCTTTGTCAAAATAAACATACCTTTCTTTTCAGGGATAGCTACATCAACGAATGGCTGAACACTGTCTGTACCCATATATGGGTTAATTGTAATAAAGTCTTCATCAAAACCATAAAATTCTTTCTTACCAACTTTTGCTTTTCCAAGATGCCCTGTTGCATAGGCACCGGATGTGGAACCGATATCACCACGTTTGATATCGCCAATGACAAGCAAATCTTTTTCATGACAATAGTCCAATGTTTTCTTAAAAGAAATAATTCCAGGAATACCAAACTGTTCATACATAGCGATCTGTGGTTTTACCGCTGGAATCAAATCATATGTTGCATCAACGATTGCTTTATTGAACTGCCAGATTGCTTCTGCTGCACCTTCAAGTGTTTCACCGTATTCAGCAAATGCTTTCTGTTTTAAAAACTGTGGAACATAGTCAAGCATAGGGTCAAGGCCTACTTCAATCGGAGCTCCTGTTTTTTTTATCTTTTCAACCAATTTATCAATCATGCTTTATCCTCCCGTTCTTATAGTTAATCTCTAACCATTTGGTAATAGTATATCATATTTCAAAATGGATTAACAGATGCTTTTACAGCTTATCTCTGTCCTTTTTCATTTTTTCTTCGATTCTTTTTTTCTGCTTTTTTCTCGGATTTCAGATAAACTTTTTTCTCAAATTTTTCGCCTTCTCTTTTTCTGGATTTCCATTCATCTTTTGAATCCTTACGTTTGCCGCTGCGAATCTGTTCATACCAGTCGTCTTTTGACTTATCACGTCTTTTATCGTCTCTGCGGCCATTTCTCCATTCATCTTTACCGCTGTTTCTGCGACCACTGCGTTTTTTAAGCATGTCGGCAAATCGTGGTTTTTCTTCGATTTCTTTGAATGTATCCGCAGGAATATGCTTACTTAAAAATGCCGCTGCCACATCCATGATCGTATAGTTCTGGAATTCTTCCTGAGCCATGATCTTTTCAATCAGATCCGAATAGCGGGACATATTTTCATCTTCGATAACTTTTAACAGTTCGCGCATGACAAGCTGTGTACGCACATGGGCAATATCTGCAGAACGCGGAATCTTTTTATACTTAATATTCGCTTTCGTATAATTCATAATCTGACGAAGCTTATACATGTCACGATGTCCAACAAATGAGTAGGAAACACCTTCCCGGTTTGCACGCCCCGTACGTCCAATTCGATGCACATAGTATTCCATATCTTCCGGAAGATCATAATTGAATACAGCTTCAACATTTTCAATATCAAGACCTCTGGCTGCCACATCCGTTGCAATAAGAATTTCTACACGACCTTCTTTAAATGTTTTCATGACCCAGTCACGCTGAGACTGTTTCATGTCTCCATGAAGGCCTTCGGCCTGATAACCACGGGCAATCATTTCATGCGTCAATTCATCCACCTGACGTTTTGTATTACAAAAGATCATCGACAACTTGAAGTCATTGACATCAATGAGTCGTGCAAGTACATCCACCTTATTCTCCTGATTCACTTCCAGATAAAACTGACGAATGTTTGGCACAGTGATCTGTGTCTTTGTGATCTGTACACGTACAGGATCTGTCAGATATTTCGTTGTAATATCCAGAATCTCTTTAGACATGGTCGCAGAAAACAGTACTGTCTGGCGTGCTTCCGGAACTGATTCCAAAATAGTATCGATATCCTCACGGAAGCCCATGTTTAACATTTCATCTGCCTCATCAAGAACCATATATTTTAAATTTTCAAGACGGATGGTGTGACGACGCATATGGTCCATTAAGCGTCCCGGTGTTGCCACAATGATCTGTGGTTTACGTTTCAATGCCTGAATCTGACGTTCCATATTCTGACCGCCATAAATTGGAACCACACGAATCGAATGTTTATACTTCGTCAATTTCAAAAGTTCATTCGTTGTCTGAACAACAAGTTCTCGAGTCGGACATAAAACAAGCGCCTGAACATGACGCGCTTCTGCATCCATCCCCTCAATGACCGGAATACCAAACGCACATGTCTTTCCGGTACCTGTCGGTGCCTGCGCTACAATGTCGTGTCCTTCCATCATCGGTCCAATACTCTGACTCTGTACAGGTGTCGCTTCTTCGAATCCCATATCTTTAATGGCACGTTTGATTTCGTCTGAAATCATTAATTCTTCAAATAAAATTTTTTCCATAATATCCTCATTTTCTATTAAATTAACAACAATGCTTTAACAAATCCCCATAAGACGTTGATGATCGTATTCTGAAAAAACCGAAGCACCGGTCCGATCACCCCTGTCATCATTAAAACTGCAATCACAATATATCCCTGAAAATTCACACGGGACTCCAGATAATTTTCATCATTTTTATATATAATACCGAATGCTTTTGCCCCATCAAGCGGAGGAATCGGTATAAGATTAAATACCGCCAGGCCAATATTCAACACAATAAAATAGTTAAAAAAATGATAAAGCGTTAATAATATCCCGGACACATAACCCTCTGTAAATTTATAAATAAGTCCAAGAAAAATCATCCCTACAATGGCCATCAAAAAGTTTGCTGCCACACCCGCGAGACTGACCAAAAGAACACCTTTTTTTCGTTCTTTATAATACCATGAATTGATACGTACTGGTTTTGCCCAGCCAAAATGAAAGAAAATCAACGCCAATGTTCCAAACAGATCTAAATGATCCAGAGGATTTAACGTGAGTCTTCCATCCATCTCCGGTGTCGGATCTCCCAGTTTCCATGATACATAGCCATGGGCATACTCATGACCACAGATCGCTAAAAGAGCTGCAGGAACAACATAAATCAATTCGCCAAAATTCATTCAATCACCTTATCCTAATTCAAAAGAAGTGCTCTGCTTATGCAGAGCACCCAAGTTTCCTAAAGTACACTTGTAATCAGCCATGGAATAAAATAGCTGATAATACACATAATAACGGTCGCTATACAAACACCACAGATAACAGCCGGAAACGCCTTTTTAATCTTGATGTTCAATAAAGATGCGATCAATGCCCCTGTCCAGGCACCTGTTCCAGGAAGAGGAATCCCTACAAAAAGCATTAATCCAATAAATTCATATTTCTGAATGGTTTCACTCTTGCCCAAGGACTTTTCTTCCAGTCTTTCCAGTTTTGGTTTGATCCATTTTGTCTTCTTTAACCAGTTAAAAATCGGGGTGATAAACGCCAGAATAAATGGAATCGGTATAAGATTACCAATCACACAAATGATAATAGCTTTTACCATGGGAATCTTAAAAAGTGCAGAAGCGATCAAACCGCCTCTAAGCTCCAGGATGGGCATCATGGAAATCACAAACACAATGAGTTCTTCCGATAAAATGCCCGTCAAATTTGTCGTAAACCATGCGACTAAGGTTTCTGTCATATTACTTTAATCCTTTCTTTTTTGCCTTTTTGGCTTCCATTTTTTGTCTTTTCTTTTTTAATTTATTCGCAGCCTTATTACCAAGACGGATTTCTCTTTCAAAGGCAAATGCGCCCATAATTCCCAATAAAACCAACTGAATACATGCTGTAATCTGATTGATACGCTGCTGTGATAATTTCATCATCCAGTCTCCTTTCGAAAATATATCTGCCTTAAAGGCATCATCTTATATGTTTCGTTTTCCAATTAAAACATCGAACTTATCGTAATATTCTATCATAAAATAATATCCGATACAATCTTAATCATTAAAAGAATCATAACAATCAAGATCATTGGACGAATAAAGGACGCACCTTTTTTTAATGCCATACCGGATCCAAAATAACTTCCGATCACGTTACAGACAGCCGCCGGAATGGCCACAATCCATAAAACGTTACCACTTAATGCGTAAGTAATCAAAGAAGCATAATTCGATGCCAAATTCAGAATTTTCGCATTACCGGAGCCTGTTTTAAGATCATATCTCATAATCAGAGAAAAAGCGATAATAGCAAAAGTTCCTGTTCCAGGTCCTACCATACCATCATAAAAGCCAATAGCCAAACCAATAACGAATGTCAGAATAATCTTTTTCCGTTTTGATAGAGTATGTGATCTGTTTTCCTCACCATAGTTACGGTTCATAAAGCTGATCACCGCAACCACCGGAAGGAAAATCAGCACAATCCGTTTCAATACCGCATCGTTTAAAATCAACACAATCTGTGCTGCCATGGCGGATCCTGCAAAAGAACCGATTGCCGCCAGCAACGCAACAGGCACATCCATAGCCTTATTCTTAAAGAAACGAACGGACGCCAATGTCGTCCCACAGGCACTGGAAAACTTATTGCATCCATAAGCCAGATGGGCTGGCATTCCAGTCGCCATATAAGCAGGAAGCGAAATCAATCCACCGCCTCCTGCAGCTGCATCCACAAAACCGGCTAAAAACACAAAAAAGCATATAACACCGATAACAGGTAATGATAATGTAAATGTTTCCATATTTCCTCCGTAAAATAAGCCGGAACCTCTCGCTCCGGCTTTTATCTTGTTTATACAGATTGATCGTGAATTACTCCATAACGTAATCTACAGCTACGCTTGCTTCTACCACCTGATGCATATGTTTTTTTACAATACCCACATGATATGGATCTGCCTGATATGCTTCAAGTGCTTCCGCATCATCCAATTCTACTTGAAGAATGATATCATAAGAACGTTCAGACTGTAAAAAATCCACACCTGCTTCAATGTTACGAAGCATAGGCACATTCCCCTTCATAGACATCAAAACTTCTTTTGCTTTTAATTTGTTCGCTTCACTGCGATCTTTTAATTTAAAACATACGATATGTTTAATCATAGTTATGCCGCCTTTCTTAAAATTATGTTTTATCCCGAATTCACAAAAAATCAGGGTACAAAAAAACCCGACAGACAAAATCCATCGGGTTCATCGAGCGCGAGACGGGATTCGAACCCGCGACCCTCGCCTTGGCAAGGCGATACTCCACCACTGAGCCACTCGCGCTTATCTTGTCCATTTCTCAAGGACAAGACTGAGTATACACTAGAATATACAGGTTGTCAACACTATTTTTCAAATTTTTTAATTTTTTCAAATTTCATCTTCATTATGATACATTGGCTCAAAAACACGGCGCTTTTCTTCGTCTTTTTTCTTATCTTCGTTGACAGCTTCTAAAGCCTCCTGACAAAAATAATCCTGAGAAGAAACAAGAACCTTGCCACGTTTATCCGGCTTCTGATAAGAATCATCCGGCTGCAGATAATGTGCCTTCACATTGTCCTGAAGCTGAATATCCAAAATATGAATCACCTGTTTCTTACATTCCTCATCTTCTACCGGGAAAAGAATTTCTACACGACGATCCAGATTTCTTGGCATCCAGTCCGCACTGCCCATAAATACATTTTCCCAGCCATTATTATAAAAATAAAAAATGCGACTATGTTCAAGGAAGTTTCCAACGATGGATTTGACCGTAATATTTTCACTGATTCCAGGAATGCCTGTCTTCAAACAGCAAATACCGCGAATAATAAGTTCAATCTTCACACCTGCCGCTGCCGCTTCATATAACGCCATGATTACATCTTTGTCACACAGAGAGTTCATCTTTGCAATGATGTGGGCCGGCCGTCCCTCTTTAGCATTCTGCGTTTCCTGACCGATTAACTGAATAAAACGATCACGCAGCCACAACGGTGCCAGAGATAATTTATTCCATGCCAGAGGTTCCGAATAGCCGGAAAGCATATTAAATACAGCCGTTGCATCTTCACCAATTGGTTTCGAACAGGTCAAAATTCCCATATCTGTATACATCTTGGCTGTACTGTCATTGTAATTCCCTGTGCCAAGATGAACATAACGACGAATGCCATCTTCTTCGCGGCGTACAACCAGCGTAATTTTGCTGTGGGTTTTCAAACCTACCAAACCATAGATAACATGGCAACCGGCTTTTTCAAGTTTCTTTGCCCAGATGATGTTATTTTCTTCATCAAATCGGGCTTTCAATTCAACAAGAACTGTAACCTGCTTGCCATTTTCTGCCGCTTCTTCCAATGAGGCAATGATCGGCGAATTACCACTGACACGATAAAGAGTCTGTTTAATGGCAAGGACATCCGGGTCCTTTGCTGCCTGACGCACAAAATCCACCACTGTATCAAAACTCTGAAATGGATGGAATAATAAAATATCTTTTCGGCGAATCTGGGTGAACAGATCTTCATCCGGACGTATATCTTTCGAAAGCTGCGGCTCGTATTTTGGATATTTCAAATGATCATATCCATCCAGACCATTGACTTTCATGAGAAATGTCAAATCCAAAGGTCCGCTGATCTTATACATCTCTGCTTCACCAACATTCAATTCTCTTTTAAGAATTTTCAGCAGACGCTTATCCATACCGTCTTCCACTTCCAATCGGATTGCCTCTCCCCACTGTCTTTGTTTTAACTGTTTCTCGATCTCTTTTAAAAGATCTTCTGCTTCTTCTTCATCAATGCTTAAATCTGCATTACGCATGATTCGATACGGATAAGCACAGATAATCTTATAATTAAGAAACAGTTTCTGAATGTTCATCTCAATGACCTGTTCCAATAAAATCAATGTCTTTTCTTCTTTTGTTTTGGATGGAATCTCTATAAAACGCGGAAGCATGGATGGCACCTGAACTGTGGCAAAATCATATTCAGACTCATCCTCTTTATTTGAAATCAATGCTCCAATATTCAGAGATTTATTGCGAATCAACGGAAATGGTCGGGATGAATCCACCGCCATTGGTGTTAATACAGGATAAACATCCTGCATAAAATACTGTTCCACATATTCTTTTTGAATCTTGTCCAAATCTTCATAAGAATCAATGATGTTCAGTTGATTCTGTTTAAGCAACGGTTTTAACGAACGATTGTAAGTTGTATATTGGGTACTTACAAACGCATGGGTCTTCTTACTAATCGCATCCAACTGTTCCTGTGGAGTCATCCCGGCGATATCCGGTTTACGATATTTGGCATGGACCATATCTTTTAAGGATGCTACACGAATCATAAAAAACTCATCCAAATTCGAGGATGTAATACTCAAAAACTTAATACGTTCAAATAACGGGATCGTCTTATCACGTGCTTCAGCAAGGACACGATAATTAAAATCCAGCCAACTGAGTTCTCGATTTGTAAAATATTCTGGTTTGTTCACAGCGATCATCTTTAAGCCCTCCGTTTCTGCCGAAGCACTGGTTTTAATCCATAAATCTGTTCAAAGAAATGGGAACGATTTTCTATCATTCCCTGTTCCAGGGTAATATCATAAATGGTATTGGCTATGACCTTAAGTTCGGATCCGGAAACAGTCACACGCACATCCTGAATACGTTGCTGATGACTTCGGTCCATACCATTGGCCAGACCTAAAATAGCTGCCATTTTAAGCATACGCACATAATTCACATGACTCATCTGTCTGGCCACCATAGAATAGTCCGGCACATCCACACTGGAATTAAACCGAATCGTATTGGCAATAATCTGCTTTTCATCCTCCGAAATACCAATAATTTCTGTATTCAAAATCAAATAATAACTGTTGTCCGTGCCATACATCATATTGACGAATTTGCCGCAATCATGAAGAATGCCGGCCATCTGTAAAAGCAGACGATCCCTTGGCGTTAAACCAGAAATTTTACGCACACCGTCAAATATCGCCAAAGAAAGCTGAGTCACATTTTTGGTGTGTTCCATATCACTTTCATAGTGAACTGCCATCTGATATACCATAGAAATCATATCTTCTGTAAAATCATGCTGGCTCGACGCCAGACGATGACTTCTTAAATAGTCCGCCAGAATTCCGTCACATAACCCCACATTTGACGCCCACACGGTTTCGCCGCCGAGCATCTCCACAAGATTTTTGAATATAATCATGGATGGTTTTAAAACTGTGGCAGTCTCATAAGGAATACTGTATTTCTTTGTCAACACATCTTCCGGACTTTTCATTAATTTAAAATAAAACTTTTCAAATTGGGATGCCGTAAAACTTTCTCTGTTTTTTGAGGCATTCACTGCATTTAAAACCGTTGCAATTTCTTCGCCGAGAACAATAATGTGCTTCACCTTAATATCTTTGATGACAAGGCGCTGCAATGTGCGAAGATCGTTGCCAATATAATCTTCCATGACACTCACAAAAGATGTAGTCTGCTGCTCCATATCCGCTAAAATTTCGCGTACACGCAGGGATCCCAGTTTCAGATTCTGAGATAAAACAAGGGCGCCATCTTCATACACCGAAACCTGAAGACTCCCCGAAGAAAGATCAACAATGGCAACGCCCTCTTCAATCAGACGTTCAAACGGACGCATGGTTCCTGCTAATGACTGTAAAACAAGGAAACGCATCTGAGCATTGCCGATAATCTGTACCTGAATGTCTGTCTGAATCCGAATCTGATCCAAAACAAGATCCCTGTTGGATGCTTCACGCAAGGCACTGCCCGCATAAGCCACATACGTGTCAATACGGTATTCTTTTAACTTTGCTTTAAATCCTTTAAGCACGCCACATAATTCCTGTACGGCCTCAAAGCTTAAAAACCCTGTTTTAAACGTATCGGCTCCAAGCTCCACAATCGAACGTACATGTTCCACTTCCTGAACACCGGTACGTTTTGAAAACTGATAGATTTTCATAGCCACTTCGCTGGAACCCACATCAATTGCTGCTAACACCTGCATGGACAAAAACCTCTTCTTTCTATTATCTGAAATACCAAAGACTTCGTTTATTCTGCAATGCCGACTAAGTGATTGATAAACTGCTGAGCTGTACGTCCGGAACGACCGCCGTGACCAAGTTCCCACTTCACTGCTTCTTTTTCAATCATTTCTTCCGACATGGTAATTCCGTAACGTTTCGCCAGTTCTCTGGCAATGTTTAAATACTCTTTCTGATTTGGCTTGCCATAATAGATACTTTCGCCAAATCGAGTCGCAAGGGACAATTTTTCCTGCATAGAATCATTGCCGTGAACATCATCCGGTGCCTGTTTACGGTCTCCCCATGTTTCACGGATCAAATGACGTCGATTGGATGTGGCATAGATAACCACATTATCCGGTTTCGTTTCAAGACCGCCTTCAATGATAGCTTTGAGATATTTATATTCAATCTCAAACTCTTCAAAAGAAAGATCGTCCATATAAAGAATATATTTATAATTTCTGTTTTTAATTTGAGCAATCACATTGGAAATATCTTTAAACTGATGTTTATATACTTCAATCATGCGAAGCCCGTCTTTATAATATTCATTTAAAATTGCTTTAATACTGGTGGACTTTCCGGTTCCACTGTCACCATACAGCAGCGCATTATTTGCTTTTTTGCCTTTTATAAAAGCTTCTGTATTATCACGAAGTTTTTTCTTCTGAATTTCATAACCAACAATATCATCGAGAACAACTTTTTCTGTTCGTGTAATCGGTGCAATCTCTGGTGTCTGACCATCACTGACAATCTTAAAAGCACGGTGAAGCCCAAACTTGCCAACACCATAATCTTTGTAAAAATCTGTCAGAACATCATACATCACATGAATATTATCTGCATTTGCCAGTTCCACATTCAACACATCGATGCGTTCACGAAGACTCTGACTGTAAATAACACCCAATTTGTCCGGATTATGGAAAGCACGAATCATTCGGATAAAATGGACACCGAGAACTTTTTCAATATCATCCCAGTCCACATCATACGCTTCTTTAAAAATGCGAAGATCATGAAGCGCCAGCTCGTTGATACTGCCTTCAATGGCACCTTTCTTTTCACAGGACATACTGAATGCATTCTCGTTGGTTGTCAAAAGATAAGTCAGATAACCATGCCAGAGATTCCCATTAAATCCATGATCTCTTGCAATAGTCACGATTTCGTTGATACATTTATAAAGCTTATCGATCAAATCTTCTTTATCACAGTTTTCATTTAAATAATTATTTGCCACATAGGCCATATCTAAAAAAATGTTCTCTTCAAAATTGCGATATAAAATCAATTCATGTACACGTATTTTTAACATAATGTTTCTGCTCCTCTATAGTTGCCAAGAATTCGAAAACTTTCTGTTTCAGACTGAATACCGTGAAGGGCATTCTTTACAGCCTGTTCTTTAAGATTTCCGGTAAAATCCACGAAAAACTGATACTGCCATGGCTTTCCGTGAATCGGACGGGATTCAATACGGGTCATATTCAGCCCATTAAAAATAAAGTGACTGAGAACACTGTAAAGGCTGCCGCTCTGATGCAAGGTTTCAAAACAAATGCTGATAGTATTGGCATCGGTTTCAAACATTTTTTTATGACTAATAACTACAAAGCGTGTAGAATTATTATCCAGGTCATTTAAGTGATCTTTTAATACAATCAGTCCATAATTTTTTGCCGCCTGTTTGCTGGCAATGGCCGCCTGAGAAAGATCGCCATCATCCACCACACGTTTTGCCGAAGCGGCTGTATTCTGAAGACTCACCTGCTGCCAGCCTCTCTTTTCATCCAGAAAGCGGCTGCACTGCATCAGTCCCTGCGGATGGGAATATACCGTACGAATCTGATTCAATGAACTTCCCGGAAGAGCAAGCAGAGCATGCTCAATTTTTACCATGGTCTCACCCACAATGTGATTATCATAATCCGATAAAAGATCATAAACATCATTGACACTGCCTGTGGATGAATTTTCAATCGGAAGCACGGCATAATCTGCAAGTCCACTATGTACAGCCTCCATGGCATCCCCAAAGGTTTCCACATTAAAACCATCAATCTCTGTACCAAAATAGTTCAACATGGCACTTTCCGCATATGCCCCCGGAACACCGGCATAAACCACCTTTGTCTCCGATGTTACTTTCATCTCACCTTCATAAAAGCCTTCAAGATCTGTCCGTTCACTGGCAAGTCTCTGGTACTGAAGCATACGGCTGATGGCCATAATCTGGTTAAACAGAGATTCCACACCCTGTCGGTTAAATGCATTCGTTGTTTTTGCAGTTACTTTTTCAATTTTATTTTTTTCACGTTCTTTATCAAGAACCGGCTTTCCCACACTGCGTTTGTAAGCAGCTACACCTTCAGAAACCTTCATGCGCTCTTCAAAAAGTTTGACAATCTGGTCGTCAATGCTGTCAATCTGATCTCGTAATTTACCCAAGTCTTCCATTTGTTCTTACTCCTTGTTTAGTCTATAAGGTTTTTATTCGCCTCGTATAGTTTAAATAACAACTTATCTTTTTCCATCTGTGTCAAAAATGCCCCCTGGATGGCATTGATATTCATCTGATAAATCTCATGTGGTGTAAAATCCTGATAGCGCATAAGATTGCGATATTCTTTTTCCAAAGTAATACCGGATACTCTTAAACGATCGGTACATACACATACCGGCACACCCAAATCAAACAATTTACGAATTGGATGTCTGCGATAGTCATCTACTGAACCCAATTTAAGATTACTTGCCGGACAACATTCAACAATAACATGTCGGTCACGAATCTCATTTAACAATTCTTCATCATCCTGAATATGAAGCCCCTGACTAATCCGGGCTGCTCCATAACGAATGGCCTTTTTCATGCTGTCCGTATTATACTGTCCACAGTGCACCGTAAACGGAATATGTTCTTCTTTGATCAGGTCAAAGAGCCAGTCAAAGATTTCTGTTTCGTAAAGAGATTCATTCAAAAGAAGATCCAGACCACAAACGCCCTGATGGAGATATTTCTTTGCGGCAACCACCGTTTCAAAAGCTTCGTGTTCATTCATTTTTTCAATAATACAAAGAACAAGATTTGCCTTAATCTGTCTGCTTTCCTGCATACCACGTTCCAGTCCTTCGATGGCCGCAGCCACCGCATCATCCTGACGAAGTCCTCCCAGTGTACATTCCGATGGAGAAAAACGGATTTCTGCATACATAACGCCCTGTGAATCCAGTTCTTTAACAAGTTCAATCATGGCACGACGAATGGAACGACGCTCCTGAAGTACCCAGTCCGTCATTTCACAAAGTTCGTAAAAGTCCGCCTTTTCTTCACAGTGATCTGGTGCTTCCAGATAATGTTCCAATTCAGAGGCATTGTAAGTTGGTAGAGGTACATTTCTCTCCTTCGCATATTCAATAATTGTTGCTGCTTTTAAAGATCCTGCTAAATGTACGTGCAATTCAATCATTTTCCTGTGCCTCCTTTTTCTTTAATGTTTCCCATAACTGATGAACCGTTTTATTTTCTACCGGATGCCAGACATGACCTCCGATCTCATCCAACGGTTCAAGGACAAACTGTCGGTTGACCATATCCGGATGAGGTACGGTTAAATCTTTTGTATGAATAACCTGATCGCCATATAAGATCATATCCAGATCAATGGTTCTTGGTCCCCAGTGAATCTTTCGTTCTCTGTGTAAAAGAAGTTCAATCTCCTGCATACGTTTCAATAACACTTCCGGTGGAAGCCATGTTTTCATATGCAGACAGCCATTTAAGAAAATGTCCTGATCCGTATAGCCATAGGGTTCTGTCTCGATCAGAGCAGATACTTTCTTCACTTCAATACCTTCGGTTTCCGAAAGCATCTCGATAGCCTTTTCAATCAACGCTCTGCGGTCACCCATATTGCTTCCCACAGCGATATAGACATCCTCCCAGGAACGTTCCACTTCCACAAACACTGTTCCGAATGGCAATGGAATCGGTGCTTCCGGTTTATATAATTTTAATCGAATTTTTTCAATCTTTGGAAAATCTCTCAAAAGATTCTCACATATTTTTCCTGCTGCCCGTTCAATAAGCATGTGTTTTTCATTGGTCATATATGCCGTGATTCGTTCACAAACTGTTCCGTAATTTACAGAGGCCTCCAGATCATCGGTATGCTCTGCTTCCCATGTATCAACATAAAGATCTGCAGAAACATAAAACTTCTGACCGTTTGTCTGTTCTTCCGGATAAACGCCATGATAGGCATAGACTTCCAAATCTCTAATCCCTATGTGTCCCAAACTTATTCCCCCTGAATCTTCAATACGGCTTCGGTCATGGTAATAGCACGCTCATTGGCCACCACGTCATGGACACGGACAAAACTCATTCCCGCCATAACTCCCATAACCGTTGTTGCCAACGTTCCTTCCAGACGTTCATCCGTCGGAAGATCCAAAGTCAGTCCGATTACCGACTTTCTGGATGTCCCAAGAAGTAATGGATATCCTAATGCATGAAATTCATTCAAATGTTTTAAAACCAGAAGATTTTGTTCATAGGTTTTTCCAAATCCAATCCCCGGATCCAATACAATCTTGTCCCTGTCAATTCCTGCGTCTTCCGCAATTCGAAGGGTTTCTTTTAAATCCGCAATGCAGTCCGGAATCAGATCTTCATAATCTGCAGCCTCACGATTATGCATCAGGCAGCAGGTTACGCCGGTTTCAGCAATGATTTTCGCCATCTCAGGATCTTTTTTCAATCCCCAGATATCATTGATCATATCTGCTCCGGCTTCGATCGCCGCTTTTGCCACCGCCGGCTTATAAGTATCCACAGAAATCGGTACGTCAAGATGTCGTTTGATCATCTCGATGACAGGAACAATGCGCTTAATTTCTTCTTCGTCTGAAACCGGCACATGTCCGGGACGTGTGGATTCACCCCCAATATCAATTAAATCCGCGCCATCCATCACCATCTGACGCGCATGTTTAAATGCTTCATCTATAGAGTCATATCTGCCGCCATCGGAAAAAGAATCCGGTGTCACATTTAAAATCCCCATAATATAGGTATGACCACTGCGCGCAAATACCTCTCCACCAATACACAACTCTTGCTTCATGAAATCACTCCCGTTGTCTTTTTTTCTTCACTCCAGTTGCACTCTGAAGAAGCCGGGCAGGCATAACAGGCTCTGGACAACTTATCTGCACGATAAAGAATCCAGCTTAAACGCTCTTCTCCGGCCGCTTTTTGGTCTCTGTGACTTCTTATGGCATAGCTGATAACAGTAATTTCATCTGCGTCATACCCTGCATCTGCCAAAATACGCTCACCCATCTCTGCGCTGCTGATATGATGTGGCGTCCCATTCATGTACTGAAGATATTTTCCCACATCATGCAGTAAACCGGCCGCATAGATCATGTCTTTTTTTAATCCTGCCTCTTCTTCCAAACTCATTATATAAGCAATCCGTGCCACGTCCAGCAAATGCGCTATACCGTGACAACAGAAAATTCTTTCTTTTTCAAGTGCACGAATGGCACTCATAGATGTTTCAAATTCCGGATGTTTAAGAATACGCTGTACCCGTTCCATGTTCTCCGGAATCTGGTTATAACTTAAATCTTTCTTCATTATTTCACCATATTGAAAACCATCTGCTGCAATGCAGGATTATCCTCAAAAGCACCTCTGCAAACATAGGTTAATGTCTGACTTCCCGGTTTTTTAATACCACGCATTGTCATACACATATGCTCCGCCTGAACAATGACCATAACGCCCTTTGGTTTCAAATGTTCCATAATGGCATCTCCAATCTGGGCCGTCATCTGTTCCTGAATCTGAGGACGTCTTGCATACACATCCACTGTACGTGCCAGTTTGCTTAATCCAACCACCTGATTATCCGGTATGTAGGCAATATGTGCTTTTCCATAAAACGGAAGCAAATGATGTTCACATGTAGAATAAAATGTAATGTCTTTTTCTAATACGATCTCATTATTGATTGCAGGAAATGTTTTGTGCAAATGAACAGACACATCTTCATCCATGCCGCCGTAAATCTCTTTATACATATTCGCAATACGCAAAGGTGTCTCAATAAGGCCCGGACGGTTCACGTCTTCCCCGATTCCTTCAAGAATCAGCCGTATACCTTCTTGTACTTTTTTCTCATCGATCATATCTGTCCGCTCCTTCTATCTAACTAAATATCTCGTAAAATGTTGAAATCGTTGATAATGAACCAAAAATCAGAATCAAACCGCCAGGATCTGTTTTTATTTTTGCCCTTTCCAATGCCTTCCGGGCTGTCTGACCATCCTCCACATCATCAAAATAATGGGTCGCCTGAGAAGCCAAAGCACTGCTTTCAAGACCTCTCGGATGTTTCGGTGTAAATGTGATCAGTGTATCTGAAACCTCGGACATGATCCTTAAAATCTGATCATAATCTTTATCTTTAAATACCCCCATCACCAGTGTCCGTTTTGTATCCGGAAAATATGCTTCCACACTCTCCCGAAGACTTTCTGCACCTTCCGGATTGTGTGCACCGTCAATAAATACGATGGGTTCTCTGGAAAGACATTCAAATCTTCCCGGCCACTGTGCCTCGAAAAGACCTTTATAGATATAAGCTCTTTCCATCTTTTCAGGTTTCAGGGCTTCTATGGCTTCTATAGCCAGACACGCATTCTGAATCTGGTACGTTCCTGCCAGATGAATCTGACAGTCTTTATAATCTTTATAATCAAATGTCTGACAGGCTTTTAAAATCATTGACTCTTCAAACAATCTGCGTTCTTTAAGAACCAGCCGACTCCAGTCTGCAATCACCGGATGGGTATGTTTCTCTTCACATACCTGACGGATCACCTCAAGTGCTTCCTCTGCCTGAGGATACACAACGACCGGTGTGCCTTCTTTAATGATTCCTGCTTTTTCAGTGGCAATAGCGCATAATGTATCACCAAGCTGGACCATATGGTCCATAGAAATGGACGCAATGACATTTAACACAGGATGCTCAATGACATTCGTCGAGTCCAGTCGTCCACCCATGCCAACTTCCAGCACAACATAATCACAGGATTGCTTTTTAAAATACCAGAAAGCAACAGCGGTTTCGATTTCAAAGATGGTCGGAACTTCCAGACCATCTATCGCCATGCCTTCGCAGATCTCCCGCACTAGACTCATGCCTTCAGAAAGATCTTCCTCCTCAATCATCTGTCCATCCATCTGAATACGTTCCCGATATTCCACCAGTGTGGGCGAAATGTAACGTCCCACTGAATAACCGGCTGCACCGAGAATCGAGGCAATAAATGTACATACAGAGCCTTTACCATTGGTTCCGGCCACATGAATAATCTTCAAACACCTGTCCGGCCGTCCCATACGTTTTAAAAGTTCTTCCATTCGGGTTAATCCTAAATGGATTCCAAATTGTTCCATTTGATGAATCCACGCAAACGTTTCATCATATGTCATCATCTTCACTGCTGCCACCTACTTTTCGTCACACACCTGGAAAATGTAAAATTTCAGATAATAAGATTCATCCGCTGCCCAGAGAATTGGATGATCCGGTGCCTGTGTCTTGAATTCTACCTGACGCAGACGTTTGTGGGCACTGCGTGCCGCCTGTTTGATGGTTTCTGTAAATCGTTCAAAATCCATAAAATGGGAACAGGAACAGGTTGCCAGATAACCGCCATCTTTGACCAGCTTAAGACCACGGATGTTAATCTCACGATAGCCCTTCACTGCATTTTTAATCGAGTTTCTTGATTTGGTAAATGCCGGAGGATCCAAAACAACCAGATCAAATTTCTTACCTTCTTTTTCAAGAGCAGGCAAATATTCAAACACATCGGCACAGACAAAATCCACAAAATCATCAACACCATTTAAACGGGCATTCTCCCTTGCCTGATTGACTGCAAGTTCAGAAGCATCCACACCTGTTACACGACATGCGCCGCCATAAGCTGCATTGAGTGCAAAGGATCCCGTATGTGTAAAGCAATCCAAAACTTCATAACCTTTACTCAAATTAGCTATCGCTTTGCGGTTTTCTTTCTGATCCAGGAAAAATCCGGTCTTTTGACCATCTTTTACATCGACCAGATACTTCACGCCATTCTCCACAATCGGAACTTTCGTATCAAATGGTTCGCCAATAAAGCCTTTGTAAAGTTCCATGCCTTCCTGTTTACGAACTTTGGCATCGCTTCGCTCATAGACACCACGGATTGGCATGCCATCTTCTGCCATAAAATCTTTTAAAGCTTCGATGATTATCATTTTATATTTATCAATTCCAAGAGCCAGCGACTGAACAACCAGCACATCAGAAAACTTATCCACGACAATGCCCGGAAGAAAATCCGCTTCTCCAAAAATCACACGACAGCAGTTTGTGTCAATCACTTTCTTACGGTATTCCCAGGCATTTTTTACACGCATGCGAATAAATGCCTCGTCAATCTCCTGGTCCACATTGCGTGTCATCATACGGATACGAATCTTTGACGCAGTGTTAATAAATCCGCGTCCCATCGGATAACCGTCAAAATCACGAACGATCACATCATTGCCATTCTCATAAGTTCCTAAAATCGTATCAATCTCATTATCAAAAATCCATGCTCCGCCGGCTTTAATCGTACGGCCTTCACCTTTTTTTAATGTTACAATCGGCATTCCCATAGCTTTCCCTCATTTTCTTATACTTACTCATAATAACTTTACCATTGTAACGTAATTCAATCAAGATATTTTTCATTTGACGCATATTTTGTGTCACTGGCGTCATAATATATCCATGAAGAAAAATTTCATTCTTTGTGGACTGGCGGGTTGGTGTATGGAAGTACTATGGACCGGACTGGGATCCATGGTGTCACGTGACCCCAAGCTGACCTGCCAGACCTCTGTGTGGATGTTTCCGATTTATGGACTTGCCGCATTTCTTGGACCCATCAGCCAGCGATTGAAAGACAAAAGTATGGTCATTCGAGGAGGTTTGTATACACTATTGATTTTTGTCACAGAATACACTACCGGTGCCATTCTGAAAAAATTTCATCGCTGTCCCTGGGATTATTCCGGACAGCCGGCAAATATCCGCGGGCTCATCAATCTATGCTATACACCGCTGTGGTTTACAGCCGGTCTCTTTTTTGAACGAATGCTTACTGTCATACCGGGAGAAAAATGATTTTTCCCGGATTTACTTTTACCCTTTTGTGACTTATAATTCTATATTAACTATATTTTTATTCTTTAAATTTTTACTATGAGGTGATCATCCGTGACTAATAAACAAAAGGGGATTCTTTTTATTTTAATTTCCGCTTCTTCCTTTGCTCTCATGAACCTGTTCGTTCAACTTGCAGGAGATATTAATCCCATTCAGAAGAGTTTCTTCCGAAATCTGATTTCCTTTTTATTTGCCGCTTCTATTTTAATGAAAAGCGGAGACTTTTCTTATAAAAAAGAAAACCTTAGATATCTGATTTTACGATCCACCCTTGGAACTGCAGGTATTTTATGTAACTACTATGCCCTTGGACATCTTCTTTTGTCCGATGCATCCATGTTGAACAAGTTATCACCCTTCGTGGTTTTAATCTGTTCCTATATCTTCTTAAAAGAAAAGATCAATGGTGTTCAGATTGCAAGTATTATTATAGCCTTTATCGGAAGCCTTTTTATCATCCGTCCGGGATTTTCTCTGAACTCCATGATTCCGGCGCTTGTGGGTCTTCTTGGCGCCATTGCCGCCGGCGGTGCTTACACAACAGTCCGTTATCTTGGACTGCGGGGCGAACGTGGACCATTTATTGTCTTCTTTTTCTCCGCATTTTCCTGTCTGGCCGTACTGCCTTATATTTTATTAAATTATGAACCAATGACATTTAAACAATTATGTATGCTGCTCCTTGCTGGTCTTGCCGCTTCCGGCGGACAGTTTGGCGTCACTTACGCTTACAAATATGCACCTGCCCGCGAAATTTCTATTTATGACTATACTCAGGTTATCTTCGCTGCCGTCCTTGGTTTCATTGTTTTCGGCCAGTTACCGGATGCCTTTAGCTTGATCGGATACACCATCATCTGTGGTGTTTCGATTCTCATGTATATTTACAATATGGGATATTTTAAGAAAAAATAATGCAAACGAAAGGATTTTTACATCATGAATAAGACTCGAAATACCTTTTTATTAATCTTAACGGCCTTTATCTGGGGTGTGGCTTTTGTTGCCCAGAGTGTGGGCAATACCTATGTTGGTCCATGGACATTTACCGCATCCCGTTCCGTCATCGGTGCCCTCTTTCTCATTCCGTGTATTGCATTTTTAGATAAGTTCAAAGAAAAGAATCATGAAGTTGTAGAGAATGGCCATCCAAAAACACTCCTCCTTGGAGGTATCTGCTGCGGAACCGCCCTTGCCATTGCCAGTATGCTGCAGCAATACGGTATCGGCTACACAACCGTTGGTAAAGCCGGTTTTATCACAGCTCTGTACATAATCCTGGTTCCCATCCTTGGAATCTTTTTAAAACGCAAACCGGGCCTTCGTGTTTGGATCAGTGTCCTTCTCTCCGTTATTGGACTTTACTTTTTATGTATGACAGACCGTTTATATCTTGGCAAAGGGGATCTTCTCGTTATGCTTTGCGCCCTTGCCTTTTCCTTTCACATATTAATTATTGATCATTTTTCACCGATGGTGGATGGGGTCCGTATGGCCTGCATCCAATTTGCTGTTGTAGCCGTACTTTGCGGCATTCCTGCCTTAATCTTAGAGCGCCCAACTATGTCCGCCCTTCTTTCAGCGTGGGCACCTATTCTCTATGCAGGTATGCTCTCCAGCGGTGTGGGATATACTTTGCAGATTGTAGCACAGAAAAACTATGATCCGACCATTGCATCACTCATCATGAGTCTTGAATCCGTATTTAGTGTTCTTGCCGGTTGGGTCATCTTAAAACAGGCACTTTCTGCAAGAGAACTTTTTGGCTGTGTACTTATGTTTGGGGCCATTATTCTGGTACAGTTGCCGGAGCGAAAAAAACATAAATAACATTGAAAATGCCAGTGATTGCATTACATCTTTGCAGTCACTGGCATTTTTTATAATTCGATTCCCATTAATACTTCTCTCAAGGTATCTGCCGATTCCCGAAGTGCTTTAATTTCATCACCATTCAATTCAATAGGCATATGGCCCTCCAGACCTTTTTTTCCAATAATCGCCGGCATACTTAATACGACATCGTTGATTCCATATTCCCCATGCATAGGTGCAGAAACAGGCATGATGGATTTCTCGTCACGTACAATGGCTTCACAGATTCTTCGTACTGACATGGCAATGCCATAATACGTGGCTTTTTTCTTTTCAATAATCTCATAGGCACTGTTGCGTACAGAATCCGCAATATTTGCTGCTGCTTTTTCATACTTGTGCTTTCCTTTGAATTCATAGAAATTGCGCATCGGAACCCCAGATATATTGGCACTGCTCCAGGCTGCAATCTCACTGTCCCCATGCTCGCCGATAATAAAAGCATGCACACTTCGACTATCTACGCCAAGATATTCACCAATTTCAAATTTCAGTCGGGATGTATCCAACACTGTCCCCGAACCTATGACACGACTTTCAGCAAATCCACTGAGTTTTAACGCCACATAAGTTAAAATATCTACCGGATTGGATACAATTAGAAGAATCCCTTTGTATCCTCTGGACTTAATCTGTGGAATAATCATTTTAAAAATGGCTACATTTTTGTGAACCAGATCCAGCCTTGTTTCATCCGGTTTCTGGTTGGCACCGGCTGTGATAATGATAATCGCTGCATCCGTAATATCATCATAATCTCCCGCATAGATTCGCATAGGTCTTCCCAACGGAAGTCCATGACTGATATCTAACGCTTCGCCTTCAGCACGTTCTTTATCCGCATCAATAAGTACCATTTCTGAAAACAATCCACTCTGCATCAAAGCAAAGGCCGATGCAGAACCTACGAAACCACATCCGATGATGGCTACTTTTCGAAGATCTACGTCTTTGCAATTCTGTTCCATTCACTTATCCTCCTTTATATTCCCTTTAATATAGGATAATCAAATAGAAGAGATTCATACGTTTGATTTTCGAATTTGTTTTTTTATCGCTATTTCTCTTTAAAACTTCCGAAACCGCTTATAACGTTCTGCTCGAATCTGTTCACCAGACATTCCCTCATAGCGTTTAAATAATTCGATCATGGCCTGTTTCATCTCTAAAGTCAAGGCTTCACCACCATCTTCATGAACCGGTTCCTGTTCTTCAAAAACACGGTCCACGATTTTTAAATCCAGCAAGTGTTCTGATGTCATCTTCATAACTTCTGCCGCTTCACCGGCACGTTTGCCGTCTTTCCACAAAATGGCCGCAAATCCTTCCGGTGACAGTACGGAATATACTGAGTTTTCCAGACACCAGACTTCGTTGCCCACCGCCATGGCCAGGGCGCCGCCACTGCCGCCTTCACCAATGATAATAGACACGACAGGTACAGTTAAGCCTGCCATTTCCATCAGACTTCGAGCAATGGCTTCGCCCTGTCCGCGTTCTTCTGCTTCGATACCGCAAAATGCTCCGGATGTATCCACAAAACACACGACGGCACGACCAAACTTTTCAGCCTGCTTCATCAGGCGCAGAGCCTTTCGATAACCTTCCGGATTAGGCATTCCAAAGTTTCTTGCTATCTGTTCTTTTAAGTCACGTCCCTTTTGCTGACCAATAACAGTCACAGGCTTCCCATCAAGAAATCCGATACCGCCTACAATGGCCGGATCATCTTTAACACCGCGGTCTCCGTGTATTTCAATAAACTCATCAAATATATTTTCAATATAATAAAGACTGGTCGGACGTTCCATTTCTCTGGCAATCCGGACTTTTTCCCATGCTGTTCGCTTCATTTATATTTCCTCCTCATGATACCTTTTGTGGGTTCGAATGAGCCAGGACAGTCGTTCTTTCAGGTCTTTTCTTTCAACGATCTGATCCACAAATCCATGCTCTAACATAAATTCTGCACTCTGAAATCCTTCCGGCAGTTTCTGCCCAATGGTCTGTTCAATCACACGCTGACCTGCAAATCCGATCAATGTGCCCGGTTCTGAAAGAATAACATCTCCAAGCATGGCAAAGCTGGCTGTCACGCCGCCTGTGGTTGGATCGGTGATCACAGTAAAATAAGGTAATCCGGCTCGTCCATGAGCTTCTACGGCTGCCGAAGTTTTTGCCATCTGCATCAGAGAGAGAATTCCCTCCTGCATACGTGCGCCTCCGGAACAGGTTACAACTATAACCGGCAACTGCTTTCGAGTTGCCACTTCAATGGCTCTTGTAATCTTTTCACCAACCGTTGTCCCCATACTCCCCATCATAAATCTTGAATCCATAACTGCTAAAATAGCTTTCTCTCCATGAATCGTACATATTCCATAAATGACAGCCTCGTTATTACCTGTCAGCTCGCGCATCTGATCGAGTTTTTCTTCATAAAAGGGAAAACTCAGAGGATTTTTATCCGGCATCTGTTTATCCATCTCTTTAAATGATCCGTCATCCGCCAACATACGGATACGCTTCTTCGCAGAAATCCTCAAATGCTTCCCACAAAACGGACAAACATACAGGTTCTTTTCTAAATCTGTTTTATATAAAAGCTCTCCACAGTGCTTACATTTTTTCCATAAACCATCAGGAATGACCGGCTGAATCAATTCCTTATCTGTGACACAGGCATCCTGAGAACCGCTTTGAGTACGGTTGGATAAAGTGATCATGGTTTTCTTTTTAAATATGCTGTTTAATTTTGCCATTCTTCATCCTCCCTTTGATTTATCGTTCCTTTTTCAAAGATTGCTTCTGTTCTCTCTGTTCAATAAAATCTGTACTAAACTGTCCACTCTGAAACACAGGATCGTTCATAAGCTCCATCTGATAATCCACGTTGGTATCAATGCCCGTCACGATAAATTCACTCAAAGCACTCTTCATTTTCTTAATGGCTTCCCCACGCGATGCTGCGTGGACAATGATCTTTGCGATCATGGGATCATAATGAGGCGGAATAGTGCAGCCCGCATAGATCGCCGTATCCACACGAACTCCCTTGCCTCCCGGCACATGCAAATGTTCAATGGTTCCCGGTGATGGTCTAAAATTCAATTCGGGATTTTCCGCATTGATTCGACATTCGATGGAATGACCTTTGAGTAGAATATCTTTCTGCTTAATCTCCAATGGCTCGCCTGCTGCAATGCGAATCTGACTCTTAATTAAGTCAATACCAGTCACTGTCTCTGTTACCGGATGTTCTACCTGAATTCGTGTATTCATTTCCATAAAATAAAACTGTCCCGATTTATCCAGCAAGAACTCGATGGTTCCGGCACTTTCATACCCAACAGCCTTCGCCGCACGAATCGCCATTTTCCCCATTTTCATGCGCAATTCTCCCGACATAGCTGGTGAAGGTGATTCCTCCAAAACTTTTTGGTGACGTCTCTGAATAGAACAATCACGCTCGCCCAAATGGACCACATTGCCATAACGATCCCCTAAAATCTGAAATTCGATATGACGGGGTGCTTCGATATATTTTTCAATATACATGGTATTGTCTTTAAAGCTATTGATAGATTCCATCTGGGCAACACGGAAGCTTTCATCAAATTCAATGGCATTATGCGCAATGCGCATGCCTTTGCCGCCACCCCCGGAAGATGCCTTAATCATTACCGGATAACCAATTTCATCTGCCATTTTCCGCCCGGTACGAACATCATAAACCGGTTCTTTCGTTCCCGGAATGACTGGAACCTTTGCCTTGATCATAGTCTTTCTTGCTTCAGATTTATTACCCATCCGATGAATGAGTTCCGGTGACGGACCAATAAAGGTCATATTGCACTGTCGGCACATCTCGGCAAATTTGGCATTTTCAGATAAGAATCCAAAACCCGGATGAATGGCATCCGCACCGCTGATCAGTGTTGCAGAAAGAATATTTTCCATATTTAAATAACTGTCTTTGGATGGGGCAGGACCGATGCACACTGCCTCGTCTGCCAACTGAACATGAAGAGACGACGCATCTGCTTCTGAATAAACAGCCACCGTTTCAATGCCCATCTCCCTGCAGGCTCTTATTATACGCACGGCAATCTCTCCACGGTTCGCAATCAATACTTTATTTATCAAATGTCTCACCTCGTTATCCGATCATAAATGTCATTTCACCCTCGGCAGCCAAACCTTCCTCTGTATATGCCTTTCCACAGGCAACCGCCACCGGTCCTCTGTACTTTAAAATTTCTACTTCCATACGAAGGATCATTCCCGGTACAACTTTTTTACGAAAACGGACCTTGTTCATAGCACCGTAATACCCAATCTTGCCGCGCATTTCCGGTTTATTCAACAAAAGGACCGCCACTGTCTGTGCCAGAGCTTCCATGATCAAAACTCCCGGCATGACGGGCTCTGTCGGAAAATGTCCGGCAAAATAAGGTTCATTATATGTAACACCTTTATAGCCTGTCGCCTTTTTATCCTCTTCGATGATTTCCACACGGTCCACTAATAACATGGGCTGTCTGTGGGGAATAATCTCCATAATATCTTTGATATTTAATGTCATATCTTTTCCTCAGTTTCTATTCGGATTCCTTCACACAGATAATCGGCTGGCCATATTCCACGCCATCTCCATTCTGTACGTAAATTTCTGTGATAATTCCTGTCACATCACTTGGAATCTCATTCATCAATTTCATTGCCTCAACAATACCTATGACCTGACCTTTTTGCACGTGGTCTCCCACCTTCACAAATGGGGCTGCATCCGGACTGGAGGCCGCATAAAATACCCCAACAATTGGCGATACGACATCCGTACCGTTTTTCACCGGTACTGCATCCGATGCCACCGTCTCTTTAATGGTACTTTCTATGGATTCAGACGCTCTGGTTCCAGACACCGTTAGATTTTCATATATCGTCTGTACCTTTTTCTGACCCATGTGAAGTTTTACGCCATCGGTTTCATAATCAAACCGTGTCAGCCCGGAAGACGAAACGGTTTCTATTAATTTTATAATCTGTTCAAATTCCATGGTTGAACCCTGCCTTTATGTGTTATTCGATAAACTGTTTTACTGCCACCGTCGCATTGTGACCGCCAAAACCAAGAGAATTGGATAAGCAAACCTTTACTTCACCACGAATTCCCTGTCCCGGAACATAATTCAAATCCAATTCTTCATCCGGCACCTGATAACCGACCGTTGGATGAATGTAGCCATCTTCGATGGATTTAACACATGTGATAAATTCAACCGCACCTGCTGCACCAAGCATATGCCCGGTCATGGATTTTGTTGAGCTGATCGGAACGCGATAGGCTGCTTCACCAAAGGCACGTTTAATGGCTCTTGTTTCGAAAAGATCATTGTGATGAGTGCTTGTTCCGTGCGCATTGATATAGCTAACCTCTTCCGGTGTCACCCCTGCCTCTTTCATGGCAAGTTCCATGGATTTGGCTGCACCGCTTCCGTCTTCTGCAGGAGATGTGATATGGAACGCATCGGATGTTGCACCATAACCGCAGACCTCTGCAATAATCTTTGCGCCTCGGGCTTTCGCATGACTGAGACTTTCGAGAATAACCACACCGGCACCCTCACCCATAACAAAGCCACTGCGTTCTTTGTCAAATGGAATAGATGCACGCGCCGGGTCACTGGCGGATGTGAGTGCTGTTAACGCACCAAATCCTGCAATGCCCAATGGACAAATGGCTGCTTCTGTACCGCCTGCCAACATAACATCGGCTTCACCCATCTGAATACTGCGATAGGCTTCACCGATGGCATGAGTTCCTGTCGCACAGGCTGTCACCACATTTGTGGATTTTCCACGACAACCAAACTGAATAGAAACATTTCCGGCTGCCATATTGGAAATCATCATCGGCACAAACAATGGGGATACTTTGCTCATCCCTTTCTCCATGAGACGTTTTTCTTCTTTTTCAATCATCTGAAGGCTTCCAATACCCGAACCCACACTGACACCCACACGGAATGGATCTTCATTTTCCATGTTAATGCCTGAGTGCTCCAATGCCTGTTTCGCCGCTGCCACTGCATACTGGCAAAAAAGTTCCATACGTTTTGCGTCTTTTCGATTCATATAATCAGTCGCATTAAAATCTTTCACCTGAGCGGCAAGACTCACACGGTAACCATCTGTGTCAAAATATGTCAATGGACCAATGCCTGTTTTTCCTTCTTTAACACTTGTCCAAAAATCATTGACGTTATTCCCAATAGGTGAGATTACACCCAAACCTGTTACAACAACTCTTTCTCTCATCCTCTATCTCCTCATCGCTTCAAATATTTTCGTTTTATTACATTTGGATCCCGCCATCCACACACAGCACCTGGCCGGTAATGTATCTGGCCTGATCGGATGTCAAGAAGACTGCGGCATGGGCGATATCTTCCACCGTTCCAAAACATCCCAGGCTAATGGCATCTCGCATATGCGCCTTCACGTCTTCACTTAATACATCGGTCATCTCTGTCTGAATAAATCCCGGTGCAATGGCATTTGCTGTAATACCACGACTTCCAAGTTCTTTGGCAACAGATTTTGTCAGACCGATAATCCCTGCTTTGGATGCCGAATAATTCACCTGACCTGCATTGCCATACAGACCAACTACCGATGAAATATTCAAAATACGTCCGTTCTTTTGTTTCATCATATATCTCGATGCATTTTGAATACAGTTAAATGTCCCTTTTAAATTCACATCCAAGACCTGGTCGAAATCTTCTTCTTTCATGCGCATTAACAAACCATCTTTTGTCATCCCCGCATTGTTAACAAGAATGTCCAGACATTTATGTTCTTTGATCACATCAGCAATCATATTTTTTACACTTTCACTATCCGACACGTCACAGCCATAAATGGCTGCCTGTCCACCTGCAGCTTCAATGGATGCTTTCACCTGCATGGCCTGCTCTTTGGAACGACTGTAATTGATAATCACAAATGCCCCCTGAGCCGCCATTTCCTTTGCGATGGCTGCACCAATCCCTTTACCGGCTCCTGTGATCAGAGCCACTTTTCCTTTTAACATATCTAAATTCCTCATTTACACAAATCCAGCTTGTTCAAATCATCCACCGTTTCAATGGATAGGCATTTCGCTTTTCGGTCAATTCGTTTTAAAAATCCTGCAAGGGTCTTTCCCGGTCCCATTTCAATAAAGGTATCCACACCCATGTCCAGCATTTTTCGAATATCCTCCTGCCAATACACACCTTCCGATACCTGTCGTTCGAGTAACGGTGCAATATCTTCTGTTTTTCTAATGTCTTCAGCAACGGTGTTGGACATATATGGAATGTCCGATTCCATCCACTGCACCTGATCCAGTTCTTTTCTCAGCCGTTTTCCAGCATCCGCTAACATGGATGAATGAAATGGACCACTCACATTTAACGGTGTGACCATGCGTGCACCCGCTGCTTTAAGCATATGGCCTGCGCATGCTACAGCCTCAGCTTCACCGGAAATAACCACTTGTCCCGGACAATTATCATTAGCCACTTCAACAATGCCTGCTGTTTCTTCACAAATCTTTCGAACAGTTTCCACATCTAACCCTATAATGGCTGACATGGCTCCACCAGATGGCACAGCTTCCTGCATATAAAGTCCCCGACGTTCAATAACTCGAAGGGCATCTTCCACCGACATTTTCTTTGCTGCAACAATGGCTGCATATTCACCAAGACTTAAGCCAGCCGTTACCACAGGAACAATGCCTTTGGCTTCAACCGCCTTTAAAATGGCAATTTCAGTTGTCAGCAATCCCACCTGAGTGTAACGGGTAATATCTAATTGTTCATTTGGCTCAAAACATAGAGCACACACATCCATGCCAAGGATTCTGGACGACATATCATAAACCTTTCGGCTTTCCACAAATGTCTCGTAAAAATCTTTACCCATTCCACATTTTTGGGCACCCTGACCCGGAAAAATAAATGCTGCTTTCATAATATACTCCCATTAATTAATTTGAATTTCAAAGTATTTTCCCAAGAATAAAGTGTGCTCCCAATTTTGAAGCACACTTAGAGTAATTGATGGCTTGCATTCGCTATAACATCCTTCGCTTCACTCATCATTTCCTCAATGATCGCCTGACAGCTCTGTCGTTTATGTACAAGCCCAGCAACCTGACCTGCCATGATGGATCCTTCTTTAACATCACCGTCAACCACTGCACGTTTCAATGAACCTAATGTTATGGCTTCGAGTTCTTCCAAAGCCGCACCTTCTGCTTCCATCTTCAGATACTTCTTGCTCATGGCATTACGAAGCACACGGATCGGATGTCCTGTTGAACGACCTGTCACCTGAGTGTCAATATCCCTCGCCTTAACGACTTTTTCTTTATAATTGTCATGAATCCGGGTTTCATCGGCCAATAAAAATCTTGTTCCAACCTGAACGCCTTCTGCACCAAGCATAAATGCTGCTGCCACACCATGTCCATCGCCAATACCACCTGCAGCAATGACCGGAATGGACACTTCGCGAACAATCTGAGGAACCAGTGTCATGGTTGTCATCTCTCCAATATGCCCTCCGGCTTCACACCCTTCGGCAACGATGGCATGTGCACCATACTTTTCCATTCGACGTGCCAATGCAACGGATGCAACCACCGGAATAATAATCATCCCAGCTTCCTTCCACATGGAAAAATACTTTTCCGGATTACCGGCCCCTGTCGTTACGACCTGAACCCCCTCTTCAACAAGCATCCGGGCAATGGCTTCTGCTTCCGGATTCATCAACATAAGATTCACCCCAAAAGGTTTATCTGTCAATGTCTTCGTCTTTCGAATCTCCTCACGGATCCACTCACATGGTGCACCTCCAGACGCTAAAATACCAAGCCCGCCGGCATTGGAGACGGCTGCCGCTAATGTATGTTCAGCTACCCATGCCATGCCCCCCTGAAAAATAGGGTATTCAATATTTAAAAGTTCTGTAATTCTTGTTTTCATTACTCCTCAACACCCTGTGCTTTTAAATAATCTAAAATATCCTGAACGGTTTTAATCTTCGCTGTATCCTCTTCATCAATACTGACACCGAAATTTTCCTCAATGTTCATAACCAATTCTACAAAATCTAAAGAATCCGCGTCAAGGTCCTCCTTTAAGGAAGTCTCTTCTTTAATAATATCTTCCTCAACAGATAATGTGTCTGCAATAATAGCTGTAAGTTTCTCTAACATAATGATGTTCTCCTTTTTATTTTGAAATTATAATATTTTGATATTCAAAGTATATGATTGTTTCAATTATTTGTCAAGAAGAAATTTTGAAGTTCAAAGTATCTTTTTTATTTTACAGGTATTTTCTGTAAAATAAAAAACTCCAGCCATTTCTGACTGAAGTTTTCAAACATCTTATTCAAATTCAATATTCTGTAACGGCACAAGATACTGTGCTTTACGGTTCGAATGTTCAGCTACATAAGACTGATCGGAAGAAGCATGGAGTTCTTCAAGATATAAATGATGATTTTTCATAATCTCCACATTTCGCTGACCAAGCATTAACATGGCAATGCTGGAACACTGATCGGCTGTACGTTCAAGATATGTAAGTACATCTAAGAACACAAGGCCGGAATCGATGGAACAGAAGCCCTTGCAAAGACGTTCTGTATGACGGTCTTTAAGCAAGAGAACCATGTCATCAATAACTTCTTCTAATGGTTCAATACGACGCGCTGTAGACTCACTTTCATTCTGAAGAGCATCTACCGTCAAACGAAGGATTTCCAAAACAGCGTCTTCGAGAATTGCTAATTCTTTCTTTGCACTTACAGAGAATTCAAATTCTGCACGATGCATCTTTTCTGCCATCTCTTCGATGTTTGTTGCGTAATCGCCCACACGTTCAACGTCTCGCGCACACTGCATTAACATATTTCTATGACGGTTGTCTGTCTCATTATCAATCGTTTTGGAAAGGTCAATCAAATAGTTATCCACACTGTCTGTAAACTGATCCAAACGATCTTCTGTTTCAAGAATCTGCACTTTTTTATCATCATCGTAAGTAAAAAGCTGTTCGAGACTGAGTGCAAGATTTTCTTTTGCAACTTTAGATACCATGACAATGGCCTGATGTACTTCGCCAAGCGCCACACGTGGTACAGTCATTAACTTGCTGTCGAGAAGTAACATTTCCGGATAAACTTTTTCTTCAACAACATCATCTTTAACGATTGCGCATGCAATATTTACAAGAATACCTGTAAATGGTAATAAGACAACAGCTGTGATCAAGTTAAAGATTGTCTGGAAATTGGCGATCACACCACTGTCGACAACATTTTCCCAAAGACCTGACCACATACCCATATTTCTAAAGATTGTCATGGCAATCATAAAGAGAATGGTACCGATGGTATTAAATACGATATGTACAACACCTGTACGTTTTGCATCTTTGGAAGATCCGATGGAACATACCATCGCTGTTGTAATACATGTACCAAGGTTAATACCCATGATGATTGGGTAAACAATTTCAAATGTCATAACCCCGGTTACGGATAAGGCCTGTAAAATACCGACCATCGCCGAAGAACTCTGAATGATAACGGTAAGAACAAGACCCGTTAAAATACCCAGAATCGGCATACCACTAAAGAAGCCCAATGCTTCAACAAATGCCGGAGATTCAGCCAATGGCTCAACCGCATCCGTCATACACATAAGACCAGTAAAAAGAATACCGAAGCCCATGGCAATAATTCCTGCAGGCTGTACAGATTCTTTTTTAATGAACATTACCAGAATAATACCGATAATCAATGCAATCGGTGCCAATGTATCCGGTTTAAAAAATGTTAAAAGTGATGGACCCGAAGATTCAATATCCATCAAACGGATAATCTGAGCGGTTACCGTTGTACCAATGTTTGCACCAAGTACAATGCTTACTGCCTGACGTAAGTTCAAAATACCTGCACCGATCAAACCTACTGTTAATACGATCGTTGCTGTAGAACTCTGGATAACTGCTGTAACCAAAGCACCTGTGATCACACCTAAAAGTGCATTATGTGTCAACTTTCCAAGCACATTTTTCAAAGCTGTACCAGATCCCTGTTTTAAGCCATCGCCCATGATCTCCATACCATAAAGGAACATGGCAAGACCACCGAGCAGCTTAATCGCTGTTAAAATCGTTTCCATTGTTTTTTCTCCCCTAAACTCTAAACAATTTTACATAATTTTTACTAAGATTTTGCTTAAATTTTACATAACCTCAATTTTGATAATACAACAAATGCCAATATATGACAAGGAAAATATGCACATAAAAACAGCAAAAACACTTTGTATCGTTTCCAAATTTCATCATTCATCTACGATAAAATTGGGGATTCAAAGTGTTTTCAAATTTGAAACGTTTATTTTTTATTCATAATATGTTCGAACAAACCTTCACATCCGGCTTTCACATCCCGGTAGGTCACATCAAAGTTGCCTGTGTACCATGGATCCGCCACATCATCACTCTTGCCCGCAAACTGTAAAAGCTTGTACAGCTTATTGTCCGGATCACCACCGTAGATTTTGGACATATTGCGCATATTCCAGCTGTCCATGCCGATGATGTAATCGTAATGATTGTAATCCTGACGGGTTGTCTGCACCGCACGCTTGCCTTTGCAGCTGATGCCAAGACCGTCTAAGATGCGCTTTGTACCCGGATGGACCGGATTGCCGATTTCTTCGCGGCTGGTGGCCGCGGATGCAATTTCGAAATGGTCGGCGAGACCTTTTTTAGTTACCATGTCT
>JAFOYH010000097.1 GCA_017391465.1 Lachnospiraceae bacterium | reverse complement strand
TTGCAGATGAATCTAAAGGAAAATATTCGTTGATTATTGGGAATCCACCTTATATTAATAAGAAAAACATGGCAAAAGAAGATATAGATAAGGCAAAAGCATTGTGCAAAACGGAAAAACTGGAAGTATCAGCAATGCAAAACATGTGGCTTGCTTTTGTGGTTGGTGCAAGTAGATTGTTGTTGGAAGAGGGGACAATATTTTTTGTTCTTCCAATGGAGTTTTTACAGGTTCAATATGCCGAAAAGTTAAGAATTCATCTGGAAAGTAAGTGATTATTACGGTGCGGCAGAGCCGCCAGTCCGGTGTGGCGTGAGCCACTTGTCCGGACCAACGGAGCCACCAGATTATTATAAGCTACTTTGATTGCATCGGATCTAATCCGTATACCTCTCGCATGGAAAGATCCTTGCCTGGATCAATACTTTCGATTTCAATCTTATAGGAATCGTAAGATATACGATCCATGATGGCATCTGCAAGGGTATTTTCACCATCACATATTTGTTGATACCATTCTGATTCTCGATACTGAGAACAGAAAATCGTAGATGAACGTTTACGGCGTTTATGAATCAATTCAAAAACATCTCTGGCTTCAGATTCTGTAAGCTTAAGAAGCAGCCATTCATCGATAATCAGCAATAACGGATTTGTGTATTTTTTCAAAACCGTCTTGAAATTACCATCCGCACGAGCTGCCTGTAAGTCAAGAAGCAAATCCGGAAGGCGCACATACTTAACAGTGTAATACTGCTTGCATGCCTCCATTCCAAATGCACATGCCATATAGGTTTTACCGCTTCCGGTAGCACCTGTTATAAATATATTTCTGTAATCTACGATGTACTCACAGGTTGCAAGTCTGGTTATAAGTGCTTTATTTAGCTTGCGGCCGGAAGTGTAATCAATTGCGGCAATACTTGCATCCGGTTGTTCTAATTCGGCATTTTTAATCAGTCTTTTCAGGCGATTGTTTTTGCGGTTTGTGTATTCCACATCGACCAGCATACCGAAACGGTCTTCAAACGAGACTTCTGACATGGAAGAATCGTTCATCTGAATACGAAATGCATCTGCCATCGCAGTAAGGCGCATTTCAATGAGTTTATCAATAGTACTTTGATTGATCATGTATTTTTACCTCCATAATAGCGTGCACCTCTTGTGATGCCGCGTGGTTTGTTTTCGAGAGAACTGTTATCCTGCTTGCTTTCTAATTCTTCTTCATTGAAGGATACCAATAAATTTTTGATACTTTTATAGCTTGGCTTGGAACTATAGCAAAGTGCCTTTGTACACACTGCTTCCAACTTTGCAGGTGAATGTTTTTCTGCGAGTTTTAAAAGTCCCATGCAGCTACGATAGGATTGTTGTTCTACTCTGCCGGAGGTAAGAATTGCATCAACCACCTTACGTGTGTTAATTCCAATCGAATCTGCCCATTTACGGAAACGATCACCGTTCCACTCGAGATATTTCTGATGGTTCTCAGGCATATGTTCTGTAATGGTTGAATATTGACCTGACCGGCCAGTAATTCTCCGGTGCGAGGCGATTCTATTGTGATTATAAAATATTTCAATCGTTGATTCTGTTATACGCACATCGACCTTATTTTTGATATACTGATAAGGCACGGAGTAGTACATTTTGTCTACTGCGATGTGATAATTGAACTGTACAGTGGCTTGTTTCCACTCGCAGAGTTCAAAAGGTGTGGCAGGCAACGACGCCAGTAAAGGCATTTCTTCCCCAAGAAATAAACTGAGCCTGCTGCATTCTTTTTGTTCGAATTTTCGAGCATTGTACGCAGTGAGTTTTTCTTTAATCGCAGCGTTTAACTCTGCCAGTGAGAAAAACTGTTCATTTCGAAGTGCTGCCGTTATCCAGGTGGATATTTTCCCGACAGAACCTTCGACGTTCGATTTATCCTTGGGTTTCCGGACTCTGGCCGGAACAATGGCAACATTATAATGTTCTGCCATTTCATGATAAGTTGTGTTTAAAGTTGGTGTATACCAGTCGCTTTTTTGATGATTGATTGCAGTTGTACAATTATCAGACACGAGCACTGGGGCAACGCCACCAAAAAACTGAAACATATGGTTATGAGCTTTAATCCAGTTATTTGTACGTTCGTTAATAAAAGCTTCTACAAACGCGTACTGGCTATAAGTCATAACTCCAACAAACAACCACGCATCAATGATTTCTCCAGTATCAGGATCAATGATGTGCGCTGGATCTCCAGCCCAGTCAACTTCAATCTGTTCTCCTGGTTTGCGTGGTATATGCATAGTTGCTCTGCGACGTTCTTCATTCTTTTGAATGTAATAACAGAACTGTGAATACATAAGAGGCTCTTCGCCATTCATACGACTTTCTTCACAGTATTCAACCCACAGCAACTTTTTGTTGACTCCATTTCGAAGTAACTCTTTTCGAATGTAGTCGAAGTCAGGCATACGTTTATTCGTAGCTGACTTGGTTTTTGGAAACATCATTTCTTCCAAAACGCCGTCGGTCATGCCAAAGTCTAACGGCCAGCTGATTTTAAGTTCATTAGCTCGCTTTGTCACCTTGGCAACCGTATTTCTTGAAACACCGCAACTGTTAGCGATGCTTCGTTCGCTGAACCCGAGACTTTTAAGTCTTAAGATTTCACGATATTTGGTCATGATAACGACCTCCTTTACCTGAATTTACACCTGATAAAAGTGCATAATTACAGTATAAAGGATTTATATGTAATAGAGCCCATATGGCTCTGAATTACTGGAATAACTGGCTCTCGAACACCGGAATGGTGGCTCCGAAAGTCCGGACAGGTGGCTCAAAGATAGCCGGTAGAATCATATTAGTTGCTCTGCAAGTATGGCAGCTGAATATTGTGCCATTCAAATATTTCTTGTCGATGATTGCAGCAGTGTTATTACTTGACCTGCTGATTGCAAGGTTATTATTATCACGCATCAAAAGGAAGAAAAAACCAGAGGAATCTGGTACCTGTCACCATTAAAAAAGTATAAAGTAAAAGAATTCGTGTGTCTGTCTCATTAGAAAAGATACACTCAAAGGAGAGATGAATTATGAATATTATTGTTACCGGTGGAGC
>JAFOYH010000025.1 GCA_017391465.1 Lachnospiraceae bacterium | reverse complement strand
TGATCATGGACGAACCAACATCTTCTCTTTCTCAGAACGAAGTAGATGTTCTTTTCAAGATCATGAGAGATTTAACATCGAAAGGTATTTCTATCGTATATATTTCTCACCGTCTGGAAGAAATTATGCAGATTGGTGACCATGTAACTATCCTTCGAGATGGTAAATATGTGGCAGATGCAGATGTTAAAGATATTGATGTTCCTTGGATCGTACAGCAGATGACAGGTGATAATAAATCCTATCCAAAGAGAGAACGTGGTATTGATTGGGCTAAACAGGATAAAGTGCTTGAAGTTAAAGATCTTACACTTCCTAAGAGTGGTGGCGGATACCTTTTGAACAAAGTCAGCTTTGATTTGAAGAAGGGCGAAATTTTAGGCATCTATGGCTTGATGGGTGCAGGTCGTACAGAAGTATTTGAATGTATCATGGGTCTTCGTCCAGAACATACAGGCGATATTATTTTCAAAGGTGAAAAGATGAATATTAAGTCTATCTCTGAACAGATTGAAAAAGGTTTTGCGCTTGTACCGGAAGACAGACAGCGTGAAGGTCTTGTACAGACCATGGATATTGGACGTAACTGTTCACTTTCTGCATTGGATCGTTATGCAAAAGGCGGTTTCATCAACTTTGCAAAAGAAGATGAAATGGTTGAAAAAGAAATTAAAGATATCCACATTAAAGTTGCAGATAAGAGACTTCCAATTCTTTCTTTATCTGGTGGTAACCAGCAGAAGATTGTTATCGGAAAGGGTATCTTAACAGACCCATCCATTCTTCTTATGGATGAACCTAGCCGTGGTATCGATATCGGTGCCAAGACAGAAGTTTTCGATATCATTAATCAGTATGCAGAACAGGGGCTGTCTATTATTGTTATTTCTTCTGAATTAAAGGAAATTATTTCTATTGCGGACCGTGTTGTTGTATTATCTAATGGTATCAAGACAGATGAGTTTGTTGGGGATGAAATTAAGGAAGAATCTTTGGTTCTTGCATCTTATAAAGGTCATCACTAAGAGGGGAAAAGGAGATAGAAGGTATGAGTTCAAATAAAAAAGACAACAATAATGCGTTGATGATGACTCTCTTGAAAGGGAGAACATTTATTGTATTAATTGTATTATTAATTTTCTTCAGTATTGTTGCTAATAACTTCCTTAGCGTAAATACTATGTTACTTATTGGTAAACACGTTGCTTTATATGGTATCATTGCAATCGGTATGACTTACGTTATTATCACTGGCGGTATCGACCTTTCCGTAGGTGCGGTTGTTGGTCTTGGCGGTATGATTGCCGGCGGTTTATTACAGAAAGGTCTTACACTTGAATTTGCAGGTGTGACAATTTATTTCAGTGTTCCATTAGTTGTTCTTATTACAGTTCTTGTAGGTGCGATTATTGGTATTATCAATGGTTTGATCATTACAAAATTCAATGTTGCTCCTTTCATCGCAACATTGGGTACAATGTATATCTGCCGTGGTTTTGCAAACTTACATTCCAACGGTGCTACATATTCTGATCTTAAAGGTTATGAAGGTCTTGGAAACCAGGGTTGGACATTCTTCGGTTCCAATGTGTTTGGTATTCCTGTAGGTTTAGTTATTCTTTTCATTATGGCGATCATTTTTGCGATCATCCTTAAGAAAACAGTATTTGGATGGCATGTATTCTCCATCGGTGGTAATGAAAAAGCAGCTAAATTATCTGGCGTTAAAGTTGACAAAGTTAAAATCCTCGTTTACATGATTTCTGGAATCTGTGCAGCAGTTGTTGGTATCATCGCTTGTTCTCAGCTTGCAGCTGCTCATCCGGCAACAGGTGAATCCTGGGAAATGAATGCAATCGCAGCAGCAGTTCTTGGTGGAACATCCATGGCTGGCGGTATTGGTACAATCGGCGGTACAATCGTTGGTGCATTTGTTATCGGTGTTATCAATGATGGTATGGTTATGTGTGGTGTATCCGAATTCTGGCAGATGGTTATCAAAGGTCTCGTTATTATCGTAGCTGTTGTAATTGACCAGTTCCAGAGAAATATGGAAGCTAAGATGGCTCTTAAAGCTCGTAACGAAAGCAAATAATTGAGGTTGATTTAAGCGCCCGGGCTTGGCTTGGGCGTTTTGTAATAAAAAGGAGATACAATGAAAGTATTAAATTTTGGTTCTTTAAATGTAGATTATGTATATCAGGTAGATCATATGGTTATGCCTGGTGAAACCCAGTCCAGTTTTGGTATGGAGATCTTCCTTGGAGGTAAAGGCTTTAATCAGTCTGTTGCATTGGCAAAAGCCGGTGTTCCTGTATATCATGCAGGTCTTATTGGTGATGACGGTCTTGCATTCCTTGATGCAGCAAAAGAATATGGCATGCATACAGACTTTATTAAGAAGATTGATGGAAAGAGCGGTCATACCATTATTCAGGTTGATAAGAACGGTCAGAACTGTATTCTTCTTTACGGTGGAGCAAACCGTGCTATCACAAAAGAATTTGTAGATTCTGTTCTTGAAAATTTTGAAGCCGGAGATATTCTTCTTCTTCAGAATGAAGTTAGTGAAATGCCATATATCATTGATAAAGCATATGAAAGAGGTATGCAGATTTTCCTGAATCCTTCGCCATATGATGCATATCTCGATGCATGTGATATGAGTAAGGTTTCTTGTTTTTTCATGAATGAAATTGAAGGCGGACAGATTTCCGGCGGAGAAACAGAACCGGATAAGATTATCGAAAAAGTTCTTGAAAAATATGAAAAGGCAAAAATCGTATTAACTCTTGGTGGCGATGGATCTGTTTATGCAGATAAAAACGAACGTCATCAGCAGGAAATCTTTAAAGTTACGGCTGTTGATACAACAGCGGCAGGAGATACTTTTACAGGTTATTTCATTGCGGGTATTATCAAGGGCATGTCCATTAAGCAGACTTTGAAAATGAGTGCACTTGCTGCAAGTATTACGGTTTCCAGACCAGGAGCAACACCATCGATTCCTTACATGAAGGAAGTTGAAGAAAAATTATAGTGCATTAAAAATGGTAAAAGCCGTATCATTAATCTAAGAGGGCGAGAAATTGGATAAGCGAAAATATAGAAGAATTTTTACGATTGTTATAGACTCACTTGGGGTAGGCGCATTAAATGATGCGCCTTCCTATGGTGATGCCGGAACAGATACATTGGGACATATTTCTCAAAATGTCGAAAAATTTTACATTCCAAATCTTCAAAAACTTGGAATGGCAAATCTTCATGATTTAAAACAGGTAGCGCCAGTGGAGGTTCCATTAGGTTATTTTACAAAATTAAATGAAGCAAGTACGGGAAAAGATACGATGACAGGGCATTGGGAAATGATGGGTCTCCATATTACAAAGCCGTTTCAGACATTTACAGAAACGGGATTTCCAAAAGAACTTTTAGAGGAACTGTCTAAGCGGACCGGACGTGTGATTATTGGTAATAAGAGTGCAAGCGGCACAGAAATTCTGGATGAACTGGCAGAAGAAGAGATTGCAACGGGGCACATGATCGTGTACACATCTGCAGACTCTGTACTTCAGATTTGTGGCAATGAAGAGACTTTTGACCTGAAAGAGTTATATCGTTGCTGTGAGATCGCCAGAGAAATTACCATGAAAGATGAATGGAAGGTTGGACGTGTTATTGCCAGACCTTATGTTGGTAAGAAAAAAGGTGAATTTAAACGTACGAGCAACCGTCACGACTATGCTCTGAAACCTTACGGAAGAACAGCACTGAATGTACTCAAAGATGCAGGATTCGATGTTATTTCTGTTGGAAAGATCCATGATATTTTTGATGGAGAAGGTATTACGGAATCGAATAAATCAAAAAGTTCTGTTCATGGAATGGAGCAGACAATTGAAATTGCGAAGAGAAATTTCAACGGACTTTGTTTTGTAAATCTGGTTGATTTTGATGCATTATGGGGGCACCGTCGTAATGTGTCAGGATATGCCAAGGAACTGGAAATGTTTGACGAAAAACTGGGTGAATTGTTAGAACTTCTTGAAGAAGATGATTTGCTGATTATTACAGCAGATCACGGAAATGATCCAACACATACGGGAACAGATCATACACGCGAAAAAGTTCCATTTATTGCATATTCACCATCCATGGAAGGCAGCGGTAAATTAGAAGAGGCAGATACATTTGCAGTCATCGGTGCAACAATTGCGGATAATTTTGGCGTGGAAATGCCCGATGGAACGATTGGAAGCTCTCTTCTCGATCAGTTGAAGTAAAAGGAATGGTATTTTCCAGAGCGGTTTTTATTAAAATTTGATTTGAAAAAATCCTGAAAGTTGTCGACATTTTCAGTTTAATGAAGGGAGACAACTTTCAGGATTTTTTTAATTACTTATTTATATTTTGCAATAACTTCTTCGTTGGATTTCATAGCATCTTCTTCCATGTGTCTGCGGTAAGCTGCTAATTTTTCTTTGATTTCAGGATGTTTGATTCCCATAATCTGAAGTGCAAGGTATGCGGAGTTTTTACCGCCATTGATTGCTACGGTTGCAACTGGGATACCGGATGGCATCTGTACAATGGAAAGTAAAGCGTCCATACCGTCTAAAGCTGCAGATGTTAATGGAACACCGATAACTGGAAGTACAGTCTGACTTGCAACAACACCTGGTAAAGCGGCTGCCATACCTGCAGCAGCAATGATTACTTCTGTACCGTTTGTTTCTGTTTCAGCAATGAATTCGGATAAACCTTTGTGTGCACGATGTGCAGATAAACAACGAACGTCAACAGTTACACCATATTCTTTTAAGATAGAAACTGCTGGATCCATCTTTCCTAAATCACTTGTGGATCCCATGATAATAGCAACTCTCATTTCATTTCCTCCTGCTTATAAAAAATCAAATTTTTATTAAAAATACTTATATATAATAACATATTTATTCTAACAGAGAATCGAATGATTGTAAATAATGTGTTACTAGTACCAGAACTTAACCGCTTTAAGCAAGTTAAATGCCTGTTCTGCAGTATGCATCATATTGTATGTAGCATTTTCTTTATCCATAGCTTCATCGAGCGTGGTGATACTTCGAAGAATTGGGAAGAAAGCGTCGATACCTGCTGCATTACATGCTTTTGCATCGTTTGTAACGGAACCCGCAAAGGCGATAACGGTTGCACCATGTTTCTTTGCAAGTTTAGCAACACCAATTGGAGCCTTACCCATGGCAGTCTGATGATCGAGACGACCTTCGCCTGTAACAACGAAGTCGGCATCTTTTAAATCATCTTCGAGACGGATTTCTTCAAGAACAATCTGGATACCGGATTTTAATTCACCCTTTAAGAACGTAGCGAATGTATAACCGAGACCGCCGGCAGCACCTGCACCCGGAAGCTCTTCGTTATCGATACCAAGTGTAGCTTTTGTTACTTCTGCAAAATGATGACAGCCTGCATCAAGGATTTCAACCATCTCAGGGGTTGCTCCTTTCTGAGGACCGTATACATGGCTTGCACCGAGTTCACCGCAAAGCGGGTTTGTAACATCGCATGCAATATGGAATGTACAATCTTTAAGTTCAGGCATAACATTGGTCATATCGATGCTGTGAATCTTCTGTAAGGATTCACCACAACCAAAAAGTTCGCTGCCATTTTCATCGAGGAATTTATAACCAAGTGCTGTGAGCATACCTGTTCCGCAGTCGTTGGTTGCGCTTCCGCCAAGACCGACGATAAAGTTACGTACACCGTATTCGACTGCATTGCGGATGACCTGTCCCATACCGATGGTAGATGTTTTTAATGGGTTGCGGTCAGCTGCAGGAACGAGGCTTAAACCGGAACTTTCTGCACATTCAATAACTGCTGTCTTTTTATTTGGAATCCAGCCGTAACGGCTTGTTACTTTTGCCTTGAATGGACCTTCAACTTCGATTTCTTTAAGTACACCGTTCATACCTTCCACAAGGGCATCGATGGTCCCCTCACCACCGTCTGCCAAAGGACGAACGAGAACTTCCATTTTGTCACCCCAGGCATTGAGAATACCTTCGCGGATTGCCATTCCGGCTTCCATGGAAGTTAAACTGCCTTTTAAAGAGTCAATTGCAATAACTGTTTTCATATTTTATCTTCTCCCTTATACATAAATATACGACGTATATAATCAAACTATATCAAAATACGCTTTGATTCGCAATAACAAAAAGGCTAAGAACGCTACTCTCTAAAAGAAAGTAAAAGGTGTTCTTAGCCTGAATTTTATAGCTCGTGAATAAAGAGTCCACTTCGAAGTTTTGGCTCAAACCACGTAGATTTTGGAGGCATAATCTTGCCTTCATCGGCAATCTTTAGGAGATCTTCTATGGTTGTTGGATAAAGTGCAAAAGCCACACCGCCGTTGTCATTAACAAGACGTTCCAATTCGGCAAGACCGCGGATGCCACCCACAAAATCAATCTGTTTGTTTGTACGTGGATCATCAATGCCAAGAATCGGAGCAAGAAGATTGTTCTGAAGAATAGATACGTCCAGATGACCAATTGTATCATTTTCGTCGAAAGAACCATCTTTAAACGTCAGATCATACCAGGTGCCATCCAGATACATGCCGGCTTTATGTTTTTTGCATGGCTCATATCGATCTTCGACCGGATTAACTTTAAAGTTCTGTTCCAGTTTCTGCAAAAATGCTTCCTTGGTTAGACCATTGAGATTATGGACATAGCGGTTATATGGCCATATATGAAGCTGTTCATCCGGGAATAATACGGCAAGGAAATAGTTGAATTCTTCATAACCTGTGTAATCCGGATGTTCTGCACGACGTTTCATACCCACATGGAATGCGGATGCAGCGCGGTGGTGACCATCAGCGATATAAAGGTAAGGTACTTTATCAAATTCCAATTGTAAACCTTGTATGGTTTTCTTGTCATCGATCTTCCATACAGTATGTTGAACACCGTCGCTGGATGCAAAATCATAAATTGGACTATGGGTATCTATCCAATATTTCATAACATTGGAAATATTTTGTTTTGCACGGTAAGTTAAGAAAATAGGACCTGTATTCGCGTTGAGGGTATCCACATGTCGGATACGGTCTTCTTCTTTATCTGCACGCGTCAGTTCGTGTTTTTTGATAATTTCATTGGCATAATCATCGATAGAAACACAACCGACAAGACCAATTTGAATACGACCGTACATGATTTCACGGTAAATATAAAGACAGGCATCTTCATCCTGTGTGTAAATTCCGTCGGTACGCATCTGGTTGAATGTGGAAGCCGCCTTTTCATACACGGCTTTATCATAAGGATCGACAGGTGTGTCAAAATCGATTTCAGCCCGGTCAATATGCAAAAAAGAATAAGGATTGTGTTCCACCATCTTTCGGGCTTCTTCGGTATTCATAACATCGTAAGGCAATGCAGCAACACGACATGCAAGACCCGGAATGGGACGAATTGCTGCAAAAGGTTTTAAAACAGCCATTGGAAATCCTCCTTAAAATGATATCGTTTCTCATTGTGTCTAATATTAGCACATCTGCATAGAGGATTTCAAGTCAAGGAATTTGGATTAGTTCTCGCAGATATTTGAAACATATGATATAATACAGTTTGGAATGTAACACAGAGAGTGAGACGTAAAATTATGCAATATGTTGTCGTGGATTTTGAATGGAATCAATCCCCTTATGGAAAACATTCTTCCAATAAAAAACTCCCTTTTGAGATTATCGAAATCGGAGCTGTAAAGCTTAACGGACAGGGACAAGAGATGGATCGATTCAACCAGATTATAAAACCAAAAGTTTATAAAAAATTACATCATGTGACGAAGAATCTGACGGGCATTTCGGAAAAGGAATTAAGTGAAGGACGTCCGTTTTGTGAAGTAATGCCGGAATTTCTGGAGTGGTGCGGTGATGATTACATGTTTTGTACCTGGGGGAATTTGGATCTTCTGGAGCTTCAGCGTAATCTGAAATTTTTTCATATGGAAGATGCCGTGAAGGGACCGATTACCTATCACAATGTTCAAAAGCTTTTTCGATTGTATTATCTGGAAGAGGATAGCAATAGTACGGCTTCATTGGAATGTGCGGTTGAGTATTTGAATATTGAGAAGAAAAGCGGTTTTCATCGTGCCATCCATGATGCGGAATATACAGCAGAAGTCTTTGTAACTATGGATTTAAACGAAGTATCCAAGTGGTATACAGTGGATTATTATCAGCATCCTAAACGTCGAAGAGACGAACTGAAACTCTTATATCCGACCTATTCCAAATATGTTTCAAAGGAATTTGCGAATAAAGAAGCAGCTATGGCAGACAGAGAAGTTCGTACGACCCGTTGTTTTGCATGTGGGAAGCCTGCAGCAAAGCGTATACGTTGGTTTGTAGGAAAGAATAAGGCTTATTATTGTCTGGCAGAATGTGAAGAACATGGATATCTTCGCGGGAAGATCCGTATTAAGAAAACGGACGATGAAACATTTATTGTGGTCAAGACCATTCGCCGCATGGACGAAGCGGGGGCACAGACCATTGTGGATATGAAAGAAGAAGTGCGAAAAAAACGTCTTGAAAAACGACATAAAGATAAATAATAAAATCCCTGTTTCTTTGGAAAGCTAAGATTTATGCTTTCTATAAGAAACAGGGATTTTTCAGGATTTACCTGCATTTATTCATTTCAAGGATAAAACGGCATACTTCCTTCCAGGACCGGTAGCACTGGATGCAATGACGATCAAGGCATGGATGCTCGTAGCAGAAAACAGACAACTTCATTCGAAGTGAACATGGACATTTCATGACATCCATCCTTTTTGTGTACTGTTATAAATTATTTTATGCGTGAGCAACCAAACGGTGAATCGGATTGCCTTTTGCAGAGAACTTGGCTTCGTATTCGGTCATCACATTGCCTTCCATGTATTCGCTGTGATGAAGGTCAAAAGTCACATTGACCAGTGTCCATCCGGCAATTTCCACTTCTTCCAAAGAGAAATCAAAGAGTGGGCGGTTATCCGTTTTAAAGATGACCTGTCCTTCTGGTTTTAAAATCTCTTTATAGCGTGCCCAGAAATCTCTGTAAGTGAGACGACGTTTGGCATGACGATCTTTTGGCCATGGATCGGAGAAGTTTAAGTAAATACCGGAAATTTCGTCTACTGCAAAAACATCTAAAATCTCTTCTGCATCCATGCGGATGAAACGGAGATTTTCAGGTGGATTTTCTTCGCATTTTTCCAAAGCACGAACTAAAACGCTGGAGTATTTTTCAATTCCGATAAAGTTCTTATCCGGGTTACGGCGTGCCATCTCAATGATGAACTGGCCCTTTCCCATACCGATTTCAATATATACAGGCCGGGTGTTTTCGAAAATATCTGCCCAGTGTCCTTTTTGTTCTTTTACATCCTGAATGACCAATGGATTGGCTGCAATGGTCTCACGGGAACCTTTAACATTTCTTAATCGCATAGTATATGGTGTCCTTTCTAGTTTACAGTATATGGAAAATCCTCATCTTCCAGATTCATTTTTTCAAATTCATCTTTGAAAGCATCATCTACAGGAATACTGGAAAAGATGGCTTCTTTGGTATTGCTCAAATCCGGATTGATATCTTTTTTCTTTAACATAAAATCGAGTAACTGATTCATAAGGTACATGAGAACCGCAACAACCGGTACGCCGAGGAACATGCCAAGAGGTCCGGCAATGGCACCGCCGACAGTGATGGCAAAAATAATGGAGATTGGCTGAAGCCCTGTGGATTTACCGAGAATCTTTGGACCAATAACGTTACCGTCGAGCTGCTGAACTGCAAGAATAAGTACAGCAAAAATTAAAGCCTGCTTGAAATCGACAATCAACAAGATTAAAATCCCGGGAACTGCACCGATAAATGGACCAAAGTAAGGAATCATATTGGTAATACCTACGATCAAACTGATGATTACAGCATATTCCAGTTTTAAAAATGTCATGGCAAAAAATGTCAGAAAACCAATAATGGTTGAATCAATGGCTTTTCCCGTAATAAAGGAACTGAAAATATCGTTACAGTTGTGAAGAATGTCGAATAATGAAAGACAAATATCTTCTGGTAAACAAGCATAAGCCAGACGTTTGCAGGATTTTAACAAGCGGTCTTTTCCAAAAACAAGATAGCAGGAAATGACAAAAGCGAGCAAAATGTTAATAAACCAACTGATAATCGACATACCTGCATTATATAAAAATGGAAGAACAGTGTCGGTCATAAATGTACGTGCAAAATTAAAAATATCCGGCATAACATCCTGAGCTGTTTGCAAAACAAAGGATAAGTCCAGATTTGGGAACTTTTCATCCAAAGAGCTCAACAAATTCAGAGTGTTTTGATAAAAGGTTGGCGACATGCGTACAAGCTGGCTGATACTGTTGATAATCTGAGGAACGATAAAGATAAATACCATGATGATCGCACCAACCAGAATAAAGTAAGCCAAAAGCATGGAAATAACTAAATGAAGCTTTTTATGCTTATTATTGAATGTGTTCGAAAAAAGCATCCGGTCAATATATTTTACCATTGGTGTAATAAAATACGCAATTAAAAAGGCCAGTAAGAAAGGTGAAAACAAAGAAACCAGATTACCAATCTGAGCCTTTGTGTTTGCCCAGTTATTTGTGAATTTGAAAATGGCCAGACAAACTGTAAAACTAATGATTGCGTAAACGCAAACGGTGAAATAACGATTATTTGGCTGGAAGCGTTTTTTGCGTTTTCTTTTATTTAAATGAGGTGAAGTATTATTAGTAGTATAAGACATTATTTCTGATCTCCTATCATGTGGATATTCATATGAGGGTAATCCATGGCGACACCATGTTCGTCAAAGGAATGTTTAATTTCTTCCATGAGCTGATAATAGCTGTCCCAATAGATGTCTGTTGGAACCCATGCATGGATAACATATTGGATGGAGCTGTCCAGATAGTTACGGACACGAACCAATGGAACAGGATCTTCTTTCAAGCCTGTGCAACGATTCAGGGCTTCAAAAAGAGCCGCTTTTACATCATCGATGGATGAATTATAGGAAGCTGTAACAAAAATTTCGATACGTCTGTCCACCTGAGAGGTGTAATTGACAATACGGCCATCCGATACCTGACCATTTGGAAGAAAGACTGTTTTGTTGTCTGGTGTTAGAAGTTTTGTGTAGATCATACCTGTTTCGGCTACGGTTCCTGAAAGGTTATCCAGTTCTACATAATCACCCACATTAAATGGACGGGTCATGAGAATGGTCATTCCACCAAAAACATTCGTTAATAATCCCTGAACAGATAAGGATAAAGCCAGACTGACAACACTCAATAAGGCCACAAGTGAGGTCATCGGAATGCCGATATATTCTGTAATAATTAATGTTGAAATAATGAAAAATAAAATCTTTGCCCCGGTATTCAGGAAAATCTGAATGGAACGGTCAAAGGGACTGTTTTGAATAATATTTCGTATAATCTTCAATAGAATCTTGCTGATAATATAGCATCCTAAAGTCAAAAGTAAAATATAGGAGATTTTTTCGACAGTGAAGGAGCCAATACTGATCTGAAGGATTTCGGTGATTGCTTCTGTGCTCATATATGTTCACCCGATATAGGGGGTTCCTTTCTATAATAATAGTATTCCACGGGTTAAGACGGTCATACACAGGTATCAGAGCCCATAGATAATTCTATTATAGTACAAAAACTGAATTGGGGGTACTAAAAAACAGTAAATTTTTGTGAAAATTCTTTGATTCTTTTTATAAAAAAGACTTGCATTATTCGGAAAAGGGGTATATAATCTTATTTGCACTGAAAAATATGCGCTTTTAGCTCAGCTGGTAGAGCACCTGACTCTTAATCAGGGTGTCCAGGGTTCGAGCCCCTGAAGGCGCACGCTAAAAGCATCATTTCGAAAGAGATGGTGCTTTTTTAGTTCTATAGAAAATTTCGTATAAGGAGCAAAAGATATATGAAATGTAAAAGTTGCGGCGCACAGTTAGATTCGGGGGATCGTTTCTGCAGAGAATGCGGCATGCCTGTAGGCGGTGGAAAAAGAGCAGATAATAAAGAAGAAGGATATGCAGATAATATTTTCAGTAAGTCCGGACGATTTGATGCGGTTTATTTTGTACCCATGGCTATTCTTCTTGGCGTATTATTTATTATTTCAAGTGTTCTTCGAATGAAATATGAAGAAGGGCAGCCAACAGAAACAAATGGAACAACAGCGATTGAGACACAGGCTATGTTGAAAGAGTATTGGGATGAAAGTATCTATCATATTGGATAGAATAGATAAATAATAAAAAAGGTGAAAACACTGTTTACATAAACTTTGTTTTCACCTTTTTGTTTTAAGTATTTCGACATTTAAAAGATTCCTAAATGCTCGAATAAGATTTTAAGACCGATACAGATGAGAATTATACCCCCGGCAAGTTCGGCTTTTTTTTCATATTTGCTGCCAAAATAATGTCCGATATATATACCTGCGAAAGAAATAATAAATGTGGTTATACCGATGAGTGTAATGGCAGGAAGAATATTTACCCTTAAAAATGCAAAGGTAATTCCAACTGCAAGAGCATCAATACTTGTTGCAATGGCAAGCATGACAAGTTCTTTCAAGTCCAGTTTTTCGTGGCAGTCGCCACACTCAATTTCTTCATCTTCATCTTTACTGAGAGCTTCCTTGATCATATTAGCACCAATAATTGTTAATAAAATAAAGGCGATCCAGTGATCAACGCTCACAATATAATGTTCAAAATGACGCCCTAAGGACCAGCCCAGAAATGGCATAAATGCCTGAAAACCACCAAAAAACAGAGCAATGATCGTTGCTTGTCGATAATTCATTTTACGCATGTTCAGCCCTTTGCAAATGGATACGGCAAAGGCATCCATGGAAAGACCGACACCAATTAAAAACAACTCAATAATTCCCATATAAAATCTCCTTATGTACCTTATTGACTATACTGTGATTTTATGAGAAAAGTCAAGCCTAACTGAGATCTATTATTTTTTTACGGCGATCACGGCAAGGCGGCCATCATCCTGACTATATTCACACGTCGAAAGGGTAATAAGTTTGTCGCCAAATTCCGGTACAGTATCCGTTTCATACAATGCCATGTTTTGAATATTATCCCAGTAATAATCAAACTTTTCCTGGGTTTCAAAATCGAAATGACCATAATAACGAAAACCTTTTTCGTCTGCATAAAGGGCACGGGTTACAATGACAGCGACGACTTCGTAGGTGCCCACGGCACGTGTCGTATCAAACCGGATAATCTTATGATCTTCATAAAAGTCTTTTTCTTTATAATTCATAAGCGGCTGGAACATACTGTTGTCGTTCATATGATGACCATAGATAATAAGATTGTCGCTCACAGGATCCAGTGTACATGCACCATCAATAAATGGTGTTCCGCCACCATCCCATTCTTTGTTAAAGTTTGCATAGAGATAAGTGTCATTATCGCCAGGCACATGCATGACCGGATAGTCTATGGTTGTATCGGGAATGGAGATCCATCCGGCAAAGTCGGGATTTTCTTCTTTTAATTTTGCGTATCGAACAAGAATGGCTTTATTATTTTCATCTAAAATGGTTTCATCTTCATAGGATTCTTTATCAAGCAGTTCTTTGACGGCATCCATGTTTTGAGCAGAAACATGACGTTCCCAAAAGTATTTGGCAAGGTAACCGCCGCTGCCGAGAAAACAAAATAAGGCAATAATGAAAATGAACACTTGCATTTTTTTCAAGACATAACCTCCTTTTTAAAAATTATATCATAAATAGACTGGATAGTTGGAAAAAATATGATAAAATAGTAATATATCTATTATATTTGGAGGAAAATCAAAAATGAACATTTTAGTAATCAATTGTGGAAGTTCTTCATTAAAGTTCCAGTTAATCGAATCCGATACAGAAGCAGTTCTTGGTAAAGGTCTCTGCGAACGTATCGGTATTGATGGCAGCAGAATCGTATATACACCAGCAGGAAAGGATAAGATTACAATCGAATCTCCAATGCCTACACACACAGAAGCAATCAAATTAGTTCTTGATTGTCTTACAGATGCTGAAAATGGTGTTATTGCTTCTCTCGCAGAAATCAATGCTGTTGGTCATCGTGTTGTTCACGGTGGTGAAAAATTCACAACTTCCGTTGTTGTTAACGAAGAAGTTATCGCTGGTATCGAAGAATGTGCAGATCTTGCACCATTACATAACCCAGCAAACTTAATCGGTATCCGTGTATGTATGGAATTAATGCCAGGTGTTCCTGAAGTAGCCGTATTTGATACAGCTTTCCATCAGACAATGCCAGAAAAAGCATTCCTCTATGGTATTCCATATGAAGCATACACAGAAGACAAGATTCGTCGTTATGGTTTCCACGGAACATCCCACAGCTATGTTTCCAAACGTGTTGCAGAAGTTCTTGGTAAAGATCCAGCTGAATTAAAAACAATCGTTTGCCATCTTGGTAACGGTTCTTCCATCGCAGCAGTTAACGGCGGCAAATGTGTAGACACATCCATGGGTCTTACACCACTTGCAGGTCTTATGATGGGAACACGTTGTGGCGATATCGACCCATCTGTTCTTGAATTCTACGCTGGAAAACATGGCTTAGATGTTAAACAGGTAACAGACATTCTTAATAAAAAATCTGGTGTTCTTGGTGTCAGCGGCGTAAGCAGTGACTTCCGTGACGTTGAACAGGCAGCAGATGCAGGCAACAAACGTTGTGAATATGCTCTTGAAATGTTCAAATATCAGGTAGCTAAAATCGTTGGTTCCTACGCAGCAGCTATGAACGGTGTTGATGTTATCGTATTCACAGCAGGTGTTGGTGAAAACAGTGGTGTTACACGTGCAGGCGTATGTAACTACCTTGGATACCTTGGAATCGAAATCGATGCAGAAGCTAACGGCAAACGTGGCGAAGAAATCGAAATCACAACAGCTGATTCCAAAGTTAAAGTATTCGTTATTCCTACAAACGAAGAATTAATGATTGCCAGAGATACTCTTGCACTTACAAAATAATTTACAGATCAGGTGAAAGATGTTCGTGGGACGGACACATTTTCTGTAAACGTGCATATCCTGTAATGAGACCATGAATGGGGAGGAATTCCTATAAGGATACGACCTTGGTGGCTTATAATGGGATGCATGATCCTGATTCCCTATATGGGAACACATATTTATCAAAAATACAGACCTTCGGTCGACTGGGAACAGTCCTCCGAAGGTCTTGTTGTTTATATGGAACAAAAGGGGATGGATCAGGTTCTGGATTTTGAAACCTATGCCATAGGAGTTCTTGGTGCGGTACTGGATTCAGATGCACACGATGAAACATTGAAAACCATGGCTGTGATTTTACGCACATATCTTTATTGTGTTGCGGAAAACAGGACATATGTGGATGGCACCCGGTTGAACCAGCCGTGGATGTCTGCCCGTGAGCGGTGGATTAAAGGTGTAGAGGATGAACGTCTTCGGAAAGCGATTCGAGAGACACAGGATTGTATTATTTTATATAAAGGAGAGCCAATTCTTCCTTTATATTATGCTGTATCCAATGGGAAAACCCGTTATTATTCAGAGGTATGGAGCGGAAATATTGAATATCTTGTGGGCGTAGAGAGTCTGTGGGATAAAAGTGCTCCCGAATATATTCAGAAATTTTCATTTTCGGAAGATCGGTGGCAGAGGGCATGGAGTCATTCTGTGGATATAAAAGACAATAAAGTGGACTCCGGTGGACAATGGAGTGCAGATCATATGCAGATTGTGGAAAAAGACAGTGCGGGTTATGTCAAACAGATTCAAATTGGGGCTGAGGTGTATTCCGGTGAGGAAGTGCGTCAAAGACTGGGACTCTCCTCTGCATGTTTTGAGTATGTCGTTAAAAAGAGTCATATTGAATTTACCTGTTATGGCGAAGGGCATGGTGTTGGGCTTAGCCTGTTCGGTGCCAATGCCATGGCAAATGAGGGGAAAACATGGAAGGAAATAATTTCATGGTATTTTCCGGGAACCAATGTATAAATGCGTTGCATTTGGCAAAACTAAAGCTACGAGGTGATAACAGGTGAAAGAAAGAATTAAAAAATTTTGGAAACAGAATGGGTTTTACACAGTATTAACGGGTGCTTTAGTTGTTGTACTTAGTATTTCCGGGATTGCCGGATATCGTTCAGGAATTAAGGACAAAAACACAGAAGATAATGTCGCTCAGAATATTGCACAAAATACAGCGGAAAAGGTATCTGCTCCGACGAATAATCCAACAGATGAGAAAATGGCTGAAGATTCCGAGGCGGCAAATGCAGATGTGGCAGAAACCTTTGGAGAAGAGGCTCAGATGGTCATGCCAACAGAAGGTGATGTTCTAAAACCATTTTCCATGGACACAACCATTTATTTTGACACATTGGATCAGTACAAATGCAATCCGGCGATGTTAATCAAAGCGGATGTCAACCAGGAAGTGGTGGCATCTTTTGGTGGAAAGGTAGAATCTGTGGCAGAAGATGCGGTGAATGGTTCGATGATCATTGTAGATATGGGAAATGGTTACAAAGCCATTTATGGACAGATGAAGGACATTGGTGTAAAAGAAGGTGATACCATTGTGAAGGGGCAGGTCATTGGAAATGTGGCTCAGCCAACGAAATATTTTGCCGAAGAGGGCAGCCATTTATACTTTGGAATGACAAAAGAAGATGCGCCTGTCAATCCACAGGATTATCTGGAAAAAGAATCATGATAGATCGAGGTGTATGTGTGCTGATTTGGAATCGAAGGCACATTTTCGGTAAAAGAACATAAGATATAAGGCAGGCGATGATAATCGGCCATACATATTGAAAAATATGCAGCCGATTTGATCACATGTTTTTGGCCGGGCGACTGGCATTTGTCAAAGTACTATTTCATCGGCTGCTTGATCATAAAGGGGCACTGTCTGCGGACAGTGCCTTTTTTATTGGATGTTCGATTGAAATTGTTTCAGGCATTCGATATAATGGGTATAATATCCATTTAGTAGGAAAATGAATAATGCAAGTAAAGAGAGTGAATTTTAGATGAATTATACATATATTGTCCGATGTAGTGACGGTACATTGTATACCGGTTGGACGAATCATCTGGAAAAACGGGTGAAAGCTCACAATGAGGGGCGTGGAGCCAGGTATACACGGGCACGTCTTCCGGTGGAGCTGATTTACTTTGAGGTGCTTGAAACGAAAGAAGAAGCTATGCGACGCGAGGCTGCCATTAAACGTTTGAGCCGTTTAGAAAAATTAAAATTGATTGAAAGATCAGAAATGACTGAAAAAGAAATATGAATTCCGGGAAGGGAGTGAGAATCGGATGCAAAAGGTTATTGAAATG
>JAFOYH010000101.1 GCA_017391465.1 Lachnospiraceae bacterium | reverse complement strand
AAAACCATCTGTTTAGCAAGACTCCGTTTTCTGACTTTTGGATGTACACACAACAGGTGAATGACCATGACCTCGTCCTGATTTACATCGATGAGCCAACGAACATGGTTATAGCCTTCATTAAATCTATGATTTAGAACCATCGCTGCTACCATACCCTCACCGACAAACCCTACATAAAGTTCCTGTTTTTCGATAGATGTATAGAGATACTCATCTGTAGGATAAATACCGATTTTCCACTGTGGATCATATTCCGCATCCTGAAAACTGCGGATGACATCATAATAGAAATCTCTGACTCGTTCATATTCGTCCATTCGTGCTGCTCTTATATTTAACATAATTCACACAACCTATCTCTGAATCGCATAATTAATATCACATGGAATCGGATCCGGATGAACATTCTGTAATTTTCCGATAGCATCTGCAACAATATCATAGAGATTATCTCTCGAATAACAGATATTATTTTCACCCGTATATTTGAGATAATCCATCACCAATGTAACTTTTAACAATTCTTCTCCCGAAAAAATGCTCATATTTGAAAGCTTCCATTTGATGTTTTCACAAAAATAAGAAAAATTAGAATCCCAGTTAACGTTTCCATTATCTTTGGCTTCATTACGAAGTTTTTCAATCTCACGCAAAAGTTCACCTTGAAGAACTTCGGACTGACCACTTTCTGGCACATAATTTTTCCAGATGTATTTACACTCAGCAAGATACTGCTGCTCATAATTCGAAACAATTAATTCTTTTAATGTAATCTGAGGTTCATTTTTCTTTTTAAATAAATCAAATAATCCCATGATCAATCCTCCTATTCACGCAAAAAATCCAGTATAACCGTATTAAACTCTTTTGCTTCTTCATAAACGCCATGACTATATTCGTCAAACATAACTAAACGACTGTTTTCAATCTGATGGGCAATATCTATAGATGACTGACCCTCAAGAACCCTGTCTTTACTCGCACCGATAACCAGTGTCTTTGCCTCTATCCTATGTAAATCATCAAAGGCATCATGACTTAAACAAGCCTTGGCCTGAATCAAAAACCGATCAAAAGTCTTTGGTGCACAAAACATTTCCAGAACAGGCACAAAAAAATTATAATATGTTTCATTATATTTAACATACATACGCTTGGCTGTGTCTTTCATAATCTTTCGATAATTCCCTTTTTGGGCAAGCTTATACCAATAAGAAACAACCCTTTGTATGGTCGGATTCTGTCTTCCAATGGTCACACAAAGAATCAGTTTATCCACTGTTTCCGGATAATGAATGGCCAAATGCTGAGCAATCATTCCCCCCTGAGAAATGCCCATAATATGCGCCTTATGAATACCAAGCTTTCGCATCGCTTTCATAAGATCTCGCGCCATATCTCTTGTAGAATATCCCTCACTTAATTGATTCTTACGACTAAACACATAGACTTTATAATCCTTTGCAAACTGTCGATACATTATTGAAAAAGGAATAGCCGTTCCTTTGACAGTCGTCAATCCATCTCCTAATCCCGGAATCATAATGAGATTTTTCTTACCTTTTCCAAAAGAAATATAGTCCATATCCGTATTATCTATTTTTAAACAACCATTTTTTGCATGATAGATCATCTTTTAAACCTCTCCGACGTACAATAATCTCTAATACTTTTTGTCTTCGCTTAAGTACGCTTATTATATCATGTTTGTCATACGAAAAAAAGACAGTATGACACAAAGTCATACCGCCTTAGCTTATTCTATTCTTCACTTTTTTCGGATAAAAAATCTTCCACAACTGCAATCCATGTATCCGGTTCAAAGACCGCTTTATACCCATGTGCAGCACCTATAAAACAGAGAATCTCTGTTTTCGGATAAAATTCTTTTAAAATCTTAGCACTTTTCTGTGATAATGCTTCATTCGCCTTCGTACCATGGATATACAAAATACGGGTATCATTCTCAATGTCCGTACGAAGATCATTTTGACATACCGAATGTACAATATTTTCGATGGACGTATCGCTGATTAAATCTACCAATGCAAGATAGGATTCAAGATACTTTTCAGGAAGAAAATCTCTTTTGAAATTATCCAGAGTTTTAGGATCTCTTTTCTGAGATTTATGGACAATCTTCAGGTAAAATCTCATCATCATAGCCGCAGCAATTCTTCCAATCGGTATCAGTGGCGCTCCATCCATAATTAAATACCGAATCTTAAGTCTTTGATTTTTCCATAATGTATATGCTATAAGGCCACCCATAGATAAACCGCAAACCACATCAAAGGTGTCAATTTCTCGATCCTCACAATATTTTTCTATTTTTTCTGTTTCTGCCTCAATCGAAACAAATCGACTTGCCTTATCTTGTGTATGTCCATCCAATTCAACCACATATACCTGATACCGTTCTTTAAAATGCTGTACCTGAGGCTCCCAAACCTGCCAAGGTGTCAATACACCATGAATTAAAAGCATTTTCGGATTCTCTGACAAACCATATAAATGCATTTTCATTGTACTTCCCCCAATACATTCCCATCACTCTAAAATGTCAAACGCATCTGATACCAAATCACATTGCCATGCATAGATTCAGATATTCCCTCGTCTACAAATCCAAATTTTGCATAATAATGTCTCAAAGCATCTTTACAAGTTAAAACTAAACCTTTTCTACCCTGTTGTCTAGCATCAAGAATCACCTGATTTAAAATTTTTTCTGCAAATCCCTTTCGTCGATATTCCGGTAATGTATTTACACCAAAAATCATTTGCCAATCACCCTTTGGATCATGCATTTTGGCGTTTTCATACATCTCATCCGTCAGATTTTTCTGATCTGTTACAAAACCGTTGACAAATCCAATCATCACATTCTGATTACATAATACCCAAAAACACTCCGGATATACCTGTAAACGAGCTTCAAAATCTTTCTTTTTCGCCGCCTCTGCTTCGGGGAAACATGCAGACTCAATTGCTGTAATGGACTCCAGATCTGCCAGACTCGCATGTCGAATATTCATTTATTTTTCTCCGTTGGCATATGCACGAAGTTCTGCACGTGCCATCTTTTCCAAAACTTCACATAATTCATCCATATCCGGATCTTCAGATTCACCGGCACCTTCCGATAAGAAAGACGTAATATTTCCTACCGTAATCTCTGGCATCGGAATGGCAGCACCTTCTAATACACCTAAAATATAATCCATCTTCTCTTCTGGAATTCGATCAATCAACTGAATCGCTTTTTCTTTTTTTGTCATCGTTTGAACCTCTTTTCTTATAATAATTATTCATCTTTTAATAATTCTACCATATCTTCTCTGGTAAATCGATGATAAATTGTATGACCCATTTCTTCTTTTACACAATAATAATAGGCATCGATCTTCCAATCAGCAAAATAAAAAACCACATCAAAATCGCAGCTTTCCGGCATCTTTTTACATATATAATTAGGGCTGAAGGATTTAAATAATGCATCCACATCTTCCATTTTGCAATGATGATTTGTCCCAAATAAGGCAATTAATGCTTTTAAAAATTTCGGTTCTTCCATGTTCTTATGAACATACTCTGCCCCTTCAGGAGACACACTGACTTCAATTCTATGTTTATGGGAAGCAAAACTTAATTTTCCCAATTCTGTATTCTGAAACATTTCGGATCCCAAAATCTCCAACATTTCATCTGCATTCGATGCATCTACTCTCAACATGGATTTCAGTGTATCCACAGGATAATAAAATCGAAGGGATTCCTTTGTATATCCTAATTTCATCTGTGCTTCTTTGATCTGATCTTTTATATTCTCAATCAATCTATCATGTCTCATATATTCACCATTTCTATTCTTTCATATTATATACTTATTTTTATATTCTATTTTTTTATCAATTTACTTCTTATCTTTTATTTCATTGGAATCTTTTTGGTTTTTCTCCATCCGTATTATACTAAAAGAAATCTAAAAAAACAAGGAAGGTATTTTCTATGATCTTACACAGTTATAAAAAAAGGTATTTATAAAACCAGACTCTGTTTTATAAATACCTTTTTATGTTTTAATGTTGTTTCGTTATAATACGCACAATCCGTGTAAAACGATTCAAGAGATGATACGCAAAAATCATCAACGGAAGAATAAAAATCATTCGCCATGTAAAAATACGTGTAATGCTGAAAAATCCCGGAAGAATGATCATGCCTCCAACAAATAAAATTGCCATTCCAACACATAATACACGACGTCGTTTGTTCATTGGACGACACACTTCCCATACAACCATCTGGCTGACAAAGCCTGCCAGAATCAGATTATACGTTGATAGAACAACAGAATCAAATCCCAAAAGAATAGAGATCCCCTGATTAATCAACATCATGACAACAATCGTCAATGCACTTGGCAGTGATATTCGAAGGACATTTCTAAGGAAGCCTCTGCTTGTTTCCGCCTCTGTCTGTTCCAACGTCAGAATAAAACTCGGAATACCTATAGCCGTTCCGCTAATCAAACTTAAATGAATCGGAACAAAAGGATAACTACGCGCCAGTGCAATAAAAATCACACTTAAAAGTACGGAATAGATCGTTTTTGTTAAATACAAAGCACTGACACGTTCAATATTCGCAATAATCATACGCCCTTCACGTACAATAGACTTCATGCTTGCAAAATTCGAATCCATAAGTACAATATGTGCCACCTGTTTCGCTGCATCACTGCCTGCGGCCATGGCAATGCCGCAATTGGCATCTTTCAATGCTAAAACATCGTTTACGCCGTCACCGACCATACCGACCACATTGCCATTCGCCTGATATGCCTTAACAATGCGCTGTTTCTGTTCCGGACGCACACGTCCATACACTGTATAAAGAGGCACAACTTCTCGAAGTTCTTCGAAATCTTCTGGCAATGTATTCGCATCGACATAGCGTTCACCACCTTTAAGCCCAGCCTTCACTGCGATATTAGAAACTGTCATCGGATTATCTCCGGAAATAACTTTGATATCTACATTTTGGCTATCGAAATAAGCAAAGGTATCTTTGGCTTCCGGACGAATACAATCCGAAATAACAATTAAACCTGATGGTTCAACACCTTCAACCGTAAGTGTATTCATATCTAAAGAATCACATCTGCCAAGCAAAAGCACACGTAAACCTTCTTTTGAACATGTTTCCACTTTCATATTCAATTCTTCATTATCTTTGGATAAAAATTCAGGTGCACCAAGTACATAATTCCCTTCGCCTTCAAAGGCAATAGCACGATACTTGCGCTCTGATGAAAATGGAATCTTTGCAATCACATTCCACTGATTTGTTTGATTAAAGTAACCCTTCAATGCATCCTGTGTTGCATTCGTGTCTTCAAACGCAAAAGCAATCTCATTCATGACCTCATTCATACGTTGAATATCTTCTCCCAAAGGCACTAATTCGACAACTTCCAGTGCTCCGGTCGTAATGGTTCCTGTTTTATCCAGACACAAAACATCCACTCGAGCCAACGATTCAATAGCTTCCATTTCCTGAACAAGTGCCTTCTTTCCAGCAAGACGTCCGACGCCAAGAATAAACGAAACACTGGTCAAAAGAACAAGTCCTTCCGGAATCATACCAATCACACCAGCGACTGTATTCACCAGTGCATTGGACAGTGTCATATCCTCAATCTTCCATTGAGACACAAACAATAAAATTCCCACAGGAATTAAAATCGTACCTGTAACTTTAATAATACGTTTAATAGCATCCTGCATTTCTGAAGAAGCACGTTTTTTTTGTTTCGCCTGACTTGCAAGCTGAGTTGCATAATTTTCTTTTCCAACATGAATGACTTTCGCATTTCCGCTGCCTGCCACCATAAAACTGCCCGACCATAAAGTGTCTCCGGGATATTTACGTACAGGTCTGGATTCCCCTGTAATCATGGATTCATTCACTTCAATCCCGTCCGATTCCAGCACCTCACAGTCAGCACCAATCTGATTGCCATTCTCCACAAGAACCAAGTCATCCTTAACCAACTCTTCAATTGGAATATTTTTGTATTTCCCATCACGACAGACTTTTGCACGACTTGCTGTTACAACGGCCAGTTCATCAATTAACTTTTTTACTTTTAACTCCTGAACAATACCAATAACTGAATTACAAAGGATTACACCCAAGAATGTCAGATTCTTAATCTGACCGGAAAGCAAAACTAAAACAGCCAAAAACAGGTTTAAAAAGTTGAAATATGTTAATGTATGACTCCGAATAATCTCTGATGTTGTTTTTGAAATATGGTTATCAGATATATTGACCAGACCAGCGGCAACGCGCGTTTTAACTTCTTCACTGGTTAATCCCTGATATCCTTTTTCTCCATCCTGCATTCTTTAATCCTCACTTGTAAAGCTTGCAACGCCATCTTCTAATGTATAAGGTGTTGTCTGATACACAAAATAATTTAACCAATTGGAATAAATCCACAAAGCATGGGCTCTCCAACGCATTGTTGGCTCTTTTTCCGGATCATCATCCGTAAAATAATTGGCCGGAACCGCTGGATTGATTCCTTTATCTAAGTCTCTGAAATATTCTTTAGCTAACGTATCGATATCATATTCGGAATGTCCCATAACAAAAAACTGAGACCCGCTTTCATTTCCAACAACATAAACCCCTGCTTCATCAGACATGGCCATCATTTTTAAATCCGGAATTTTTGCAATATCTTCTTCGCGAACTGTTGTATTTCTTGAATGCGGTACAAAAAATTCCGAATCAAATCCACGGAATAAACGCGATTTCTCGTTTAATAAATAATGTTTATAAACTCCCGATAATTTTTTATCTAATTTATACTTTGGAATACCATAGTGATAGTAAAGACCCGCCTGAGCTCCCCAGCAAATATGGAATGTCGAATGAACATGGGTTTTTGACCATTCCATAACTTTGCAGAGTTCCTCCCAGTACTCCACCTCTTCATATTCTAAAAGTTCGACCGGAGCACCTGTAATGATCAATCCATCAAACCATTTCTCCTTAACTTCAGGAAATGTCTGATAGAATGTCAACATATGTTCTTCTGAAATATTCTTTGCAGTATGGCTCTCCATCTGGAGCAATTCAACTTCAATCTGAAGTGGTGTATTTGAAAGACATCTTAAAATCTGTGTCTCTGTTTCAATCTTTGTTGGCATCAAATTTAAAATCAGGATTTTTAAAGGACGAATGTCCTGAGTCAATGCTCGACGTTCTGTCATGACGAAAATATGCTCGTCTTCTAATATTTTTCTAGCTGGTAAGTCATTCTTTATCTTAATCGGCATAAATTTGTGTCTCCTGTTCCTATTCTAAAATTACTTTAATTCTAAGTCATTTTCACACTTACGTCAACAAAAAAGGAGAGAGCGTTTCCGCCCTCTCATCTTTTCATTGAGGAGTATTCAAATATATAACTAAAAAATATTATAAAATATATCTTTCTATAATACCAATGTTGGTGCCGTATATACGCGAGCCGCATATTCCTGATCTAATAAATACAATCCTTTAGGATCCTGGCCAAATAACTGATAACGATTAATCATCTTATCCGCTTTTTCTTCTTCCTCTCCCTGTTCTTCAATAAACCAGTCAAGGAACTTCATTGTACGATAATCTTTTGCCTGATGTGCTTCATGATAAATATCATTAATCAATGCTGTTACATAACGTTCATGTTCTGCTGCAGCAACCATCGGATCTAAAATGGACTGATAAACCTTATCCGGCTTGTTAACGGCTTCCAATGTTACTTTCAAACCATTGTTCTGCATGTATTTCATGAAAAGAAGCGCATGGTCACGCTCCTCCTGAGCCTGAATTGTATACCAGTTTGCATATCCATCCAAATCCATCTCATCGTAATAAATTGCCATATCTAAATATAAATAGGCACTATATAATTCTTTGTTAATCTGCTGATTCAATAAAAATGCAATTCTTTCGTTCATATCGCTCTCTCCTTTAACTTCAATTTTCCAATTAATAACTGTTACTATTATCATAATATAACAGTTTTCTTTTCCTGTCAATTAATTTTTAAAAAAGAGAGAAATCAACTTGAGTCAATTTCTCTCTTTTTTAATTTGATTATTTTGTTTCTTCTACGCTTTCTGCACCTGTTTCTACTGTTGTTTCTGTAACTGTTTCAGCAACAGTTTCTTCTACATGAAGATAAGCGATATTATTGTTTTCATCCACAACTTCATAGTTTTCCATTAAAGCGTTGACATCTTCATTCATCTTATTGCTTCGAATCATTGTATCCACATCCAGCTTCCATGCCATTTCGTTGTCTGCTGCATAATACATAATATGATAACCATATTCTGTTTCAACAATATCTGAATCGCCTGGTTTTCTTGTGTCATCAAAAATCCAGTCATTGAATGCCTCAACCATTTCACCTTTAGCTACAGCTTCGTAAAGGCCACCATTTGTATTGGAACCTGTATCTGTGCTCTGTTCTTCAGCTAATGCCGCAAAACCGTCTTCTGTTGCATCGCCATCTAACCAGCCTTCATAAATTTCTTCTGCTTTTGCAAGTGCTTTTTCTTTGGCTTCTTCTTCTGCAGATGCAATTTCATCTTCTGTCATTTCTTCTGTTGTTTCTACTTCTTCAAATGGAACAAGAATATGACGAACGTCTACAGTTTTGGATTCATCTAAATAACGATTTAAGAAATAGATTACATAATAAGCATTGCCGGCTTCATACTCGATCACTGTCTTGTCACCAGCCTGACGTGCACTATCAAATAACCATGTTTCTGCAGACATTGGAGTTACAGATGCTTTCTTCACATTATCTTTACGAATTTCTGCATCCGCATCTGTGGCATAATCAATTGCTAAAGCTTCAAAAGAAGCTTCATCTTTAATCTTTCCAAGCATTTCATTAGCTCTTCTTTCTGCATCTGCCATTGCAGCATCTGTAAGTTCCTGCTGTTTCGCATCAAGTTCTGCCTGTTCTTCTTCACTTAAAGTTTCTGCGACTGTTTCAGATTCTTCAACTTCAGACGCTTCGATTTCAGATTCTGCACTTGTTTCTGCTGTTTCACCTTCAAGTTCAGCTTCCGGAATATCTGCCTCGATTGTACATACAAGATAATCTACGGAATCATAGTTATCTTTATTTTCTTCGTAATATGTGGTAATCTCTTCGTCTGTCACTTCGATGCTGTCATAAATACTGTCATAATAAGCACTTACTTTACTGTCACGTTCAACAAATGTTTTCACTTCTTTCATTGTTGCAAAATTACCATAAGATGCTTTGAGATAATCTGCTGTTGTATATCCTACATTTGCCGCAGCATCTTCAATACCTTTTACAAATGCATCGACAGCTTCTGTTGCGTCATGTTCAAAACCTTTCGCTTCTGCTTCATCTGCCAAAGCATATGTCTGCTGTAACTGAAGAACAGCCTGTTCATCAAAATAATCCTGCCATGTCATTGTTTCAGTATAATACTGTGTGCTTAAGTCCTTAGTCAAATCAAGACCCATGTAACTTAAATTTGTTCCGTAATAGGAATACAATGCATTAATTCCACTATTGAAATAATAGTCGTATTCTGCTTTTTTAACTTCGTGTTCCCCAATCTTTACATATGTTTCATTTTTTAACTGCTGATTCTGGTATGTCTGAAATCCGAACACGCCGATACAAAAGGCAAGAAAAGCAGCACATGCAAAACCGAGAAGCTTAATGCCTCCGTTGTCTTTCTTTTCTTCCTGACGACGCTTCTGTTTCAGATCATACTTTGTCATCTTCTTTTCCTGATCTGCCATATCCATTCAGCAATCTTTTCTTTTTTTAAGATTGCCTTTCTCCTTTCATATAAAAATATTTTATCTGAACCATATTACAACATTTTCATAAAAAAGGACAGTCTTTTCACAAAAAAAACAAAAAAACTCTATGGAAATTTCATGTAATTCCTTATAAATCCATAAAGCTCCCCGGTTGAGAATATAAATCAACCGAGGAGCTTTATCATTTTAATTTGGGATAAACCCGTATCGAATTATAATTTGAATGTTACAAGTAAATCTTCAGAATTTACTTTATCACCTTCAGATACATAAACTTTTTCAACAATACCTGCAGTCTTTGAAACAATTGTTGTTTCAATTTTCATAGCTTCAACAACCATCAACGGTGTATTTACATCCACTTTGTCCCCTTCTTTGACAAACACCTGACACACAGTTCCAGGAATAGAAGAGCCAATCTGACGCGGATTCGCTTTGTCTGCTTTTGGTTTTTTATTTACATGAACCAATTCATTCTTATCTTCAACAACAAGTTCACGTACTGCACCATTGACTTCGAAGGTTAATGTACACTTACCTTCACTGTTGGTTGCCGTTTTACTAATGTATTTAATAATTAATGTTTTACCTTCACTGATATTCACTACGGTTTCTTCTCTTGGACGCAAACCATAGAAGTATACATGGCTTTCCAGCTGGGATACATCATTATAGGCTTCCAAATGAACACAATAGTCTTCGTATACCTTTGGATAAAGCGCATAACTTACTGCCTTCTGGTGAATTTCAAGCGGAGTGAACGGAGTCATATCAAATTTACTCTTTAAATATGCTTCGATCTGCTCAATATCTACTGAAGGAAGCAATGAACCCGGACGTGTTGTAATTGGCTCCTGTCCCTTAAGCACAATTTTCTGGAATTCTTCTGGGAAACCACCGTCCGGCTGACCGATCATTCCTTTAAAATATTCAACAACAGATTCCGGATAAGAAAGATCTTTACCTACTGTAAGAATATTATCTTTATTCAGGTCATTTTTAAACATGAAGATGGCAAGGTCGCCAACAACTTTAGATGTTGGTGTAACTTTTACGATATTGCCAAGAAGATCATTCGCTTCTTTGTAAAGACGTTTAATATCATCAAAACGATCTTTTTCACCCATGTCTTTTACCTGTGCAAGGAGGTTGGAATACTGTCCGCCAGGAATTTCATATTTATAAATTTCTGCATTTGGAGCATACATACCGCTTTCGAATGGTTTGTAGACTTCTCTGACTTTAGCATAATATTCACTGGCCTTATGGAGTTCTTCCACATCAAGTAATGTATCACGTTCTGTTCCTTTAAGCATTGAAACAATCGTGTTCATAGATGGCTGACTTGTCATGGAGCTCATGGACTCAATCGCCATATCCGCAATATCCACGCCTGCTTCTGCTGCCATAAGCACAGTGCTCACACCGCTGCCGGTTGTATCATGGGTATGGAGATTTATCGGAATATTTAATTCGCGTTTCAATTCAGAAACCAGTGTTTTTGCTGCATATGGTTTAAGCAATCCGGCCATATCCTTGATCGTCAGAATGTGAACACCCATGGATTCAAGTTCTTTGGCTTTTTTCATGTAATAATCCAATGTATATTTTGTTTCATTTGGATTGGAAATATCACCTGTATAGCAAATAGCACCTTCAACGATCTTACCGGTCTTTAACGCTTCTTCTACAGGCATCTTCATATTTTCAATCCAGTTCAAACTATCAAAAATACGGAAGACATCAATACCTCTGCCTGCAGAAACATGAATAAATTCTTTAACCACATTATCCGGATAGTTACTATAACCTACCGCATTGGATGCTCGAATCAGCATCTGCAATAATGTATTTGGCATTAACTTACGAAGAGTTGCAAGACGACGCCATGGGGATTCTTTAAGGAATCGATATGCCGTATCATAGGTTGCACCGCCCCAGCATTCCGCTGAAAATGCATTGGCAAGATATGCATTGGCAGCAGGTGCTGCATCAATAATATCTTTTGTACGCATACGTGTTGCGAACAAGGACTGTTGTGCATCACGCATGGTCGTATCTGTAATATAAAGACGATTATCTCTTAAAATCTTTTGAGTGAATTCTTCTGCTCCCAAACGAACAAATTCATCTCTCGCACCAATAATCTTCTTTTCTCTATCATATTCTGCAGGTCTGTGTGGATCCAAATGCGGTTTTTCACCGTTCTGAGGATTCACAATACGATCTCCAATAAATTCAAGAATCTTTGTGGCACGGTCCTGGCCCATCTGAAGATCATACAATTCCGGTGTTTCTTCAATAAATGTTGTATAACACTTTCCTTCCTGGAAAGTTTCATGATTCAGCACATTGACAAGAAACTGAATATTTGTTTTTACACCACGAATACGCATTTCCTTTAATGCTCGTAAAGATTTGCGGATAGCTCCCTTAAAGGTACGATCATAGGAAATAACTTTTACGAGCAAACTATCATAATATGGCAAAACTTCTGCGCCGGAATAAGCAGGACCGCCATCTAAACGAAGGCCATTACCGGAACCGGAACGATATACGTTAATACGGCCTGTATCCGGAAGGAAATTATTTACTGGATCTTCTGTTGTAATACGTGTCTGAATAGAATAACCGCTTACAACTACGTCTTCCTGAGATCCGATACCAATTTCTTCAGAATCCAGAGCATAACCTTCAGCAATCATCACCTGCGACTGAACAATATCAATGCCTGTGATCATTTCGGTGACAGTATGTTCTACCTGAATACGCGGATTCATCTCGATAAAGTATGGATTATTATCTGCATCTACAAGGAATTCCAAAGTCCCTGCATTACAGTATCCCACATGTTTTACCAGACGAAGCGAACTTTCAAAGATAATCTTTCGTGTTTCCTCCGGGATGGTAAATGCCGGCGCATATTCAACAACTTTCTGATGACGTCTCTGAACAGAGCAGTCACGATCATATAAATGAACGACATTGCCAAATTGATCGGCTAAAATCTGGACTTCAATGTGTTTTGGACTTCTCAGATATTTTTCAACGAAAATCTGTTCATCACCAAATGCTTTTCTGGACTCTTCTCTGGCTTCTCGATAAGCTTTTTCAAGTTCATCCTGCGAATTAACGATACGCATACCACGTCCGCCACCACCGTTGGATGCTTTAAGCATAATTGGATAGCCAATAAAATCTGCAGCTTTTTCAACTTCTCCATAGCCGGTAACCGCATGATCAATTCCCGGAATGGTTGGAACATCCGCATCCATCGCCATCTTCTTGGAAGAGATTTTATCACCCATAGCACGCATCATATCTGCTGTTGGTCCGATAAATACAATACCACTCTTCACACAAGCCTCTGCAAAGTATGGATTTTCAGACAAAAAACCATACCCTGGATGAATCGCATCTACCTGATGTTCTTTCGCGATACGAATGATTGTATCAATATCCAAATATGCATCGACCGGTCCCTTATCCGGATTCAATAAATACGCTTCATCCGCTTTTGTACGGAACATTGCATATTTATCTTCCTTGGAAAATACAGCGACAGTACCAATTCCAAGTTCTGTTAAAGCACGGAAAATACGTATTGCAATTTCGCCACGGTTTGCAACCAAAACTTTTTTGAATTTTTTTACTTCATTCACTTCATTCACTTTCATCCCTTTTCCTCCTTTATGCCTCATAATAATATATCTTTATTATAGAAAATCGAAGGTGCATAAATACACCCTCGATTTTAAGAAAACGTTTACTGTTTTTTTGAGATATATGTATCGATCGCGTCGACAGCATCCTGCTCATCCGGACCGTTCGCAATAACGGTAATCTGTTCACCCTGTGCAAGGCCAAGGCTCATCATACCCATAATACTTTTTGCATTTACTTTCTTTTCCTGTATTTCCACATAAATACTGCTTTCATACTGGCTTGCCACCTGTACAAGCAACGCAACTGGTCGAGCATCTAAGCCCTTTGGAATATTAATCGTCATACTCTTTGAAATCATTTTGTACCTAGCCTTTCTGTCCATTACTAGCTCTCAACTCATCTGCTAATATACTTAATTTTCGTAACCGGTGATTCACACCCGACTTACCTACAGGAGTTGACAACAATTTACCCAACTCAACAAGCGATGCCTCCGGATAATCTAATCTTAACTGAGCAATCTCCTTTAATCCTTCCGAAAGTTCGCTGAAGCCCAAATGTTCCCGGATATAAGTAATATCCTCTATCTGCTTCACTGCAGCAGATACCGTTTTAGAAATGTTGGCTGTTTCACAATTTACTCGTCGATTTACAGAATTCCGCATATCTTTTAATATTCGAATGTTTTCAAGCTCCATTAAAGATACATGAGCCTCCATAACATTCAACATATCAACAATCTGCGAAGCTTCTTTAATGTAAACAACGAAGTACTTTTTACGGGTAATCCATTTACCATCAATGTTAAATGTCTTCATCATATCACATATCTGTTCTGCCCGTTCTTGTGTTGTGCAAACAACTTCAAAATGATACGTCTTCTCCGGTTCACTGATGGATCCGGTGCACAAAAACACACCTCGAAGAAATGCACGTTTACAGCAGGCTTTCTGAAAAATCAGAGGGAATACAAATGGATATCCACTTTCAATCTGATTCCTGTCATTCATCAATTTTACAGAACTTAAAATCTTTCTGGCTGCATAGTCATCTCGGACTTCTATAATATATGTACGGTTCTTTCCAGTATGGATATGACTCCTTATTCGTATGTCACAGTCTATATTATATGTTTTCTTAGCTAATGTAAAGTATTTTCTTGCAACCGCAAGGTTTTCTGTGTGTATTTTTACGGAAACTTTTCCATTTTCTTCCAGACTAAGCATTCCGGACATGCTCAAAATCGCCGCCATTTCAGCAATGCGGCAATGCATGGCACTACCTGTTTGATAGGATAATTCTTCCTTCACCCGACTTGAAAAAGACATTCTTTCCCTCCACACAACTATTTATTTCTTAAAGCATCTTTTGAAATATCACGATGCTCGACTTTCACACTGTATTTTTTTTCTTTTAATTGATCATAAATTCCACGGGCCACTGTAACAGAACGATGTTTTCCACCTGTACATCCCACAGCTACAACCAATTGATTTTTTCCTTCTTTAATATACTGTGGCGTTAGAAAAATAAGCAAATCGACAATTTTAGACAAAAAGGCACTATACTCTTTACAATTCATCACGAAATCACGAACTTCCTGTTCATTTCCTGTTTTCTTTCGAAGATCTTCCACATAGTAAGGATTCGGCAAAAAACGCACATCAAAGACCAGATCTGCATCTGCAGGAATGCCATATTTAAACCCAAAAGACAATACCGTTACGTAAAAATTCTGATAAGGTTCGTTTTTTACAAAAATCTTATCCATCTCTGCTTTCAGATCACGCACCAGCATCTGGCTTGTATCCACGATGTAATCTGCCTTCTGTTTTAAAAATTTCATCTTCTTTCGTTCATTCTTTATTCCATCTTCAAGACGTCCGCCAACTGCCAGCGGATGCTGACGACGTGTTTCTTTATAACGCTTGATCAATACAGGATCTTCACAATCCAGGAACAGAATTTCGTATTGAATCCCCAGACTTTTTATATTATCCAATGCTTTGTTAACCGTTGCGAGTCCTTCACCACTTCGAATGTCAATGCCAAGAGCCACTAATGGTGTCGCTTCATGTTCCTGACTGGAAATTAATTCTGCAAACTTTGGAAGTAGAGGTACCGGAAGATTATCTACGCAAAAATAACCGGCATCTTCCAACATCTTCAATACAGAACTTTTTCCAGCACCAGACATTCCTGTCACAATTACAAATCTCATCGATCCGCCCCCTGGTTTTCTTATGTTTTATTAAAACTCTCCGATCAAACGGACTTCTGGTTCCAAATGAACCCCAAATTTCTCATATACGATAGTATCCACATCTGTCATTAACTGTCGAACATCTTTTGCTGTTGCAGATCCTACATTAATAACAAAACCACTGTGCTTTTCAGAAACCATCGCATCACCCACACGATATCCTTTAAGGCCGGCGTCCTGGATAAGTTTTCCTGCAAAATAACCTTCCGGACGTTTAAATGTACTTCCTGCACTTGGATACTCCAACGGTTGTTTTTCTTTACGCTGACTTGAAAGAGCTTCTACCTCTTGAATAATTTGCTCCATATCGCCTTTTAGAAATTCCATAGTGGCAGATAAAACAATAAGATTTTCCTTCTGCACACGACTTGTTCGATATCCTAAATTCATCTCATCTAATGTAAATTCGTGAATATTGCCTTCCATGTCTACAGCCTTTACAGATTTTAAGACATGTTTCATCTCGCCGCCGTAAGCACCTGCATTCATTGTGACAGCTCCGCCAAGTGTGCCTGGAATACCTGTTGCAAATTCAAACCCTTTATATCCCATAAAAGAAATATCTTTCGCCAATTTTGCCAACATGATTCCTGCCCCTGCATGAACAATAATTCTTGGTTTCTCATCTTCAATAACTTCTCTCTGAACCCAGTCTAATGTTCTGCATATTTTAAAAACAACACCACGAAATCCCTGATCACCAACCAATAGGTTACTTCCATTGCCGATAATATAAAATGGAATACCTTTTTCCTTACACCATTTTAATCCGGCAATAAATCCCTCTTCAGTTTCTGGACAAGCAAGAAAATCTGCAGGTCCTCCAATACGAAATGTTGTATGACTTCGCATCGGTTCATTTTCAAAAACCAACCCCTGCTCCATCACGTATGTCAATTCTTTTGCCAATGTCATAAAATATCCTCTCTATTTATCAGAAATAATCATATAGGCAGCACCTGCAATGCCTGCCTGGTTGCCAATAGTAGCCAGCCGAATCGGCGTATCTTCAATGCCAGCAAATGCAAATACTTTAAAATATTGTTCCACGCCTGCTCTTAAATACTCTCCAGCCGCAGATACACCACCGCCAATAAGCACACATTCCGGATTTATCACATTACAAATGCCAGCCAACGCTTTACCTAAGTACATGAAAACTTTATCTGTAATGCGCACAGCTGCCCTGTCACCTTCTTTTGCTGCATCGAGAACATCCTTTGCTGTGATATCTCCCACATCTCTTAAACGATTTGCTAATATAGATACTTCCGGAGCATGTTCCAGATAACGTTTTGCATAGTTTACAATACCTGTCGCAGATGCAATCTGCTCCAGACATCCTTTATGTCCACAATTGCATCGTCCAACAACATCTGCTTCATCCACACAGATAATATGACCAATCTCTCCGGCACCGCCGGCTGCGCCACTGAATATCTTTCCATTAAAAATAATGCCTCCGCCAACACCTGTTCCAAGTGTTGCCATGACCATACTGTTGTAATCTTTGCCTCCACCGAGCCACAATTCACCCAAAGCAGCTACATTTGCATCATTTTCAACAAGAACTTTCACTTCTTCCGGTTCACATCCAAACATGTCGGCAAGAAGTTTTGCCAGTTCAGTGCCAACGGTCATACGTGGCCACCCAAGATTGACACAATGTTTTACAATGTTACTTTCTAAAACCGGTCCAGGCACACCAATGCCAACACCTTTCAATGTATCCTTTGTAATACCATATTCATCGCAACACATCTTGATCGTCTGCGCAATATCCTTCAGGATATGTGTACCCTGGTCCTCACAATTCGTTGGAATTGCCCAATGTTTTTCTAACTGATCATCAAATAAACCAAATTTAATCTCTGTGCCGCCCAAATCGACACCAATTGTCCATTTTTTCATACTATCTCTGTTCCTGCTTCCCCTGAAAATTTCCTGTAACTCTACGATATAATTCATGCGCCGCATTATATCCCATCTTCTTCTGACGATGATTGATTGCTGCAGATTCAACTAACATGGCAACATTACGACCCGGACGAATTGGAATAGAATGACAAACAACTTTATTGCCAAGATATTCTGTATACTGGTCGTCCAGGCCTAAACGATCATATTCACGTTCACGACTCCACTCTTCCAATTGAATAACCAAACTGATTCTCTGTGTTTCAAGAACACTCTGAATACCAAACAAAGTTTTTACATCAACGATACCAATGCCTCTAAGTTCAATAAAATGACGTGTGATACTTGGCGCAGAACCAATAAGCTCATTATCACTAATTTTTTTAATTTCAACAACATCATCAGACACAAGACGATGCCCTCGTTTGATCAGTTCAAGTGCCGCTTCGCTTTTACCGATGCCACTTTCACCTGTAATCAGAACACCTTCACCAAATACATCGACAAGCACACCATGAATTGAAATTCTTGGTGCCAGTTCTGTCTGAAGTAACCGAATCGCTTTATTCATAAAGCCGCATGTACCTGATGGACATAACAATAATGGAATATTATACTTTGTAGCCAGTTCTACAACTTCATCTGCAGGCTTTAAGTCACGACAGAAAACCATACATGGAATACCTGCCTGGAAAATCTTTTCGTACATAGCTACGCCATGGTCTTCGTACTTTTCTTCCACATAAGCACTCTCAACCATACCGACAATCTGAAGACGTTCATAATCAAAATGTTCAAAAAAACCGGCAAGCTGCAAAGCCGGACGATTAACATCGGACTGATGGAGTTCAATCTTATCAACATCAACTTCTTTATTTAAAAGCGATAACTGGAGTGGTTCCATAATCTTGCTTAACTTTACATTATAATAAGCTGGTACATTTTCAAACATAAAATTACCCCTTTCACCACATCGTATATAGAATTTATTATACCATATCTACTTTACAACTTCAATCTTTGCCCTCTTTCCTGAAAAACAGGTAAACCGATTCCGCAGCGCCTTCATTCATCGATGGCACTTCTTTTAACGCTTCTACGGTTGCCTCCCGAATCTTTTTTATATCTCCAAAATGACGCATTAATGCCTTTCGACGCTTTTCGCCAATTCCAGGTATATCCTCTAAAATTGACCGCACCTGTGTTTTACTTCGAAGGCTTCGATGATATTCGATAGCAAAACGATGGGCTTCGTCCTGAATACGTGTCACAAGATGAAATGCCTCCGAATTCTTTTCAATGATAATTTCTTCTTCATCAAAAAAGATGGCCCGAGTCCGATGGAAATCATCCTTTACCATACCGCAAACAGGAATTTCCAATCCAAGTTCCATTAACACTTTCTGAGCTACGTGGACCTGTCCTTTACCACCATCCATTAAAATAAGATCCGGAAAAACAGAAAAGCTCCCCATAGATAGATCCGCCTGTTTTTTAGTCAATTCTCTTTGTTCTTCCTGTCCATGTGTAAAACGCCGTGTCAAAACTTCTTCCAGACTATGATAGTCATCCTGTCCCTGAATATCGCGGATTTTAAATTTACGATAGGCACTCCGTTTTGGTTTCCCCTTTTCATAGACAACCATCGAACCTACTTTTTCAAAGCCGCTTATATTCGAGATATCATAAGCCTCCATTCGAGTCAGTACTGCCAATCCCAGTAAATCCGCCAATTCACGAACGGCTCCGACCGTTCTCGCTTCCTCTCGCTTCAGCTTTTCACTATCTTTATTCAAAATATCCATCGCATTTTTACATGCCAGCTCAACAAGGCGCTCTTTTTGCCCCTTCTTAGGCACACGCATAAAAACCTTTTGTCCACGTTTTAATGCAAGCCACTGCAAAATAACTTCCGCATCCGCCATCGTTTCAGGAAGCATAATTTCACGCGGTACATAAGGCGATTCTCCATAAAACTGTTTCACAAAAGATGTAATCACTTCGGATCGGCTTTCATTTTCCACCCCGGTCATATAATAGTGGTCACGTCCGATCAGTCGGCCATTTCGAATAAAAAACACCTGAACAACAGCTTCATTATCAGCACGTGCAAGTCCAATGACATCTTTGTCTTCCATCTGAGAACTTGTCACTTTCTGTTTTTCTGTAATCTGCTTAATACTCTGTAGTAAATCCCTATATTCCATGGCCTTCTCATAAGCCATCGCCTCGGATGCCTCCATCATCTGATCTGTAAGCATCTGAATCACAGGTTCGTGGTTTCCTCCAAGAAATTGGAGTGACTGCTGAATCTTTTTCTGATAATCTTCTTTAGAAATTTCACCCTGACACGGAGCATCACACTGACCAATATGATAATATAAGCAAGGACGACCAATGCCGATATCTTTTGGAAGATTTCGGTGACACGTTCGGATTTTATAAATCTTTCGAAGCAATTCGATCGTATCTTTCACAGCCGCTGCACTCGTATATGGTCCAAAGTACTTAGATTTATCTTTTTTCATCAGCCTGGAAAACAGAATCCTTGGATAGTCTTCTCCGGTTGTTACTTTTATATAAGGATAGGTTTTATCGTCCATTAACATCGTATTATATTTTGGACGATATTCCTTGATCAGATTACATTCTAGAACAAGGGCTTCCAGCTCTGAATCTGTAATAATATATTCAAAACGCCTTATATGACTCACCATCTGAACAATCTTCGGTGTCAGATTTCGACTGCTTTGAAAATATTGACGTACACGATTTTTCAAACTAATTGCTTTTCCTACATAGATGATTTCATCACGCTCATTATGCATTAAGTAGACACCGGGCTTTGCCGGAAGCTTCTTCAATTCTTCTTCAATATCAAACATCTCGGTGACTCCTTTCTTATACTAATATTTTATTATAACATGTCCTTTAGTCCTATTGTGACTAAAAAGCAAAAATGTTCGCCACACAAGCGAACATTTTTGTTTTATTATTTTATTCTTTTCTTTTTACAATTGTTTCATATCCATGTTCACGTTTCCACTTTTCTTCCTCAGTTTCTTCCGTTTCCATGGAAGCCTTTTGTTCATCCGGATCCGCCTTTTCTACAAAACCCGTTGTTTTTAAGGTTTCTTCCGGCTCTTCAATTCCTTTGACTTCTCTGAAAATCTTCATGAATTCTTTACCGGTAATGGTTTCTTTTTCAATAAGAAAAGCTGCAATCTTATCCAGACATTCCCGATTAGACTCAAGAAGTTCGATGGCTTTGTCGTATGCTTCTTTCAGGATGCGCATAACTTCTTTATCAATCTCCGTTGCCGTTTCCTGACCACAGTTTAAAACAGTGTGTCCACTTAAATATCGATCCTGAACATTTTCCAAAGCCATGAGACCAAACTTATCACTCATACCATACTGAGTAACCATTGCGCGTGCCATCGCTGTCGCACGTTCAATATCGTTCGCTGCACCCGTTGTCACAGAATTGAAAACAACCTTTTCTGCTGCACGACCACCAAGTAAGGTTACCAATTCTTCTTCCATCTGAATCTGCGACATGAGATACTTTTCTTCTTCAGGCACTTGCATCACATACCCTAAAGCGCCCATCGTTCTAGGTACAATCGTAATCTTCTGAACAGGCTCTGTATTCTTCTGAAGAGCCGCAATAAGTGCATGACCCACTTCATGATATGTGACAATCTTACGTTCTTCCTTACTTAAAATACGATCTTTCTTTTCTTTGCCTGCAATAACGACTTCAACAGATTCAAATAAATCTGCCTGCGAAACTGCATTTCTTCCACGTTTTACAGCAAGAAGTGCCGCCTCATTGATAATATTTGCCAAATCTGATCCTACAGCTCCACTTGTTGCACGACCAATTTCATCAAAATCCACCGTTTCATCCATACGAACATTGCGTGCATGAACTTTTAAAATATCTACACGTCCTCTGAAATCCGGCTTTTCAACGATAATCCGACGATCAAAACGACCCGGTCTAAGAATAGCCTTATCCAAAATCTCCGGACGATTTGTTGCTGCCAACACAATAATACCTTTCGATGAATCAAAGCCATCCATCTCAGATAATAACTGATTCAATGTCTGCTCACGTTCATCGTTGCCGCCAAAACGCGAATCACGACTCTTACCGATCGCATCCAACTCATCAATAAAAATAATACAAGGTGCTGTTTCCTGAGCCTTTTTAAACAAATCTCTTACACGCGATGCTCCAACACCAACAAACATTTCAACAAAATCAGAACCTGTTAGAGAATAGAATGGCACGTTCGCCTCACCGGCAACAGCTTTTGCAAGCAATGTCTTACCTGTTCCTGGAGGTCCAACCAATAAGGCGCCTTTTGGTAATTTGGCACCAATTTGGGTATACTTGGACGGATTATGAAGGAAATCAACGATTTCTGTCAAAGATTCCTTTGACTCTTCCTGTCCGGCAACATCTTTAAATGTAATCCCGGTATCTTGCTGCATGTATGTCTTTGCTGTTGACTTGCCAACGCCCATCATGCCGCCGCCTCTGGATCTCATAATCCACATCAACATGCCAAATGTTAACAAAATCGGAAATACATAAGACATAAATAAAGATAAAATCATATCTCCTGTATCCGTGGATTCCGTCTTAAATTCAACACCTGCCGCCTCAAGACGTTCAGGTAAGCCTTCATAATCTACTTTCCCTGTCCAATAGGTAATAGCACCTGGTGAATCCTCTGTCTTAAATTCAATCGTATCGTATTTAATTTCTGCTTTTAAAACTTCTCCTTCATCCACCATAGTAAGAAACTGATTATATGGTACTTCCTCGCGGCGACTTTCCTGCATTCGAGAGAGTAGCATGTTGATCAGCATAACTGCACAAATCGCAGTAATCATAATAGCAATTAAATTTTGTATATTTTTTTTGTTATTATCATCTTTCCTATAATTCGGTTTTCGATCTCTGTTATCTTCCATGTTTCCTCCTTCGGTCCATCACATTTTTTTAGACCGTTATCATATAATTATAATGGTCCTTGGAAATCAATTCAATACCATTTCCTAAAATTTCTGTGAATTTTACCTAAAAGAATTCTTCAATCACATGTGCTACACCATCTTCTTCAACCGATTTTGTCACACAATCTGCAATACGCTTCAAAGAGTCTACTGCATTCCCCATAGCTATACCATATCCCGCATATTCAATCATCTCAATATCATTTTCTCCATCACCAAATGCCATGACTTCTTCCTTTCGAACATCTAAATACGACGCAAGCCATTGAACGGCATTTCGTTTACATACAGTTCCATGGCTCACTTCAATATACCTTGGTACGGAAGATGTAACATACAGATCTTTCATACGCTCCAGTTCCATACGCATCGAAGCCTTTTTTTCCACATCACTGACAATATAATTCATACCTTCGATCTGATGCATATGTTTAATAATAAAATCTTCCAAATCATCAATGGGTTTACGTGTCGTATGCACATATTCGACGGCCGCAGGACTTGCTCCGAAGCGTTCCGGATGCTCATAATATTCTCTGGATGCATAAGCTTCTCCCTGAATGAACACTTCCATCGGACAAGCATGTTTCTGATAAAAAATCAGCAGTTTTTTGACTTGTTTTTCCTCCAAATCTTTACCAAAAACACGTTGACAGTCGGACAAACGAAAAATACTGCTGCCATTCGAAGTAATAACATAAGACATACCTTCAATATTTAATAAAAACTGTGGAATGGCTCCAAATGCCCGTCCACTGGCAATAACCAGATGAATCCCCTTTTCACCTGCCTTTTTTAATACAGATCGTGTGTATTCTGTGACTATTTTTCTTTTTCCGATTAACGTCCCATCAATATCCATGGCTACCAATTTAATTTCTTTTTTCATTTATATTCTCCTAAATCCATAGCAGATCGCTCTTGCTTTATAGGAAATTGTACAAAATGTCGTATAAAGCAAGAAGCCGCTATCAAAGATAACGGCTCCTAAGGGTTATATTATTATGGGATTCAAAGGGCTAATTCATCATTGGACGCACTTCGTCCTGTGTTAATTTCTTAACATAATCTAATTATATACCCCTTCACTTCTTTTTGCAATAGTTTTTTTAGTAATTTTTGTATTTTTATAAATACTTTTTCGTAAAACAATCAAAAATTATAAATTTTTCCATCTTATTTTTTGTCAAAAGCTTAAACTCTTCTTAGTTCAAGAAAAATCATTTCGGTTTTTATGCAAAAGTTTCACGAAGTGCTTTCACAACTTCCTCTTCATGCATCCCCCTGGATCCTTTCACAAGCACTGCATCCCCTTGACTTAGATTGGAAATTAACCATGCACTGGCCTCCTCATTATGTTCAAAGCTGCATACAGCCATGCCAATGCCCGAATCCACAATTGCTTTTGCAAGTGCTTTCATTTCCTGACCAACCGTGACAACCATCTGAATGCCCGTCTTTGAAACTTCTGTTCCAAGATCATAATGAATTCTATAAGAACTTTCACCTAATTCCAAAATATCTGCAAGAACAGCAATCTTTCTTCCCGGATTATCCATCTGCATCAATACATCTAACCCTGATTTTACAGAAGCCGGACTTGCATTATACGTATCGTCGATGACCTTGATTCCATCCTTCAAATGATTAATCTGCTGACGCATTGGAACTCCTGCATAAGCCTCCAGACCTTTTTTTGACACCGATGGTTCAATTCCAAAGTGTTTGGCAACGGCCATGGCTACCAATGCATTCTGTACATTATGAAGTCCAAGCTGACTAATAACAATATCTTCTCTGCCTTCCGGATAAATCATGGTAAAGCAATTCTTTCCATCTTCAATATGTATATTCTCTGCCCGATAATCGCATTGTTCATTCATTCCATATAAAATTGTCGGACATTTCATTGACCGGGCCGCTGCACAAAGCAATGGGTCATCTCCATTTAAAAAGATACAATGATCTGATGTAAAATATTTTGCAATCTTTAATTTTTCATTCATGGTGTTTTCCATTTTACCAAACTGGGCAATATGGGCTTCTCCAATATTGGTCACCACAGCCACATCCGGTTTTACAAAACGTGCAAGATTGTCCATTTCACCAAATTCACTAATACCCATCTCAACAACGGCCATCTCCTGGCCTTTCTTCATACGGAACAAAGTTAAAGGGACACCAATCTGACTATTTTGATTTCCTGCCGTCTTCATAGTTGAAAATCCTGTTTCAAGTGCCGCACTGATCATTTCTTTTGTAGATGTTTTTCCAACACTTCCCGTGATTCCAACAATCGGCATCTCAAATTTCATACGATAATAAGTCGCAAGATCTCCCATCGCTTTGACCGTATCTTTGACAAGAATATGTACTTTATCCTTACGAATGACATCTCCATGAGACATAAAAACGGCTGTTGCCCCATTGTCAAAAACCTGTGCGATAAATTTATGTGCATCTACCTTTTCACCAATAATCGGCACAAACAATCCACCTTCATGAGCCTCACGACTATCGATACAAATATATTCAATGACTGTATCCGGATTTCCTGCTAACAATGTTCCATTTACAGCTTCTACAATCTCATTAACCGTTAAATGTTCCATTTGAACCATTCCCTTCCTATATATAATATATTCATTTTAAATAATTGTACCAAGTATACTTCAATGAGCATAGGTACGTACCTAATCATGCTGATTATAGCAAGAATTCCTGGAACTGTCGATATTTTCTCACGGCAATCCCTTCGACTTTTTTATAAATCTTTAAATGTATACTTCTTTTTTAGAAAGAACCTTGACCCTAAAGCCCTCTTTTGTTATTCTAGTAATATTGCGAAAAGAAAAAAGAGAGGGGAAAAAAAAGTGGATAATAGAGAACGTTTTTCATCCCGGATTGGTTTTATTCTGACCTCTGCCGGATGTGCGATCGGACTTGGTAATGTATGGCGTTTTCCTTACATTGCCGGTAAGTACGGTGGCGCAGCATTTGTACTTGTATACCTGGTATTCCTTGCAATTCTTGGTTTACCAATTATGGTTATGGAATTTTCTGTTGGACGTGCCAGCCAGAAATCTGCAGCTCGCAGTTTTCATGTACTGGAACCCGCCGGAAGCAAATGGCACATCGCAGGCTATCTTGCTGTCATCGGCAATTATTTATTAATGATGTTCTATACAACCGTTGCCGGTTGGATGATTAATTATGTCGTAAAAATGGCCAGCGGTGAATTTGTTGGGCTCAATCCAGATCAGATTAGTGCAACTTTTTCTAATATGTTGGCTGATCCGGCTGCACAGGTTATCTTTATGATTCTCATTACTGTTTCCTGTTTTGCCGTATGTAATCTCGGTTTTCAGAACGGTGTTGAACGCATTACCAAAGTAATGATGAGTTTCCTGATCATTATCCTTATGATTTTATGTATTCGAAGCGTTACATTAGAAGGTGCATCTGAAGGTTTAAATTTCTATCTTATTCCTGACTTTGGAAAGATGGCTGAAAACGGTTTAGGTGAAGCTATTTACGCTGCCATGGGGCAGGCATTCTTCACATTGAGTCTTGGTATTGGCTCCATGGCAATCTTTGGAAGTTATATCAGCAAAGATCGTTCCTTAACAGGTGAATCTTTAAGTATCTGTCTTTTGGATACTTTCGTTGCTTTTGCAGCAGGTCTTGTCATCTTCCCGGCATGTTTTGCTTTTGGTGTCAATCCTGGTGAAGGCCCTGGACTTGTATTTGTTACATTACCAAATATCTTTAACCAAATGGCTGGCGGACGTCTTTGGGGAACCCTTTTCTTCATCTTTATGTCCTTTGCTGCCATGTCTACCGTTATCGCTGTATTTGAAAATATTTTAAGTTTCTCCATCGATATGTTTGGATGGGATCGCAAAAAAGCAGTTTGGATCAATGGTATTTTAATCCTGATTTTATCCTTACCATGTGCCCTTGGATTTAACGTATTAAGCGGCATCCAGCCATTTGGTGCAGGAAGTACCATCCAGGATCTGGAAGACTTTATTATTTCCAACAATCTTCTTCCAATCGGAAGTCTTCTTTACCTTCTTTTCTGTACACACAAAAAAGGCTGGGGTTGGAATAAGTTTATTGAAGAGGCTGATTCCGGAAGCGGTATGAAATTTCCTAAATGGTCTCGTTTCTATGTAACATATATTTTGCCTTTCATCGTGGTCATCATCTTAGTTATGGGCTACTGGCAGAAATTCTTTGCGAATTAAACAAATATTCAAAAAGCCTAAAAGACGTCATCTGGTCTTTTAGGCTTTTTAAATTGGTTTATCTGTTCACAATTTCTCTAACACATTCTATAAAGTTTTCAGAACTCTTTTCATAGGATACTTTACGCAAATACGCCAGAATCAAATCTTCGATATCCGGAAAATTATCTGGTTTTGACAATGGTTTTGTTTCATCGAAAATATTTTCTTCAGGTCGTGAAACCACATTTATCTGTTTCACTTTTTCTTTGAAATCTCCCGATTTCACTATAGTTCTTGCCCCGCATCCCATACAAAAGATGACTTTATCTGTCCACTCGCGTCCACAATCCGGACATATTCTTTTTTCTTCCATAATTCTATCTCCTATTCAACCCACTCAAAATGCTGATAGTCCTTTGGATTTTCCCAGTCACCACCCCATTCAAATCCCTGTTCAATAAACAACTGATAACAAAGATCCTCATGAGTAATCATATGATCCAACGATTCATCATCACGATACATATAGGCTATGGATTTGTCATGATAGGTATCCATGCCCCAATCATAATAATTCACATAAGGATTTTGAATCGGATTAATGTCAATGGCATATCCAAAAGCATGGTTGGACAATGTTACACCATCTAATGTGGACACACGATAATTAAAAGCCGATGTGTTATTATTTTCAATGGACCACGTATCATCCGCACCATAATTATCCACCAAAAACATTTTATCAATCTCATATTGATGAAGATAAAGTTCTTTAAAGATATGTAAAAATTTATCTGCCAAACTCGATGCAACCATTAATTCCCCGACGTAAATCTGCTGGTCAAATCCATAATGAAGCACTTTTAAATAACTTAAATCTTCCAGCGGAATATTACAATATTCTTTATAGGACAATCCATAAATTCGGTCAAACAAAGCATCATCAATTTCATAGCTTTTAAAATAATCATCCACATTTCCGCCAACAATATCTTCTGGTGATATCAGCGTACCTGCATCCAGTTCATCCAGATTCTCGATATTTGGCATAACTTCCGTTTCTGTTTCCATTTCTTCTATAATTAATGATTGCTTTTCCTGTGTTTCCGTTGAATGCTCTTCATCGGACAAATTCAATGTCTGACATCCTCCTAGAACTCCTGTCATACACAAACATATTAAAATTAATTTTATTTTATTCGCCATAAGCCATCACTTCCGCAATACATGTATCCTGCCAGTCTCGACCACCATAAACACTATTAATCGTCAGACGTACTCTGGATGCCTGAATCGGCTGAGACAGTTCAATACAATGAATAATCTGACCATCCGCAAATTCCTGAGTCGTTGTATAATCACCAATCTGAATGGTTAAGCTCTGTGGTCTGTTATTATCATAGAACCAGTCATAACTTCTCCAGTTACCAAGATAAAATACAAGATATTTCACAGGATGTTCATTATCCAGATATATTTCAAGATACTGTCCTTCACCGTTACCGCTGACACCTTCCTGCCAGGAGGTTTCCAGTAAACCATCCACAGCAACCATAGCCGAGTTATCATATCCCGCCTGACTGACAACGGAACTTGCACTGGCATCTATAAAATTATATTTTGGTTTGGATGAAAAATCCATGTTCGTTGCATCCAGACAGATTGCCTCTACTGCTTCCTGATTGTCTGTTCCGTTTGTCTGATCATCAACAACAACGGTTTCCTCTCTTGCTTCCATTTCATCCTGAGGCAATACCGTTCCTGTACCAACCCCTTCCGGATTCCGCTGTTCTTCCTGGTGTCTATCATTTTCACGCGAAGACATCACTGTACCAATGATACCGGAAATGATTGCTCCAAGCATTAGAACCATAACGATACAACAACCAATTAAACATCCTTTTTTCTTTTTCTTCTTTTCCATACGATACTGAGCGATGATCATCTGTCGTTTTTCTGGATCCATGCCAGTAAATGGCACACCAAATTCCTGAAGATTTTCAATTCGCTCTGGTGACGATGGATGATCAAGGAATAAACCTTCATAAACGTCCTTCGGTGTATCATCTCCCCATGTATCAAACAACTCACATAAAGGGACACCATATCCCAGCTTTGCCGAAAAAATATCCGCTTCAAATTCCTGATTACGTTTTGTCTTTGCAATCATTAAGCCGCCAAAACGATACCAGATCTTTTGAATAACAATTAAAGCCACCTGACTCAATAACGCAGATAAATGCATCATAAGTCCTGCAAACCCTCCGTCATCATCGGAAGTAAAGATAGCAACAAGTGTACCTATGATACGTGTCATCGTTACACCAATGCCCCAGAAAATAAAAAATGCATTAATAATTAAATTACCTACATGAACAAATAATCCTAAATCTGTATCATGATTTGCAATATGTCCAAATTCATGGGCTAAAACAGCTTTTATCCGCTTTTTATCCTGCATATTCGCTGTTCCACTATGTAAACAGATGGTTTTTCTTCCAGCCGCAAAAGCATTAATACTTTCATCTTCCAGATAGAAAAATCGAATATCTGTCGGCAACTCCGGATTAATTTCCTTTGCACGATCATAAACTTCGTTGATTAAGGGCATCAACTCTGCTTCAAGTTCCGGATTCTTTTCTAACGGAATGCAATGAAGCTGATGTCTTCGCATCATTTCACCAATCGGTGACAAAGAAGCAGCTACCGAAATGGCATACAGACCTAATCCCACAAGAATGCCAACAAAAATATTATAACCAATAAATGGAATGGCAATAATACCAACAACAATCAACATGTTCACTAAAAAGTAAATCAAAAGGGTCGTATTTCCTTTTTTAAATACCTTTTTCAAAAAATCTTTAATATACATAACTATTCCCCTCGTTTATGTTTTTCATGACAGAATCAAATCTTATTTCAAATCATATATCCCATCTTCCAAACAAACAACCTGACTTTCAAAAAAAGTCTTCATCGCCTGGATCATATACATCGTATCCCGAACTCCGGCAGTCTCGTAAGCAGAATGCATCGCCAACTGGGCCAGTCCAATATCCACTGTATTCATGGAAAGCTGTGTATTTGAAATATTACCCAGGGTTGAACCGCCTGCAATGTCCGAACGATTTGCATATACCTGATATGGAACATTGGCCCGTTCACAAATCATTTTAAATAAAGCCGAAGACACACCATCCGACGTATACTTCTGGTTACCATTAAATTTGATAACAATCCCCTCATTCATGAATGGACGATTCACGGCATCTGCTTTTTCCATGTGGTTTGGATGGGCCGCATGGGCATTATCCGCAGAGATCATAAAGCTGGAGGCAAAAATTCTTCTGCGTTCTTCGCTTTCTATTCCACACGCTTTGCAGATGTGATGCACTGTTTCTTTCAGAAAATCCGAATCTGCACCCTGTTTTGTAGAACTTCCCACTTCTTCATTATCCAAGACAGCAATCATGGATACCTGCGGACTTTTCTCAGACGCAAGGAGTCCTTTGACAGATGAAAAGACACTCTGCAAATCATCCAGACGCGGAGACGAAATGAATGATTCATTTTTTCCCCAGATACATCCTCGAACTCTTGGATATAAAAACAGATCATGTCCAAGAATCTCGTCCTTTTTCACATGAGCACTCTCTGCAACGACATCCATAAAAGTACCTTTGGCATCAGCATCGCCATAAAGTGGCAATAAATCTTTCTGAACATTCCACTTATATCCTTCATTGGCTCCACGATTCATATGAATCGCCAGATTTGGAATCACTAACAAATCCTTATCCACATTGACCAATCGTGTCGCAATGCCAAATTCTGTTCGAACCAGAATTCTTCCTGCCACAGACAGTGGACGATCAAACCACGTGGACATAAGCATTCCACCGTAGCCTTCCACATTTAATTTTGTATACTTATCTGCCACACCAAGTTCCGGAATTTCTTTAATTTTAAACGTCGGAGAATCACTGTGACTTGCCACAATATGAAATCCTTCCACAAATTCCGGAATAATAAATCCGATAATTGATGAGCCATTACGGGACACATAATATCTTCCACCGGGTTTTATATCCCAGAAGGCACTTTCATTAAGACGAATAAATCCCTGTTCATCCAGCATTTTTTTAATTGTATCAACTGCATGATAGCATGTCGGACTTTTTTTTATAAATTCCAACAGCTCCTCTGAAAAATTATTTTTCATAGTCATTTCCTTTCACTGTTTTATTTTATACGCCATAAACCGAATGTCCTTCCAGTGTAATTTTTGTGATATCTCCCTGTTCTTTCATCATTTGATGATATTTTGTAATGATAAATTTATCGGCCGAAAATGCCAGCGTTGGCAACTGAGTCAAATCTTCCGGATCAAACCATCCAGCTTCGATAATATCATCTCCCGGAACAGGATCTTCAGCTCCATCGTAATGAGCCAACATAACCACAACCAGAGAATGGACACCGTTATCAAAATGATTGGATACAACATTGATGATTCCATCTGGAACTGCCAGAAGGCCCATTTCCTCTTTAACCTCTCGTACGGTCGCCTCTACATAGGTTTCATCATATTCTATATATCCGCATGGCAGACACCAGTTAAATGGATAAATCGATTCCGCACTGCGCTTTCCCAATAAAATTTTTCCTTCGGAATTTACCACAATAGCCGCAATGCATGGATATGGATTTTTGTAATGAATATAACCACATTTTGGACAGCGCTGACGTATTATTTCACCTTCAAAATGTTCAACGCATTCTGTACCACACCGAACACAAAACATCTCATCGCCCCGTTTCTATATTAATAATATGTAATATTAATCTGCTTACCCAAGTGTTCCATAACTTCTTTTAATTGTAAAACAAGGTTTTTACGAACACTAATATCAAATAAAGCTTTGCCTTCGTGATTTGCCTCATTGGATGCTCTGCCGATATACATATTTAATTCGGTGCATTCTTCCAGAAGAAGACGTGCCAACGCAGCTCCACCATTATCTGCATCCAAAGCATCAAAGAAATCCGCATCAATATCTCCTTCATCAAATCTTCGAAGAAGTTTATAGGCATGACTCATGGTTAAAACGCCTTCCGTCACAAGATCCATGCCGGCAATATTTGCCGTTGGCGGCACTGCTTTAATCCCATCATCATTATTTGTAATTTCTTTGTGAAGATAATTCGCCACAATTTTACTGCTTGTTCCGCCACAAACGACTTTTTTTCCTTCAGAGGTCATAAAATCTGCCATTAATCTTGCATCATCTTCTTTATTTTCCGGTGGACCTGAAAACAAATTCACAAGACGACGTTCAATAACCCGAGCTACCGCTACTGTCGTATCGTCTCCTGGTCTTTGCTGATACAAATCGTCACAAGCCTGACTAAGCATCGATGCAATACGTGCCGCAGACTTCGTCTCTTTGACACATTTCAGCGTATAATCCGCCATACTTTCCCATGTCCAGCCAAAATTTAACAGCTCTCCAACACCAGCATAGATCGTTCCATCACTCATCAACACAAAACAATCATCCGTCTGAACTTTAAAACGATATTCTCGAATCTTTCGACCACTGATTTCGCGAATATTATCAGGAATTGTCATCAATTTTTTATTACGTACGAATATGCACCCGGGATTGTCGAACTCTACCAGATAGGCATCGCCGCTATGAAAAATCTGAAGAATACTAAATGTTGAATAGGAAATACCACGAACTTTACAGATTGGCAGAGTGCTCGCCAGTGTTTCTACGGCCTCTTCAATAGGTTCACCTTCCAGAAACATAGTTCCTAAAATCTTCGATGCCAACGTTGCCAGAATATTGGCTTTTACACCGCTGCCCATACCATCGGCTAAAATAACAATGTCCGAATCTGCCGTCTTTAAAATTTCCACCTTGTCGCCGCAAAGCTCTTCACCCATTTTATTTAAACTTTTCCATGAAACATCAATACTGACATTCATATCACACCAACTTTCATTTATTTTGCATCATCTTCAAGAATGGAGCGTTTCAGCTTATTCAAAGTCGCCTTTGTTTCCGCTGTTGTTTCTCCAAGAAGTCCTGCAATCTCCTGGGCAACCATCATCTGCTTATCAATAACCTTCTGAGCCGCCTCAACGGTTTTCATTTTCAATTGATACTGGTGTTCCAGTTCTTTCTCTTCAGCGGTTACATCCTGAATAATGGTCAGTAATGCCTCCTGATCTTCCATATAAACTACACTGATTAATACAGAAATGCCATAAGCGTCCAAATGTGCCTTACGACGGGTGATTGTCTTACGTTCGTTTAATGCCTCTTCAAAAATAGCGGCATCCATAAATTCATAAATATAATGATCAATAGCATCCTGACGCGGTGTCTTAAAAACACGTTGCGCTTTTCGATTAAACTCTTTAATCGTCATATCCGGTCGAATCACCATGATTAAATTTGGCGTAGCTTCAAGAACCTGATTTGACATGGACCGAGCCTGTTCAAATGTATGAGGCAGGCACATATCCAACTCAGCCTTTCCCTGAAAAACAGCGACTGCCTTTTCACGACAGCTTGTATAACCACAGGCACCGCAATCCAATTCCTGATCTTTATTATATTTTCCTGTTGCTTTTAAAATTTCCTGAATCTGTGCTTCTGTTGGCTGACGATCTTCTTCTTTTCTTGAATAAAATTCTTTTACCATTGATATTTTATCCGGAATCTCCTGCATTACAGCGGGTGTATATTCGATCTGGTCTTCAATATTAAAACGTGCACGGTATCTCGAATATTCCATCTTCGTCGTTGCCGGCCCTTTAATACATCCGCCTTCACACATATTCATTTCAATAAAACAGTTCTTAATTTCACCAGCTTCCATAGCATCTAAAAGTTCGCGACAGTTTTCAATGCCGTCTACAAACAAACGTCTGTACTTTCCTGCTAAAAGCTCACGTCCCACAGAGCCATCCTCACCGGAAATAGAATAAACACCAACTTTTGAAACCATCACAGACTGCATAACACCACGGCTGATCGGATAAAGACGATTCACCTTAGGATCCGGATTGGCCATTGGTTTGTTTTCACATGCACTCAGTGAAATATGTTCTGCTGCCATCCATTCCATCAACTCGCCAAAGTGAATAACCGCATCAATGGCGCCTTCTGTACGTTCATCTTCTTCCGCTTCTTCTTTTTTTGCCACACATGGTCCAAGAAACACAACTTTTGTATCTTCACCATAAATTTTTTTAATCAAACGACCATGGGCAACCATTGGTGATACAACAGGAGCCATATAAGAAACTAACGATGGATAATATTTTTCGATCAGATCATTTACGCTTGGGCAACAGGTCGTAATAATATTAGTCATCTGTCCTTCTAAAAGCAATTTGGCATATTCATCCGTTACATATGCAGCCCCTTCTGCTGTTTCGCGGACTGCATAAAAACCAAGCTTCAATAGAGCATCAACAACCTGACCCGGTGTTTCATAATCCATAATGCCAAGATAAGATGGTGCGATAGAAACAACGACTTTCTCACCGGAACGAATATAATACTGAACACGTTCCAGATCACTAACAAATGTTTTTGCATTTTGTGGACACACTTCCAGACATTTCCCACACAAAATACAGTATTCTTTCATGATCTGCGCCTGAGCGTTCTTAACTTTGATTGCTTTCACAGAACATGAACGCACGCATTTATAACAATGTTTACAACTCGCTGTTTTAAAGTCGATGATTTTCACGTCAATTCCTCCATTTTTATATTTTAGCAACTACACTCTAAAATACTTCCCATACTCTCGGGCAATTTTTTTCATTCTACGATTTATAAGTGGTTATATGTTTTCTATTGTCTTTATATAACCATAATACATTTGATAATCGTAAAAAAGGTCCCGCCCGCCGTGCGGACAGGACCCTATAAACTTTTCATTAATGAACTGTACGTTTTACATATGTTGTATGAAGTACTTCGTGTGCTTTATGACTGCCTGGTGCTTCAAAGTATTCTTCATAAATCTTCTTAATTGCCGGATTTTCATGAGATTTACGAATAGATTTTGCGGCATCATTTGCATACAATACACTTGCACGAATTGCCTGTACATCCACAGTGTTGCGAACTTCGCCGGAAACCTGAGGCTGACCGCCGCCATTGACACAACCTCCTGGACATCCCATGATTTCGATAAAGTGATAGTCTGCTTCACCGGATTTTACTTTGTTCAAAAGTTCTCTTGCATTGCCGAGACCGGATGCAACAGCAACTTTAACATCCATGCCTGCGACGTTATAAGCAGCTTCTTTGATTCCCTGGGTACCACGAACTTCTTCGAAATCGAGTTTCGCAAGTTCTTCACCAGTTAATGTTTCTACTGCTGTACGAAGTGCTGCTTCCATAACACCGCCTGTCGCACCGAAGATAACTGCTGCACCTGTAGATTCACCTAACGGATCGTCAAAACCTTCATCTGGAAGTTCTGTAAATTTAATACCAAGACGTTTAATCATACGTGCAAGTTCACGTGTTGTTAAGGAGTAATCCACATCAGGAACACCTGCTGCACTCTGATCGTCACGACCGATTTCAAATTTCTTTGCTGTACATGGCATAATACTTACACTGACGATATTCTTAGGATCAATGCCCATCTTTTCAGCATAATATGTTTTTAATACAGCACCAAACATCTGCTGAGGGGATTTGCAGGAAGAAAGATTTTCTGTCATTTCAGGGAAGTAATGTTCACAATACTTAATCCAGCCTGGAGAACAGGATGTAATCAGCGGAAGTTTTCCACCATTCTGTACTCTATCCAGGAATTCATGCGCTTCTTCCATAATTGTCAAGTCAGCACTGAAATCTGTATCGAATACTTTATTAAAACCGATACGGCGAAGTGCTGCTGCCATCTTTCCTTCCACATCTGTGCCCATTGGATAACCAAATTCTTCACCGAGAGCTGCACGAACAGCCGGAGCAGTCTGAACACATACATATTTTTCAGGATCATCAATTGCTGCAAGTACTTCATCAATAGAATCTTTTTCATAAAGTGCACCTGTTGGACAAACAGCGATACACTGACCACAGGATACACAGCTTGTATCTGCAAGATCCATATCAAACGCAGAACCGATATACGTACTAAAGCCACGACCGTTTGCACCGATAACACCGATACCCTGAACTTTTTCACATACAGCGACACAGCGACGGCAAAGAACGCACTTGCTGTTATCACGAATCATATGTGCTGCAGATGCATCGATTTCACATTTAAGCATATCGCCTGCATATTTGTTTTCTTCTGTAACACCGTAAGCTTTACACATCTGCTGAAGCTCACAGTTACCGCTGCGCACACAGGAAAGGCATTCTTTCTTATGGTTTGAAAGAAGTAATTCCAATGTAGTTTTACGGGATTCACGAACTTTTGCTGTATTTGTCCAAACTTCCATACCTTCGTTGATTGGATATACACAAGCTGTTACAAGGCTTCTTGCACCTTTAACTTCAACAACACACATACGGCATGCGCCGATTTCGTTGATTTCTTTTAAGAAACATAAAGTAGGAATTTCAATATGCGCCAGTCTGGCAGCTTCGAGAATTGTGGAGCCAGCTGGAGCGGTTACATCCATACCATTAATTTTAATTGTAATATCGCCCATTCTTTTGTCCTCCATTACTCTTTATAAATTGCACCAAAACGACATTTTTCCATACAAGCACCACATTTAACACATTTTGATGTGTCAATGCTGTGAGGTTCTTTAAGTTTGCCGGAAATTGCACCTGCAGGACAAACACGTGCACATAATGTACAGCCCTTACATTTGTCTGCATCAATACGGAAGGAAAGAAGATGTTTACATACACCCGCAGGACATTTCTTATCTACAACATGTGCTACATATTCGTCTCTAAAGAAACGCAATGTGGATAATACAGGGTTTGGAGCTGTCTGGCCAAGACCGCAAAGAGCATTTTCTTTAATGTAATAAGCCAATTCTTCCAAACGATCCAAATCTTCTAAAGTACCTTCGCCTTTTGTGATCTTGTCGAGAATTTCGTGCATACGTTTTGTACCGATACGACAAGGTGCACATTTACCACAGGATTCGTCAACTGTAAATTCAAGGAAGAATTTTGCAATATCAACCATACAGTTATCTTCGTCCATAACGATCAAACCACCGGAACCCATCATGGAACCGATTTCAAGAAGGTTATCATAGTCGATTGGAATATCAAAATATTCAGCAGGGATACATCCGCCGGATGGTCCACCTGTCTGAGCTGCTTTAAATTTCTTGCCATTAGGGATACCGCCGCCGATTTCTTCAACAACTGTACGGAGTGTTGTACCCATAGGAATTTCTACAAGACCTGTGTTGTTGATCTTACCGCCAACAGCAAATACTTTTGTTCCTTTGGATTTTTCTGTACCCATAGACGCAAACCATTCTGGACCATTCAAAATGATCTGTGGAATGTTTGCATATGTTTCAACGTTGTTAAGGATCGTTGGCTGTCCAAATAAACCTTTCACTGCAGGGAAAGGAGGTCTTGGTCTTGGTTCACCACGATTACCTTCGATGGATACCATAAGAGCAGTTTCTTCACCACATACAAATGCACCGGCACCTAAACGAAGATCAATATCGAAATCGAAACCGGAACCGAAGATATCTTTACCAAGTAATCCATACTCTCTTGCCTGAGCAAGGGCAATTTCAAGACGTTTTACAGCGATTGGGTATTCTGCACGAACATAAATATAACCCTGATTGGAACCAATCGCATAACCAGCGATAGCCATCGCTTCAAATACAACGTGTGGGTCACCTTCAAGGATGGAACGATCCATGAAAGCACCCGGGTCACCTTCGTCCGCATTACAGCAAACAAATTTCTGAACCTGTCCTCTGTTGGAGGAAGCAAATTTCCATTTTAAACCTGTTGGGAAACCTGCACCGCCACGACCACGGAGACCACTATCTAAAATTGTCTGAATAACATCGTCTGGTGTCATCTCTGTAAGCACGCGGCCAAGAGCTTCATAACCATGTGTACCGATGTATTCTTCAATATTTTCCGGATTGATCACACCGCAGTTACGCAATGCAACACGGTGCTGTTTTTTATAGAAATCTGTTTCAGCAAGGGATTTAACACCTTCGTCTGTTAATGTCTCATCGTATACAAGACGTTTAACAACACGGCCTTTTAACAAATGTTCTTCAACGATTTCCGCAATATCTTCTTCCTTAACCATGGAATAAAAAATTGCTTCTGGATAAACAACCATGATTGGACCAAGGGCACAAAGACCATGACAACCTGTCTGTACAACAGATACTTCTTTTGTTAATCCCTGTTTATCCAATTCTCTTTTTAAACGTTCGATAATTTTCTGGCTGCCGGAGGAAGTACATCCCGTTCCACCGCATACCAGGACATGCGCACGATACATAGTCTACCTCCTCATTATAAGTTTGTTTCGTTTAATGTATATTTTCCAAGAGTATAGCCGCGCACGATATGCTGTTCAAGCATTTCGATTGCTTTATCTACATTCATTCTTACGTAGGTTACTTTTTCTTTACCAGGAACATAAACTTCAATAACCGGTTCATACTGGCACAAACCAATACATCCTGTCTGTGTTACAACTACGTTGGACATACCGCGTTTCTGAACTTCATCCGCAAGTACATTCAATACAGGTCTTGCTCCACTGGCAATACCGCAAGTTGCCATACCCACAACAATTTTAATCTGGTTGGCATCTTCGGAACGCATTCCAACTTTTCCCTGCATTCTTTCACGAATCGCTCTTAATTCTTCAAGGGATTTCATATAGCTACCTCCTAATCATAGGATGGCACCGCCATCCACGTCTCGTTTATTCTCCTCTAAATAATCCTGTATATACTCAGAAACTTCCGGTACATTCAATGGAATACCGCCCAGGATCTCTCTCATCTGCCGTGTATCTAATAAAAATTCACGTTCCCCATATCGATACGTATAGCAAAAATCGATGTCCGGATTAAAATGAACCAGTGTGTAAATGGTTCCATTAATATCTCCTAATGGCATACGGTCAATATGATCCAGCTGAAATTCTGCACGAACCACAGTGCCCTCGCCTACCTTTGACACGATTTCAAAATCTCCGTCTGCACTGAGTGCGGCCATCTTAAAAAACGGAATTCCGAGTCCGACCTTTCGGGTTGTCCGGGTCGTAAAAAATGGGTCCGTCGCATGCTCAAGCTGCTCAGAACTCATTCCACAACCATTATCTTTAATTATTACAATCAGGCGGTTCTTCATAACATCTGCATCTACAACAATCTCAATAAGAGACGCTTTTGCACGAATCGAATTCTCCGCCACATCGAGAATATTTAGAGAAATTTCTGTCATCATAACTTAATAATATTTTGCAAGGATGGCTTCTACATCCTCAACGCCAAGACGACCATAAACTTCATCATTAATCATAACAACAGGTGCAAGACCACAAGCACCAACGCAACGACATGCGTCTAATGAGAATTTACCATCTGGCGTACACTCACCACCATTAATGCCTAATAATTCCTGAAGTTTGTTATAGATATCTCCAGCACCTTTAACATAGCAGGCAGTTCCAAGACAGACAGAAATCTGATACTGACCTTTAGGATTTAATGCAAACTGTGAATAAAATGTTGCTATACCATAAATTTTTTCCATTGGCACATGCAATTCATCAGCGATAATCTTTTGAACTTCAATCGGAAGATATCCATAGATATCCTGAGCCTTCTGCATGATTGGCATCAAGCAGCCTTTCTGGTCCTTAAGTTCATGAATAACTGAAAGCAATGCCTCTTTTTGCTCTGGTGTTCCTGCAAATGGAACACTTGGTGTTTTCATTGCCAAATAAATCACTCCTTAACTAGAATCTGATACTTCATTATAACATCCTTTTCCTAAATCTGCCACTATTTGTTGACTCGTTGCTTGCATTTATTTCAATAATTTTAACAATATTAATATATTTTTACTGCAATATCTGTTTAATTTTACCAGTCAAAATGTTATACTAAATTCATAACAATGTTTTTAAAGAATCAGGAGGATAGATATGACACTTGGATTCATTAAAGGTTTATTAAATGCCCGTCTTCTCTATGGAGAAGAATTTTTAAACCGTGAAGTTTATACCGCCTGCGGTTCCGATATGATGAGTGATGTACTTGCTCATGTTGATGATCAATCCGTATTGATCACAGGATTATGTAACCCGCAGGTCATTCGTACTGCAGAGATGATGGACATTGTCTGCATAATTATGGTTCGTAACAAGACTCCGGACATCGCGATGATTGAAATGGCTAAAGAGCGAAGTATCTGCTTGCTTTCAACAGCTCTTCCAATGTTTACAGCCTGTGGTATTCTTTATGATAATGGAATCCGCGGAGGTGCTCATCATGGAGAATAGTTTAATGACTTTAAAATATACCGTTTCTCCAACCGATTTTACACGCGCCGGAGAAGCCAGCAGTGATGTCAAAAATAAGTTAAAAAAACTGGGTGTTGCCCCTGCCATTATACGAAAAGTGGCAATCGCCATGTATGAAGGTGAAATTAATATGGTCATCCATGCCAACGGAGGTCATATTACCGTCGATATTACACCAGAACAGATTATCATGATTTTAAAAGATGTCGGTCCTGGTATCGAAGACATTGAAAAAGCCATGCAGGCCGGTTTTTCAACCGCATCCAGCAATGTCCGTTCCCTTGGTTTTGGTGCTGGAATGGGACTGCCTAATATGAAAAAAAATTCAGACACCATGAATATTCAGACAGTGCTTGGTGTAGGTACAACTGTCACAATGACCGTGAACATGCAGGCATAGCTATAGATGTACCTGCGCAGTTCCTCATCCATCAATATTTTTCATATAGACCTTTTTATCTCTACAGAAAGGATGGTGACTTATGACAACACATAAGTTTTTACATTCCGTCTATCTTAAAACTGATTTATGTAACGGTTGTATTAACTGCATCAAACGCTGCCCGACTCAGGCAATTCGTGTACGTAATGGGAAAGCAACAATTACCAGCGAATACTGTATCGACTGTGGCGAATGTATCCTTATCTGTCCACATCATGCAAAAGCCAGTCATTTTGACCGTTTAGATATATTAAATCAATATAAATATACTGTAGCATTACCTGATCCCACACTGTATAGTCAGTTTAACAATATCGAAGATACCAATATTGTCCTTACAGCTTTAATACATATGGGCTTTGATGATGTCTATGAAGTCGCTTATGCTGCTGAGATTATCTCTGAAGTGTCACAGCAGTATATTGCCAGACATCCTGAACAATGGCCGTTTATCAGTACATCCTGTCCTTCTGTTGTCCGTTTAATTCGTGTGCGCTTTCCAAATCTTATTGAACACCTTTTGCCTTGCAATCTTCCTGTTGAAGCCGCAGCACGTCTTGCTCGAAAAAAAGCCATGGAAAAAACCGGACTCCCGGCCGAAGACATCGGTATTATTTCTATTTCACCATGTCCATCCAAAGTTGCCTATGCTTATGAACCTTTGGGTGTTGAAAAAAGCGAAATTAATGGCGTCCTTGCCATAAAAAATATCTATCCAATACTCCTTCCACTGTTAAATGTTGCAGAAAAGAATCCGCTGCCCCTTTCCAGTGCCGGAGCGATCGGTGTCGGCTGGGGAACTCATGGCGGTGAATCTGCTGGTATAAAGACTGCAAACTATCTTGCTGCAGATGGCATTGAAAATGTCATTCGTGTTCTTGAAGATATGGAAGACGAAAAATTTGATGAACTGACCTTCATCGAACTCAATGCCTGTGATGGCGGCTGCGTCGGCGGTGTTCTCACCGTTGAAAATCCGTATGTTGCTCAGGCCAAATTAAAACGTCTATGTCATAATCTTCCGCAAGTTCCTGTACATGTTCCTGAAAATATTGACCAGGAAGTCATCCATTGGTCCAAAGATGTTGAATACCTTCCTGTATTTCAATTGGGACACTCTATGGTCGAAAGTATCCGTATGTTGAATCGTGTGGAACGATTAACTCAAAAATTTCCGGGGCTTGATTGTGGTTCCTGCGGTGCACCGACATGCAAAGCTCTTGCAGAAGATATTGTCCGTGGTACAGCAACCGAAACATTATGCATACATATTTTAAAAGATCAGATTCACGCATTAACTACAAGTATGAACTCTCTTGTAAATTGTGCGGATGCCTATGCACTTCAAGGTAATGACTACCGATATATATTTAAAAAACAGATGAGTAAATTACTCTTTGAAATTTCTCTTCTGGATGCTAAATTGAATCTGAATAAAGACGATAAGGATGATTAAAAATGACCGTACAGGAATTAATTTATTCTAATCTATTTCAATTAAAAAACGCGGGTGATGATCTCGAAAGAGACATCACCGTGCCATTCTGTTGTGATTTATTAAGTATTGCTATGGGTCAGGCACCTTCCGGCAGTGCCTGGGTAACGGTTATGTCTAATTTGAACACTCTCGCCGTTGCCTCTCTGGCAGATGTTGCCTGTGTCATCCTCGCTGAAAATGCTCAGACAGATAATATTTTTTTATCTAAAGCCAGTCAGCAGGGAATCACCGTTTTTGCAACTGAAATGCCAGTCTTTGATGCAGCACTCGCTGTCTATCAAAATATACACGCATGATTCCATTATCTTATGACCTGCACATCCATTCCTGTCTCTCCCCTTGCGGAGACGAAGATATGACGCCTGCCAATATTGCCGGTATGGCTGCCGTCAAAGAACTGGATGTCATTGCACTGACAGACCACAATACCAGCCGTAATTGTGCCCCATTTTTAAAAATGGCAGAAGCTTACGGTTTAGTTGGTTTGCCAGGAATGGAACTCACCACCAATGAAGATGTTCACGTTGTCTGTCTGTTTCCGGATCTCTATGCAGCTATGGATTTCGATACTTATGTGTATAATCGCATGTTTAAGATTGCCAACAAAGAACACATCTTTGGTGCTCAACTGCTCTATAACGAAAATGACGAAATCATTGGCAAAGAACCGAATCTTCTTATCACAAATGCCGCCATAAATTTCGAGGATGTATTTGACCTTACCGAAGAACGTGGTGGGATTATGATTCCTGCACACATTGATAAATCGGCCAATAGTCTGATTTCAAATCTCGGCTTCGTTCCACCGGACAGTCAGTTTTTATGTGCAGAACTTAAAGACTTAAATAAATTACCGGAACTTAAAAAATCCAATCCGTATTTGAATTATTGTAATATCATTACAAATTCAGATGCCCATTGTCTGGAACATATCAACGAGCGAGAGAATTTTCTCCAGGCAAAAAGTCGATCTGTTTCTGATATTCTCCATGCCTTAAAATGTCTTAACTCCTGCATTGACAGATAATTTTTTGTTTTATATAATATGTTAGACATCTAACAATTAGACGTCTAACATTTTTATTTTTATATCATTTTATGCAATTTTTTGTTAGGAGGTGCTTTTTTGCCTTATCAAACGGATATAAGTTTTCAACTCCATAATCTTTCCCATCTTTTAAAAAGACGGATGGAACATTCACTTACATGTTGTCATATAGATGATACAGTCAGCCGAAATAATGGCTGGATCTTAGGATACCTTGCGCATCATCCAGATCAGAATGTTTTTCAAAAAGATATTGAAAATGCCTTCTGCGTTCGACGTTCAACCGTATCTAAGGTGATTCGACTTATGGAAACAAAAGGTCTTATTCGTCGCGAATCTGTACCAAACGATGCCCGTTTAAAAAAACTGGTCCTCACCCCAGATGGCATGGAACTTCATAAAGCCATCGAACAACAGATTATAGACACAGAAAATCTTCTTCGTCAAAGTATTACCGATGAGGAACTCGAAATATTTTCACGCATCATGGATAAATTTCGTAATGCTATTGAATAACAATCAGGAGGTTTTTTATGATTAAACGTTTATCACAAAGTATCAGGGAATACAAAAAGGATGCCATCTTATCTCCCGTCTTTGTATGTGGAGAAGTTATTCTGGAAGTTATCATTCCCTTTCTCACGGCTGATCTGATTGACTATGGTGTCGATGCCGGAGACATGAATTTTATTCTCAAAACAGGTATTTTACTTGTTATATGCGCCCTCGTTTCTCTGACTTTTGGTATTCTCTCCGGACGCAGTGCATCCATTGCTTCTGCCGGATTTGCCAAAAATCTTAGAAAAGATATGTTTGAAAATGTACAGAACTTTTCATTTTCCAACATTGACAAATACTCAACGGCAAGTATTGTAACCCGTTTGACAACGGATGTAACGAATGTTCAAATGGCCTTTATGATGATCATTCGTATCGCTGTCCGTTCACCATTTATGTTGATCTCAGCGATGATCATGGCATTCAACGTTGCAGGCTCTCTGGCTTTTGTATTCCTTGGATGCATACCTATTCTTGCTATTGCACTTTATTTCATCATGACGCGCACACATCCTATCTTTGAACGTGTATTTAAAACTTACGATAAGTTAAATAACGTTGTTCAGGAAAACCTTCATGGCATCCGCGTTGTAAAATCCTTCGTACGTGAAGATTTTGAAATTAATAAATTTAAGCGTATTTCAAAAAAAATCTACGATGACTTTTGTCATGCGGAACGAAATCTTGCTTTTAATATGCCAATCATGCAGTTTTGTATTTACGGAAGTATGCTTTTAATATCCTGGTTTGGTGCACGTCTCATTATTGCTTCCGGTAATAATGCAGATATCGGCTTAAGTACCGGTGAACTTATGAGTTTGTTTGTTTACCTTATGCAGATTCTGATGAGTTTAATGATGCTCTCCATGATTTTCGTTATGCTCACCATGTCCAGAGCTGCAGCCCAGCGTATTGTAGAAATTTTAGATGAGAAATCCGATATTACATCACCAGAAAATCCGATAACATCCATCCCGGATGGTTCCATTGATTTTGAGAATGTGGATTTCAGCTATTCAAAAAATGCTGACAAACGCTGCCTGAAACAGATTAATCTTCACATTCAGTCCGGTGAAACCGTTGGCATCATCGGAGGAACCGGTTCGGGTAAATCCAGTCTTGTTCAGATGATTCCAAGACTTTATGATGCAACCAACGGCACTGTTAAAGTTGGCGGAATTAATGTTAAAGACTATGATCTTGAAATTCTTCGAGATCACGTTGCCATGGTTCTGCAAAAAAATGTACTCTTTTCCGGAACAATTAAAGAAAATCTTCGTTGGGGTAATCTGGATGCTACCGATGAACAACTCATTCATGCCTGCAAACTGGCTCAGGCCGATGATTTTATTCAGACCTTTCCTGATGGATATGATACCTATATCGAACAGGGCGGAACCAACGTTTCCGGCGGACAGAAACAGCGTCTGTGTATTGCCCGTGCTTTACTTAAGAAACCCTATATCCTCATTATGGACGATTCCACAAGCGCTGTAGATACAAAGACAGATACCATGATCCAGAAAGCTTTCCGTACAGAAATTCCGGATACAACAAAAATCATCATTGCCCAGCGTATCTCTTCTGTCGAACACGCTGACAAAATTATTGTTATGGAAAACGGTATGATTGATGCCATCGGCACCCACGAAGAATTATTAGAAACAAATGCAATTTATAAAGAAGTTTATACATCACAGATGAAAGGAGGTTTAGGCGATGAGTAAACAGACACCACCTATGGGACGCGGACCTCGTGGTATGGGTCCCGGTGCAAGAGGCATGGGTCCTCGCCCAAAAATTTCCAAAGACACGCCTAAGCGTTTACTGGGCTATCTTATGCATTATAAATTCCGCTTTCTTATTGTCCTTGCATGTATTTTAATAAGCTCATTAACTAACGTAGCTTCCTCTCTCTATCTGGAGACTCTGATTGATGATTACATCACTCCGCTTCTTCTGGAATCGGAACCTGTATTTGACGGATTATTAAAATCTATCCTTACAATGGCATGTATATACTTGATCGGTATGGCTTGTGCTCTTACGTACAATCTTATTATGGTTCGTATTGCACAGGGTATTTTAAAAGATGTCCGAGACAAAATGTTCACTCATATGCAGTCACTTCCGATCAGATACTTTGACACCCATACACACGGTGATATTATGAGTCATTATACCAATGATACAGACACGCTTCGCCAGATGATCTCCCAGAGTATTCCTCAGACATGTTCCTCTCTGATCACGATTGTATCTGTATTTATCGCCATGTTATCTGTCAATGTATGGCTGACCATTCTTGTCGTTGTCTGTATTTTCGGTGTATTAAATATCAGTAAATTCGTTATGAAAAAAAGCGGTACTTACTTTATGCGCCAGCAGAAATCCATTGGTGATCTCAACGGCTATATCGAAGAAATGATCAATGGTCAAAAAGTCATCAAAGTCTTTTGCCATGAAGAAATTACAAAAAAAGATTTTAATGAAAAGAACGAAGAATTGTTCCACAATGTGGCATCTGCCAATACATTTGCTAACAGTATGGGACCAATTACCAATAACCTTGGTCATCTCCAATATGTACTTGTCGCACTTGTCGGCGGCGCCATGGCTATTAACGGTGTCAGCGGTCTCACATTAGGTGCCATCGCCTCTTTCCTTCAGTTGACTAAGTCCTTTAATATGCCGGTCAGTCAGGTTTCCCAGCAGCTCAACATGGTCATTATGGCTATGGCAGGTGCAGAACGTATCTTTAATCTGATGGATGAAAAACCAGAGACGGATGAAGGAAATGTTACGCTTGTCAATGTGACTTATAAAAATGGCCACATGGAAGAAGTTGATTACCGCACTGAACTCTGGGCATGGAAGGTTCCTCAGGAAGACGGAAGTTTCCATTATGAAGAACTTAAGGGTGAAGTTCGATTCTATGATGTTGACTTTGGTTATACCAAAGAAAAGATGGTTCTTCACGACATTACCCTTTATGCTGAACCTGGTCAAAAAGTGGCTTTCGTTGGTGCTACCGGTGCCGGTAAAACAACGATCACGAACCTGATCAATCGCTTTTATGATATTGCCGATGGACGTATCCGTTATGACGGTATTAATATCAACCAGATTAAAAAAGCGGATTTACGCCATTCTCTCGGTATCGTATTACAGGATGTCAATCTCTTTACAGGGACCGTTATGGAGAATATCCGTTATGGCAATTTAAATGCAACGGATGAAGAATGTATTGCTGCTGCCAAACTTGCAAACGCTCACGGATTTATCACCCGTCTGCCACAGGGTTATGACACAGTACTTTCCGGTGATGGCTCCGGCTTATCTCAAGGTCAGAGACAGCTTATCTCCATCGCAAGAGCAGCAGTTGCCGATCCTCCGGTGATGATTCTTGATGAGGCAACATCTTCCATCGATACACGAACAGAAGCCATTGTACAGAAAGGTATGGATAGCCTCATGCTTAGCCGTACTGTATTTGTTATTGCTCATCGACTTTCAACCGTTCAAAACTCCGATGTGATTATGGTTCTTGAACATGGACATATCATCGAACGCGGACCGCATGATGACCTCATTGCAAAAAAAGGTAAATACTACCAATTGTATACTGGAGCTTTCGAACTCGAATAGACAAAACCCAGTACTCCTTGAAGCCTTGAAACGGCATTCTTCGGAGTACTGGATTTTCATTTTTGATCATATTTTAAAACCGAACGGGTGCATAGTCTTCCAGATGGTCAACCATTCCCTGCCTATGCTTCTTTCTCAACCATCTTCAAATCGTATGGTTCAAGAAAACGACGTTCATATTCCTGTTTCAATTCTTCTCTAAATTTTGGATGAGCAATCTTAATCAAAGCTTTCGCTCTGTCTTTTAATGTTTTGCCTTTCAGTAAAGCAATACCATACTCTGTAATGACATAATGCACGTCATTACGTGATGTAGTAACAGCAGCCCCCTGATCAATAAACGGAACAATACGGCTGATTTTTCCACCGCTTGCCGTAGAAAGCATAGCAATGATACTGCGTCCACCTTTACTCATGGCAGCACCACGGACAAAGTCTACCTGACCGCCAACACCACTGAACTGACGGAGTCCAATACTCTCACTGACAACCTGCCCCATAAGATCGACCTGAATACAACTGTTGATCGACACAACATTATCATTCTTTGCGATCACAACCGGATCATTGACATAATCTACCGGGTTCATTGAAATTTCCGGATTGTCATCAATAAAGTCATAGAGTCTTCGTGTTCCCATAACGAAAGTAATCACACTTCGTCCAGGTTCAACGGTTTTTAATTTGTTATTAATGATACCTGCAAGCATTAGATCAATAATACCATCGGATGCCATCTCTGTATGTAACCCAAGATCCTTTCGATCCCAAAGGAACGGCAATACAGATTCCGGAATAGAACCGATACCAAGCTGAAGACAGTCCCCATCTTTAATAAGTGTCGAACAATATTTACCAATTTTCCTTTCAAGGATTCCAACCTTTGCCGGCTGCATTTCATTGATCGGCTGGGAATGTTCAACGATAAAATCAATATCACGGACATGAATCAAATTACCACCAAATGTACGTGGCATATGTTCATTCACCTGTGCAATAACAATTTTTGCACAATCAGCTACCGGTTTTGTATAATCACTGGATGTGCCAAAGGAGCAGAAACCATGTTTATCCGGTTTACTTACCATAACAAGTGCTACATCTACAGGCAATTCTTCACGAAACAGTTTTGGAATTTCATGAAAAAATCCGGGACTGTAATTTGCCTGACCTCTGGCTACCGCATCTCGATTGCCAGCACCAAGGAAGAACCCATTAAATATAAAATGACCTTTCATTTCCGGTCGTGTATACTTCCCTTCGCCCGTTGAAACCAGATGACAGATTTCGACATTCTCATACATCTCGTAATTATCCACCAAAGTATCAATCAAATAAGTTGGCTCCCCCGCTGCATGTCCGGTAACAATACGATCACCACTTTTAATATAACCAATTGCCTCTTCCGCAGATACGATCTTTGAATTATAAATCTTTTCCCATTCCAAAATATTAATCATGACTTTATCCCTCCTCTATTCTGTATGTTCGTCTACAGCAAATTCACGTTAAGAATATATTCTTACATATATTTCATATACATATTATTATAACACACTATTCTTGAAATCAATAAAGATGTTTCTAACAAACATTACAGTCATTTTTTATTTCATTTTTTAATCTTATATTTAAAATAAAAATGTACTCCGATGGACGCCGTCTCCGTAGTCTCCAAGGAGTACATTTTTGTTATCATTTATACATTCGCCAATGCCTGTTCAATATCTTCAATAATATCATCGACATTTTCAAGTCCCACAGAAAAACGAATTAATCCTGGATTTATACCAGCTGCAATGAGCTGTTCTTCCGTCAACTGACGATGTGTTGCACTTGCCGGATGTAATACACATGTCCGGATATCTGCCACATGAACTTCATTGGAAGCAAGTTTCAAACTGTCCATGAAACGAACTGCTGCATCTCTTCCGCCTTTAATAGAGACGGATATAACACCACATGTTCCCTTAGGAAGATACTTCTTCGCACGTTCATGATATTTATCCCCTGGAAGTGCCGCATAGCTGACATATTCAATCTTATCGGATGTCTGGAAATATTTTGCAACCTTAAGTGCATTTTCACAGTAGCGTTCCATACGGATTGCTAAAGTTTCTAATCCGAGATTTAATAAAAATCCGGAGTGTGCCGATGGATAAGCTCCAAAATCACGCATTAACTGCATACGTGCTTTCATAATATAAGCCATTTTCCCATATTTTTCAGTATAAATGAGGCCATGATAAGAATCATCCGGTTCTGTGAATTCTGGAAATTTGCCATTTGTCCAGTCAAATTTACCACTGTCAACAATGACTCCACCTACCTGAAGCGCATGACCATCCATATATTTGGATGTAGAATGAACAACAATATCAGCACCAAATTCGATTGGTTTACAAAGAACAGGTGTGGCAAATGTATTGTCAATAATTAATGGCACATTATTTTTATGAGCAATATTCGCCATCTTTTCAATATCAAGCACCGCCAATGCAGGATTTGCCAGTGTTTCGCCAAAAACACAACGTGTATTTGATTTAAATGCTTCCTGAATTGTTTCTTCATCTGCGTCTGCATCTACAAAAATACATTCAATTCCTAATTTTTTAAGTGTTACAGCAAAAAGGTTCACTGTGCCGCCATAAATAGTGGATGTACTGATAAAGCTGTCGCCTGCACTACAGATATTTAAAATTGAAAGTAAAGAAGCTGCCTGACCGGAGGAAGTACACATAGCACCCACACCACCTTCAAGATCTGCAATCTTATCTTCCACAGCCATAACTGTTGGATTTTCAAATCTTGAATAAATAAGGGATTTGGATGGATCATCAAATACCGCTGCCACTGCTTCTGTTGAATCATATACATAAGTCGTACTCTGAACAATTGGCATAACACGTGGCTCACCATTTTTCGGTGTATAGCCGGAATGTAAGCATTTTGTTTCATCTCTCATAATTATTTTCCTCCGTTTTGTGAAATTTTTTCTTTTAATTTAGGATCAAATACCCCTGTACGAAGCATTTCGATTTCATATTTGTAAGGTGCCCACGATTTCTTAGGTTGATGGGCATCAGCCACATACGGGCTTTCTAAAATTTTAGGTACATCGATAAAGTCTTTGTGATGAACAATTGCATGAAGTGCATTAAATCCGATATGTCCAAATCCAAGATTCTCATGTCGGTCTTTTGCAGCTCCCTGTGCATTTTTGCTATCATTAATATGAAAAACAGCAATCTGATCTTTACCGATCAATCGATCAAATTGATCCATGACACCATCAAAATCATGAATGATATCATACCCTGCATCACTTGTATGGCAAGTGTCAAAACACACTCTCAATTTATCATTATATGCGACTTTATCATAAATGTCCGCGAGTTCTTCAAAGGATCGGCCAATTTCGCTGCCTTTTCCCGCCATGGTTTCTAAAGCCACACAAACTTTTGTATCCATTGTCAGAACTTCATTCAGTGCTTTGGCAATCTGCGCAATTCCAGCTTCCGGACCGGCACCCACATGGGCTCCCGGATGAACAATCAACACTTTACTTCCCATAGCTTCTGACCGACTTAATTCAAGGTTCATAAAATCGACTGCCAGTTCAAAAGTTTCTGGTTTGACTGTATTCGCCATATTGATAATATATGGCGCATGAATGACGATTTCTTCAATCCCTTTTTCACGCATGTAGGCCCATCCCTCATCTATTCGGAGTTCGCTTAAATCTTTACGCTTGGTATTTTGCGGAGCTCCTGTATATACCATAAATGTATTCGCACCATAAGATGCTGCCTCTTTTGCAGAACCAAGGAACATTTCTTTTCCACTCATGCCAACATGAGAACCAATTTTTATCATATAATCTCCTTATCGTGCATAACGGTAAGTTCTACCATTTTCCAATGTTATCTCTTTACAAAAGAAAAGTTCTTCTATTGTTAGAAAAGTATAACCCATCCGTTCCAATTCGTCAATAATTGCTTTTGCACCTTCGATACTATTTTCTGAGATATCATGCATGAGAATAATATCACCATCCCGAACTTGTTCTGCCGTTTCGATGGTCATATCTAAAACACTTTTCCCTGTCCAGTCTTCCGTATCTATAGACCATAAGATCATTGGATATTCTATCCATTGTTCCAATATGGCATTCATCTGACCAAATGGCGGTCGAACCGCAAAATCCCTTTCTCCGATTAAATCCACAAGAACTGCCCTGGATTTTTTAATTTCTTCCCTCTGTTCCTCTTCTGACAAACAACTTAAATCTACATGACGCCATGTATGTATTCCGATCTGATGTCCTTCCTCTGCCATCCGTTTCACGAGTTCTTCATTTCCTTCGACTTGAGCACCAATCACAAAAAATGTCGCAGGTACCTGCTTCTCTCTAAGCATATCCAGTAAATCTTCTGTTTTTTCTTCATCCGGGCCATCATCAAATGTCAGTGCAACAACTTTTTCCTTATCATTTATTAATTTCGAAACACTTAATGTTTGCCCTTTCATTGAACCAATTAAGGCAAGTAACAGCAGACCTAAGGCCAGATTTAACACATGAAAACCTTTCATACTTTAAATCCTTTTTTGTTTTCTTAGCATTATATGAAAAAAATGCTCTCCAAATAACGAAGAACATTTTTATTGTTTATTTTATGATTTATTTTCTGCACGCTGAATCATGTCAATGATTTCTTCCAATTCATCTGACTCCATATGTGTATAGGCCACCAATTCAGAAATCGTCGGTTCCTGACCATTTTCTTCCATGAGATACTTTCTTGCTTCATTGACAAGTGTTGCTTTACCTACCATGGTATTTTCAACATTATCTTCAATACCAAGTTCCTGCACATAAGCTTTCATGGCCATGAATATAGACGCCTCCAAAGCCTGTTCCACATCTACTCTTTCCTGACTTCCACAAAGCTCGGATAACTTCATAAACAGTCCCATATTCCCTTCCTGGATAACATCCGAAAAATCTTCCGGAGTCACGGAAAGTTCTTTTGCAATATCCACCACGCGAATCATCCAGCTATCTGAAATCTTTTTGAGTGCTTCCACTTCTCCTGCCAGAAGATCTTCATAGAAATCTTCAAGTTCTTCTTTTGTACATACTGAAAGTTCTCGAATTTCATCCATATACATCTGAAAAACCGGGGACTGTGGCAATTCATCAGCATCATCTTTAGCGTACTCTCGTATCCGTTCATCGTCATCGCTCAGTTTCTCATTATTTTCAGAATGATCCGATGGATCTTCTGTTGATGCCTGAGTTTTTAAAAGATAGTCCAGAACCATACGTTCCTGATTCTCATTTAATTCCATGGATTCAAAATATTTCAAAATATCTTCTTCAGATAAAGTATTTGACGATGTTCGAATAATTTCTGCAACTTCGCGTATTGTTTCCGTAAATAGATTTTGATCTAACAAAAGTCTTCACTCCTTCAAATAAAAAACCCCTGCAAGCAAAAGCTCGCAGGGGTTCATCAGCCCATTGACTGCTCTGTTTATTATTCTACCACTGGTGTCGCCACCGCTTCAAGTGGTTCTGCGGTAAAAGTTTCATCTTCTACCGGTGCGGGTACAGGTACCAGTTCGCTTTCAGATTCGGACGTCTCAATCACGATTTCTGATTCAGACTCCATCTCTGTTTCAACAAGTGCTTCTGTTTCAATTTCTGTCTCCGTTTCGATAACTGTTTCTGTCTCGGACTCTGTTTCTACATCTCTTTCGATTTCATGATCTAAACGAGTAATATTGAAAACATAAACCTGCTCATTACCTGCCGGTGCTGTAACACGCACCTCAAAACGATTCATGCCAATGTCCAACATTAAATCTTCCGGTGCTACGATGACACTTTCTGCATTCATAGCTGTTGCAGAATAGATAAACATCTCCATGTTTACACCAACTTCAAGATCATATTCAAAAACATTCGGATCAAAGATTTTATCCATATCATAAACATCTGCAACCATCATCTCTTTGATACGTGCATCGTCAGAAGCGGATGTGTTCATCACAACTTCAATTGGCAATGTACTTGCAGAAATATTCACAAGTTCTAAAGATTCGTATAATTCAATATTACCTTCTTCTACGTTAACACTCACCGCACCGATTTCAAGTGCTTTAAATGTCAATTCATAACTACGTTCATTTTCGCCATAAGCCAGCGTTTCATAGACATGAATCTCTCCATTTGTTCCAGACACCTGATTTCCAGATGTTTCAACAAGTTCAAGAACATTTGCATCATATGTCAGCTTGGCTTTTACATAACTCATAGCTTCACCACTGGAAGCATTCACGATTACTTTAATCTCTTCGTCTTTCTCAACAGTTGGAGAATCCACGGATAATGTAATCTGTGCTCCCGATGCCACGGTTTTCATTCCGGTGAATACAACGCTGCCAACAACAAGGCCAAGGGCCACTGCCACTGCACCAATCATTGATAAAACTTTTTTATTCATGGCTTTCTCCTTTCTTACTGACGATAAATATTTAATGTATAAGTAAAGCGATCTCCATTACCAGCTTCACATACAACCGTAATCTGGTTTGTACCTAAATTCAATGTATGAGTACCTGTTCCGGAAACAATAGTTGCATATTTACTTACAGGTGTTGCCGAAATCGTAATTGCAGACTGGTTTGTTACACCGTTATAATTGGATGTATTGTAAGTAAATGTCTGGTTCAAATTCATACCGGAAACTGTCAAAGATTTCAAATATGCATTCGGATTGCCCGTTTCCGTTGGCATTGCTGCAGCTGTAGCCGGCATATTATTATATACCGGAATGATAAATGTAAACTCACCATTCAGCATACCAAGGTCATTATAAGAACCATAACGACTTAAACCTTCTGAACAAGGTGCCTGAATATTTCCCATATACTGATGCTGATGATACGGCTGTGAAACGACATTAAATTTCTGGAAATAATCGGTATTCTGTCCTCGATTAATATATTCACTTGCCAGGAATTCTGCACCACCGACAATAGCTAACCACTGGCTTGTCCATGGTCTGCGCCATGAACCAGTCTGGGATGCATAACTTAATCCATTGGCAACCGCATCACCATTGGCACTTGCATATGCACCGATGTTAAAATAATTATAAACTTTCTGGCCTGTAATATAGTTACCATTACCCGTCGCATTCGTGTTGCCGCCGCCGCCAACTTCCTGTCTCGATCTGGAAGCAAGGATATATGGACTTACACCGGCAATCTCACCCGCTTCCATAAATGTATCCACATATGTATAGCGTTTGCCATTATAATTATATCCATTGCCATCCTGCATGAAACATCCGTATAAAATACCGGCTACAACCTCTCTGCTCTGAGATTCATCATAAGCCATGGTCTCAAACATAAAAATCTGCTGATCATCAAGGAAGTTTCTTGGATCCATATAGTATGCCAAAATCTCTTTGGATGCACTCTTCCATGTTGTACCATCACGGTTAACATATGTATCTGTTGCCCAATCATAATCTTCCGATTTTGTAGACAACCATGAAAATGGTGTTGTTCCTTCTTTAAAATAAATCATAGAAAGCTTACCATCATTCTGAGCTTCAATAGCATCTTCAAAATCCATCCCTGTATGATGTGCTACAAAATTCCATTTTGGATATTTTTCATGAAGTCTGCGAAGTGCATTCTTATAACTTTCAGGGAATGAAGCGATCTGCTCTTCAAAACTTTCGTCTTTGTCACCTGTAAAATCAGAATCATCTGCTCCAAGTTCTCTTACCCACTGACTGTAAATATAACCTTCTTTTAATGTCCCATTTACAACACATGTTACTTTATACCAGTCACCTTCTTTTCCAAGAATAGTAACCAATGTACCCAGTGAAAGCTGACCAAGCTTACCGTAACTGGTTCCAGGACCTTTGCGGACATAAACGCCATTACCGGTTACAGTTCCTGCTTTGTTTCCTGTTGATGGATGACTTCCTGTATTTCCAGAATTACCACTGTTTCCGTGATCTTCCTGAATAGTTACATACTGCTTAGACAAATAAGCTTCTTTCGTTGTTCCATTTAAAACAACCCTAACTTTATACCAGTCACCTTCTTCACCAATGATGGTCACTTTGGTGCCTTTATTCACAAAACCATAAATCGCACCATCTGTACCCGCTTTAGAACGAACACGTAATTCATCCACTGTAACTACACCATTCTTTGGTGTATATGCTGGTGCTTCTGGTTCAATTGGTGTTGGTGTTTCTGGTTCGGGAGCCTTTGATTCCGTTTCAGGCTCTTTGGATTCTGTTTCCGGAGCTTTTGATTCTGTTTCAGGCTCCTGTGGTGTCTGTGGTGTCGCAATCTTTGTAATGTATTCAGCTGCAACATAGCCTGTTTTCACACCGCCGTCTGTATATTTAATGCTATACCAGTTACCAATCTGAGATACAATCTCAACTTTTTCATTTGAATAAAGTACATGCAGTACACTATGACTTGTTCCTGCACCGGAACGCACATTTAATGCACTGACATTCACAACGCCCTGACCAGACACCTGTGTTGTACTATTATTACTTGTTGCAGTCTTTGTAATATAATCCGAATGTACATAACCTGTTTTCTGACTTCCAGATACCGTGATACGAACTTTGTACCATGAACCGCTCTGAGATAAAATATCCACATTGGCTTTATTACCAAGTACTGTAATCACAGAATAGCTGGTACCTGCACCAGAACGCACATTCAATGCACTGACATTCACAACACCTGTTGCGATAACGCTTTCTGTTGTCGTTCCACTGTTTGTACTGCTGCCAGAACTTGAATTACCTGAACTGTTGCTTCCTGAACCTGTATCTAAGTTAACATAATCAGCGCTTACATAACCTGTTCGAATTTTATTATCAATCTTACATGTCACTTTATACCAGTTGCCATGTGTCGAAATGATTGTTAAACGTGTACCATAAGCCACCGAACCCATACGGGAATAGTTTGTTCCTGCCCCCGTACGAACATTCAGCCAATCGGCTGTAATTATGCCTGTTTTACTTGCAACATTATCGGAAACAATATTCGAAATATAGTCACCTCTGACATATCCGGAAGTTGTTCCTGAAATTTTATACCATGTGTAACCATCATCTGCCTTAACAGAATCAACAATGGTCACTGTCTGTCCCTGTGTTACTGATCCCACACGGGCATATCCCGTACCAGCACCGGAACGGACATTCAATGCACTTGTATTGACTCTACCTGTTGTCGCAGCACTTACACTCAATGGCATCATACCAACAGTACCTGATGTGAGCATGGCTGTTACTAATGCATAGATCAAACCTTTTTTTATTCCATTGATCTTCTTCATAATGTCCTCCCCGTTAATTTATTACAAATATATTACATATTTAATACGATTATGGCATAAAATCTTTTATTTATCAACTCTTTTTTAATGATTTATTTTAAAAAACATCGCATTTTTATTAAAAAAACGTCATTTTTGACATTTTTTACATTTTTTGCAACAAAAAATCCCCGAAGGAAAATCCTCCGGGGAAATTTCATCATATCATTTGTGATTTCATTAGCAGGCTTTACCAACAGAACCAAACAATTCCATCTTTTCTTTAACTGTCTCACGAATTGCATCTGCACCTGGTTTCAACAATTTACGTGGATCATAGCCTTTACCTGCAAGATCTTTACCAGCTTCGATATATTTACGTGTTGCATCTGCAAAAGAAAGCTGACATTCTGTATTTACATTGATCTTTGCTACACCAAGGGAAATAGCCTTTTTGATCATATCTTCAGGAATACCTGTACCACCATGAAGAACTAATGGAAGATCGCCTGTTAACTGCTGAACAGCATCCAATGTTTCAAAGCTAAGTCCCTGCCAGTTTGCAGGATATTTACCATGAATATTACCAATGCCTGCTGCGAGCATATCTACACCAAGATCAGCAATCATCTTACATTCCTTTGGATCTGCACATTCACCAGCACCTACAACACCGTCTTCTTCACCACCAATGGAACCTACTTCCGCTTCAAGAGACATGCCTTTTTCTTTACAAATGCTGATCAATTCTTTTGTCTTAGCAACATTTTCTTCAATTGGATAATGGGAACCGTCAAACATAATGGAAGAAAAACCTGCTTCAATACATTTATAGCAGCCTTCGTATGTTCCGTGATCCAAATGAAGTGCTACAGGAACTGTAATTCCCAACTCTTCGATCATCGCTTTAACCATGGCAGCAACTGTTTTGAATCCTGTCATGTATTTGCCTGCACCTTCAGACACACCAAGAATTACCGGTGATTTCACTTCTTCAGCAGCAAGTAAAATTTCTTTTGTCCATTCAAGGTTGTTGATATTAAACTGTCCAACAGCATAATGACCAGCAACTGCATCTTTTAACATTTTTTCAGCAGAAACGAGCATATTAATCCCCTCCATAAAATATAGAAATATAAAATAATTATACTTTAATTTTACACTTTTTTACTACAAAAATCAATGACCTTTCATGTAGCCACACACGGTGATCGATCACATATATCTCTTGTTCGGTCTATTCTATAGTTTTATATATCATCTTTTGCATGTACTCGAATTTCAATCGTACAATCCGATATAAAATCGTCATTAATTTCCAAAGCATATTCGGTCTGTACCCGAATTTCCTCCGGTGTTTCTTCTAATTGGACATTAAATGTGTTAAAACATACTTCCATCATACCATAGGGTGTTGGATAGAGTGACATATTCTTTGTGTTGGGCTCAAACACCATATGTGTTCCAAACTTTCCATGTTTGATCATATCAATACGATTGTCTGTCATTTTCAATGTATTACTAATCTGCTCACCCGTTTCCGGAATGACCTCATCATATAATATGTAGTGTTTACCATTCTTCAAATAATAATTCCCTGTGGTGATAACTTCCGTCGCACCATCCTCACCAAATTCGTGCTGGATGCCTTTGATCGATAAAAATACTTTATTGGTCATAGTTTAATTTCCTTCCTCTGTTCATTCCATTAATAATTCTCAATCGGAACAATACGTGTCGGTACCAATTCTACAGGAAGAATGGAATTGGCAAAATCATGAAAACGCTCCGCACCATCACTGACATAAAAATGATAGGATGTCTTTCCTGATTCGCGATAAAGTCCCTCACTCTTTAACATTTCACGTAAACTGCAAGCTGTTTCATACGCAGGATTCACAAGTGTAACTTTTTCTCCGACCAAACGTCCAATCGTTTTTCGAAGCAATGGATAATGCGTACATCCAAGAACCAATGTGTCAATATTAGAGTCCAACAAAGATCTCAGATAACGTTTGGCAACCTCATCCGTAATCGGATCATTGGTCCATCCTTCTTCAACAAGCGAAACAAATAATGGACAGGCCTTTTGAACGACTTGAATTTCCGAATTATATTCTTTGATAACTTTGGGATAGATTCCACTGCCTACAGTTCCTTCCGTCGCTATGATGCCAATACGACCATTCTGGGTCGCATTCACTGCTGTAATCGCCCCCGGTCGAACCACACCAATGATGGGGATATCCAGCTTTTCTTTCAAAACATCCAATGCGTAGGCTGTTGCCGTATTACACGCAATCACAATAGCCTTCACCTGTTTTGTCTGAAGAAAATTAACAATCTGTTCGGAATAGTGGATGACCGTATCTCTGGATTTCGTTCCATAAGGTACCCGGGCTGTATCTCCAAAATAAACAATATTCTCAGATGGCAATTGACGAATGATCTCACGGACCACAGTCAACCCCCCAACACCGGAGTCAAAAACACCAATTGGTGCATCTACTGGATTCATAGGAACCTCCTATCTGACATAACGTTCAAATGCAGTTTCAATCATACGATCCACAAGTGCATTTGTTTCCAAGCCTTTTTCTCTCCAAAGCATTGGATACATGCTAATGGAGGTAAATCCAGGCATGGTATTGATTTCATTAAATACAATTTCATTCGTTCCTTTTTCCATGAAAAAATCCACACGGGAACATCCAAATCCATCCAGCGCTTTAAAAATCTTAATTGCTGCTGCACGTACTTCTTCCAACTTACCCTCTGGGAATTCCGGATGAAGATTCGTTTTTGATTCCTGATTATTATATTTTGCATCAAATGTATAAAAATCTTCTGCAGAAAGAACTTCTCCAACATCGGAAGCAATCGGTTCATATCCGCCAAGAACCGCACATTCGATCTCACGACCAACAATCGTTTCTTCAACCAGAATATGAATATCGTGTTTCAAAGCCTCTGTTAATGCTTCTTTTAATTCCTCTGCGTTATTCGCTTTATTTACTCCGACAGATGAACCTGCTTTGGAAGGTTTTACAAATACCGGATATGCTAATCTTGATTCAACCTTATCCACACATTTTTCTATATTTCTCATATCCATATGATTGATTGGAACGTATTTTGCCTGACGAATATCCAGATCATCAACAACAATTTTTGTATACCATTTATCCATGGACACACTGGAGGCAAGCACGCCACATCCCACATATGGGATATTTGCAAGTTCAAATAATCCCTGAATCGTACCATCTTCTCCATACATGCCATGGAGAATAGGAAATGCAACATCAATGTGTTTTTTTGTAATCTGTCCATCTTTCATAAAAATGAGACCATGATCATTCGCATCTGGAGAAATGATCGCATTTACTGTACTCTCAATCCATGTACCATTTTCCACATCTGCAATGGAATCTGCGAGAAGCCAACGACCTTCTTTTGTAATACCAATCAGTACAATATCATATTTTTCCGGATTCAACGCTTTCATAACGGTCACACCAGATACACAAGATACACTGTGTTCGGATGACTGACCGCCAAAAACAACTGCAACTGTTAATTTATCATTCATGTTATACACCTCTGTTATCAAGCCACACTACTGGCATTATATTATCATTCTATTGTACATGATTCGTTCCGATTATTCAAGACAGGTTTTTTACAGTGCTCTCCATGTGAATTCTAATACTTAACAGAGCCATTTAACATCATCGTATGATTCTTAACCGTAATTTGAGGCAGTTGATCCAAGGATGGATTTTGCATAAAAGTATTGAATATGACTTCACTATGATGATTATTCATAAGATTCTCAATATACATTCCAATAGAAGTTCCTATCTCTTCATCCATCTGAATCACCTCCTGTGCTGTTGTCTGACTCAAACACACTAATACAGTCCGTGCGACCTCCTGTTTATTTTTAATCTCATGAACCAATTTTTCGATGCCATCCATATCTGATACCAGATTATTTCCGAAAACAAAAACCTTCACCTGACCATAATCCATAACTTTTTCAGACATTCGGTTAAATATTTTTTCAGCTTCTTCCAAGCTTCCAGCTTCTATTGAAATAGGTGATTCTTTATCACTGCTGCCATTTCCTGTAAGTTTCGCAAGATCAGGAAGTGCATAGGTCAGACGATACTGTCCATTCCCTACGGAATCAATACCAATCGCCATAATAAACGACCGATTTTCAAGTTCAACGTAATTTTCACACCCAAAAAGACCAAATGTACTCAAAAGGATCACCATGAGCCCCATCCACCGTTTACTCCCTTTATTTTTCCATAAAATATAGATAAGCAGCACAATCCCTATCATTAAAATCCCTGTCAAAATCATTCCATAAAAATAGATATTCATAACGCTCCTGTTCATTCCTATAAATCCAGCGATAATTCCTCCACCAATACCCAGTCCTGCAATCCACCCCATTTTACGTTCTTTTTGATTTCCACCCAAAAGTTCTGCTGCATGTCCCAATGCGCCAGACAAACTTATAAACATGGCAAAAATCCAAAAAGATAACATCAATCCATCTTGTCTGGATAAAAATCCCCCGGGTATTTTTATAATCTGCATTAAAATTACAGTCGGCCATCGTTCCGCCGCCATTCCATTGACATCAAGTACACTCTGACAAATACCATAAATCAATAAAATAAGACCGCCGCCGATTCCAATGGCATAACGGAAGATCTTCTTAATAAGACCATGTGAAATATCTGTTTCAATATAAAGGATCCACTCCAATGGTGCCATCAAAACCCAGGTAATTAAAGCGCCCTCAAAAACGCCTCTCCATGTAATATCGCTAAACTTCAAGAGATTTAACCACTCTGCCTCAGGCAGCGAAAACAATCCAAGACATACAATCGGAATTAACACCAGATAAAACAAAATTTCAGATAAACGTGCACGTACCTCAAGACCTTTTGTTCCACCGTAGAGCAACACCAGAACCATTCCCGTGATGATGAGCCATTTTGGCATGGTATACAAAAAAGTCTCACTCAACACCTGTACAAATAATCCCATTAAAAAAATATAAGTTGCAAGACATCGAAATCCCAAAATACAACGAATCAAATGACTGACTTTCTGTTTTCCCCATAAAATATTTACATGTTCACCGGATACTATAATTTTTGACAAAATGACTCCCTCAATCCAAACCCATAGGATGCCAAGAATGCACGCAAAAAGACCACCATTTCCTGCCACTCTGGATAATGCCATTGGCAAAAACAGACAAGCCCCGGTAAATAAATCCAGAATCAGCAGACGAACCGCCTGATGATCAGATATTTTTCCATTATTTGAAAACATCATCTTTCACCTCCGAACGATAGCGTACTCTTTGATCTTTTCTGGAAAAAATCGGCCGTTTTTTTAACTGAAATAAAGGCCTGCGAATGACCCCGTCCTGATAATCCATACTATCATCCGCCTTTACTGCAACAAATGGCATAAGATAAGGAATACCAAAGCTTTCAAGCGATGCCAAATGAATCAGAATTGTCAAAACGCCAAGAACCACGCCATATACACCTAAAAAGGCTGATAAGCCAATCAAATAGAACTTAATTAAGCGAAATGCTGATGCAAATCCTTCATTAGGAATGGTAAACGAAGCAAGTGCTGTCAGTGCAACTACAATAACAACAATAGGGCTGACAATATTCGCATCGACTGCAGCCTGACCAATAATCAATCCACCGACAATACCAAGCGCACCACCCATAGGTCCCGGCAGGCGAATGCCCGCCTCTCTTAGTAATTCAAAAGCCAACTCTAACAATAACACTTCGACAGGTACAGGAAATGGCACACCTTCCCGTGCATAAGCAAAGGATAACTCAAGACTCGTGGGAAGCATCTCCGGATGAAAGCAAGCCACACCGATATAAAATCCTGGCAAAATCATAGCAATTAATGCCGCAAAATATCTTAGAATTCGTGTAAAGCACACAATGCCCCATCGATTGTAATAATCATCAGCCGCCTGAAAAAAACAATTGAATGTTGTTGGCAATAGCAACACCATCGGAGAATTATCAACTACGATAGCTATTCGACCTTCTAAAAGTGCCGATGCCGTCTTGTCGGGTCTCTCTGTCGTTTGAAATTGCGGAAAAGGTGAATACCATTTTTTCTCTGTCAACTGTTCCACATTGCCACAATCAAAAATACCATCAATCTTAAAGGAATCGATCCGTTCCAGTATCTGTCTGATAAACTCCGGTCTGGCAATCCCTTCCATATACATAATAGCCACGTCCGTTTTGGATCGTTCACCAATTCTTTTTGGAATCGATTTTAAACGTGTATCCCGGATTCTTCGGCGGATCAAGACCGTATTAAATCGCATCGATTCTGTAAAGCTGTCTTTCGGACCACGCACTGCCACTTCCGATTCCGCCGATTGCACCCCACGCATGGGGAATTTTTTACTGGAAATGATAAGCGCTTTGGAACTTCCTTCAACAAGCAATACCGTATTACCCGATAAGGCCTCCACAAGCATATCTTCAAAATTATCCATCAATTTTGAATCCGCTGTAGATATGACATAATTTTGAAGATACTCTACCCGTCCTTCTTTTGGCAGCGTCTTCACACCATACATCATATCTCTTAAAAATTCACCCTCGATCAGCTCACGATCAATCATAGAATCCATATAGATGACATAGACCGGCACATCTGCAATCATCATCCGTCTGTGTACAACATCTCCGCAGTCCTTCAGGCAAATGCCAATTTTTTGTATATTTTCATCAAATTTTTGTGACAAAAGCATTTCAGTGTCTCCTCCTACCCCATATGATCCATTGACTTACTTTTCGTAACACAAAAAAAGGAAGTCTTTCGCATAGTCTTTGCAAAAACTTCCTTCTTATACCTTTAAATATGTGCATCCTGCCAACATTTCAAAACAGAATAACAGTCACTTTCTTTTATTTTTTAATAATCAACGTATTACCATCACTCTGAATATTCTTCAGGACAGTCAATTCCTGATTATATACATGACGTACAATAATCTTTGTCGCTGTATCTTTATCTCTTTTAGTAAGCGCTTCAATGATTGCTTCATGTTCTTCGATCAATGTCTGATGTGCCAAACCATACTTTAAATATTCTAAACGGTAACGGTACATCTGTTCACGAAGATTATTAAGCATCTGAATCAATCGAAGATTACCCGTTGCCTTATAGATCACATCATGGAATTCCACGTCTTTCTGTGCCTGAAGTGTGATATCCTCCTGATCCAAAGCCGCTTTAAAAGCTTCCTGCGCCTTTTTGAGTTCAACAATTGTATCATCCTTCATACGTTCGCATGCAAGCTCTGTCGATAAACGTTCAAGAGACGAACGCACTTCCAAAACATCTCTTAAATCCTTTTCTGTAATCTTCGCAACAATGGCACCACGTCTTGGAATCATTAAAACAAGGCCTTCCAATTCCAGTTTGCGAATTGCTTCACGAATCGGAGTACGACTTACACCCAACTGTTCCGCAAGCTGCATCTCCATAAGACGTTCACCCGGTTCAAGTTCACCTTTTAAAATTGCCTGTCGAAGTGTATAAAACACCACATCTCTCAATGGCAAATATTCATTAATATTCATCTGAAAATTGTGCATTCTTTCACTTCCTCCTCTTAAACTGCGTTATGCATAATGTCGAACATTATATGGCGAAACCAGGTAAATCTGACGTGCAAGGCCTTTTTCACGTACATATTCCTTAGCTTTCAACCCTTGCTCTTTATCATTAAAAATGCCAAAGACGGTTGGACCACTGCCACTCATCATCGCATTCAACGCACCTGCTTCCATCATCTGGTCTTTGATCTGTGCAATCTCCGGATGCTCTGGAACTGTCACTGTTTCCAGAACATTCTCCATACGTGATGCTATGCCCTCAAGATTCTGTTCTTTTAAAGCTTCAATCATGCCATCAATATCCGGATGCTTTTCAATCTGATCCAGTTTTAGATTCTGATAGACATGTTTTGTCGATACACTAATCGGCGGCTTTGCTACTAGAATAAAGCACTCCGGCATCGGAGAAATCGGTGTCAACACCTCACCAATTCCTTCTGAAAGAACCGTTCCCCTCATAATGCAATAAGGGACATCTGCACCCAAACGTACGCCACGTTCCATCAACTGTTGTTTTGTCAATCCCAACGAATAAATCTTGTTCAAACCATACAGGACAGCTGCACCATCTGTACTTCCGCCTGCCATCCCCGCAGCAACAGGAATCTGTTTATCAATTTTTATATGTAAGCCGCCCTGTATCTGAAATTCATCCATCAACATTTTGGCAGCTCGATATGCAATATTTTGTTCATTCACCGGAAGAAACGGTAAATTAGTCTCTAGTGTAATGCCATCCTGATCACATTTTTCCAAAGTGACGCGGTCAAACAACCGAAGTGTTTGCATAATCATCTTCACTTCATGATAACCGTCTTCTCTGCGTCGGATGACATCCAGTCCTAAATTCACTTTTGCAAATGCTTTCATCTGAATTGTATCCATCACATTTCCTCCCATTGTTTTTTGTATACAATGTTCATTATATATACAATTATAAAGTATATCCTCTTATTTTCAAGTCTTTATTTGAAGATTTCCATATTTTTCACAATCAGAATCGGCTTTCCAACCGGCAGTTCTTCCCCATCCAATCCATTCACTTCTTTAATATCTTCCGGACTTACATAATACATTTTTGCCAGTGTCCATAAGGTATCTTCCGACTTAACCATATGTCCAACAATCCCCGGCATGGCTTCCAGCTTTCCAAAATCCAAAGATTCTTCCCGAATCTGACGAATCACTTCTACAGATGTTTTTGAAAATACAGAAGCGTCCAGTGAAATCATCATCTTAGCCTCAATTTCATCACTGTCGGCCATTGTTACCACCAGTTGTTCCAAACTTGGGTATACATCATATTCATGATTTTCAGAGATACCCTCTGCCTCAATGGTGTAAGAAAATGGTACCGCCATTTTTGTCGAATTCACGGGTTTCTGGTCATCGGATGAAATGTAGAGAACAACCAGATATACAACGCCTTCAACCATAATGCCTTCTTTGACCATTTCCATCTGATCTATTTTTACACTTGCCCGCGCATGACAGAGTTGCAGCATGCGGCCGGATTCCCGATTCAAATGAATTCTCTCACGAACCGCACATCTGGACTTGTTCTTCAAAATCAATTGTTCCACATCCAATTGGGTTTTCTCAGGAATAAGTCTGCTCTTTGAAGAATAAATGTCCTGCAAAACACTCAAACGTTCTTCCTGATATATCTGAATATCCAGGGCCAACACGGCTTCTATGCCTATTTTCCGTGATTCTCCATCAGAATCACTGCGTATGTCCAGATTCACATGATCCATATGGACTTTAATATCCGGAATCATCTCCTGTGTAACATCCGGCATATCCACACGTCCATCGATATTCACAACAAACTCCACATCATTCATTGTATTTTCCATCATTTCATCTCGATACAATGCAAATACGGATAATTGTCCCTGTACACGAACATAACCGTCCTGAAGTTTCATCTCTATGTTTTCCAGATGTTCCTGATGCCAGATAATATCCAATATGTTTGGGCGATTCGAAGGGATCCTAACTTCATCACGAACTCTCATCTGATCTTTTCCCCTCTGAATACATTGATTCATAACCACGTCTTTGTTCTGTACCCAGATATCATTTTTATTTTCCATGGCTTTGGCCACTTCTTCTTCCCACACACGCAGTGCTTTCACGTGAAGTATAATAATGGAACGTACATTGATTTTTCTCGAATGAATCCACCCAGCTCTCAAATCTTCCATATCACATTGCACAGATACCAAATCCTGTTCTTCCATTCCATCCATATGAATCATTTCTTCAAAAGGTATTTCTCCATCCATAGCCTGCATCTGTCCACTTCCATCATCACTTACATAAAGTACAGAAAAATTCAATGTTCCCCGAACAAGACATTTGTCCTGCATGGCCTTAATTTCACGAATATTGAGCGACCCTTTTTCTTGAATAATCCGTTCCATATCCGGTTTCGAATCAATGACATTAAAATCATTGTCCAACGTGATCTGAACCGATACATTTTTCTTATAATGTGGAACCTGAATGTATGTTTTTAACAAATCCATCCCAAAGACCTCCTAACTATTAAATCGAATCATCTGATCTATTTTATGTGTTCGAATAATCACATAAGGATATGTTGGTATTTCCTCCACTTCTTCTGATTTTTCCGGTCCTATCAGATCAGTATCAACCCAAATACTATTTTCTCCCTGATAGACATCATTCACCTTTATGCTGTAACCGGATGTTTCCTGAAAACCATATCCCAGAATAATATAGCTCCACTCATCTTCATGATAAGCCATCTGAAATGCTGTTTCTTTTTTATCTTCAATCATGTTTCGTATCTCTTCCGGAAGCATCTCTTCATCAACAATGGTGAATTCCATATCCGCAATCTTTTTATCCGATGTATCAAGCAGCGTACATCCACACAACAGCGCTCCAAGTCCGATAACCATGACAATTTCACATATTTTTTCAAACATCTCTTTGTCCTTATTCACACCTTTTTACAAATGTATGAGTCACGCGCTGAATTATGCTATCCATTTTTTTCACAATATTTATCCAGAGCGATCATGAAATGATTCTTTGCTTCTTGCTCGAGAATCAATTTATCCAACTTGGCCATATTTTGAGCAGACATCCAGCTTTTTCTCGTATTTTGATAACGATTCACTATTTTCCAGAACTTTTCCGGGAACAGCATAAAACTAAAAAAGCATCGCATCTGTCGATAATCCAGTGGCAACACACGCGTATAGGCATCCAACATGGCTGTTCCAAGTCCCACATTCCAACGATTTTTTTCAAGTACTTTTCGCATAAACATATAAAGATCGTACACCTGAAGTTCACAATGCATATGATCAAAATGTACCAAAGCCATGGAATCTTTATAAATAAAGAGATTATGCTGATTGTAATCCCCATGGCAAAGAACTTTTTCATCCATGCACTTTTGATACAACATCGTATAATCCATATCCCTTAAAATATCTATAGCTCGACATCCATCGGCATAATATGTTCCGTAAACCTCCAAGTATTTGCGATCAAAATCATTTTTTTGTTTTTTATGTGCAGAATAATTTCGAATCATTTTTAATTCTCGTATGCGTCTCTGCATTTCTTCCTGTAAATTGTCTTTATTACTTATCGACTTCCATAAAGTATTTTCTAAAAAAGAATGCATTTTCTTATGGATTCCGGCTAAATGAATTACTCCCTGAATGACTTCCTGACGATCTTTCATATTGCATTCTCTGCCTCCAAACCAATCTGTAACCACGTATTTTTCATCGTCACCATCAGAAACAAGCAATTCGCCATCGTTTTTACTTACTATATAATCTATGTATCTGCAGCCACGTTCTCTGAGTTCACCTTTGATCATCCATTCCCACCGAAGTCGTTCCGGCGAACCATTATAGAGCCGTATCATTTTTAGTCCTTCGTCTGTTTCCGCAATCCATGCGCCTCGTCCCCGATACAAATGTCTGACTTCGAAAGGATATTGGGCTAAAAGCTCTTTCATTTTTTCTTCCAAAAAAAATCCCTCCCACATATGTTAAATGACCATTTCTCTTTAACATATGTACGAGGGATTTTGTCTATGCCCAAATTTCTTTTATGTATTTTAAAGTAAATGTACGCCTTTGCTTTCAAGGACCGCCGCAACGTCCGAAGGCCATACGGAAGCAATAACTTCACCAATATGTGCCTTTCGTAAATAAAACATACAAATACGCGCCTGACCGATACCACCGCCTACGGTGTAAGGCAATTCGCCATTTAACAATGCCTTATGGAACATCAGATCTTTACGTTCTGTACAATTTCTGATTTCAAGCTGACGCATCAGGGACTCCTCATCGACACGAATTCCCATGGAAGATAATTCAAATGCCGTATCTAACAGCGGATAATTTACAAGAATATCACCATTAAGTTCCCAGTCATCGTAGTCTGGTGCACGGCCATCATGAGGTTCGCCCGATTTTAAAGCGCCGCCAATCTTCATGAGAAAAACCGCACCTTTTTCGCGAACAATGGCACGTTCACGCTCTTTTGCTGTCATATTCGGATACAAATCCTCCAGCTCCTGAGCAGTCACAAAAGAAATATGTGGTGGAAGCATTTCTTCGATGTATTCATATTGAATTGCCATATACTTTTCTGTATTTTTTAATGCTTTATATACTTTGCGCACAATGGCCTTTAAAGTTTCTTCTGTACGCTCTTCTTTATCAATAATGCATTCCCAGTCCCACTGGTCAACAAGAATTGAATGTAAATGATCTGTATCTTCATCACGGCGAACCGCATACATATCTGTATACAATCCTTCGCCATGTTTAAATCCATATTTTTTCAAAGCAAAACGTTTCCACTTTGCCAAAGAGTGAACAACCTCCACTTCTCTGTCATTCTGTTCTCTCAATCCAAAGCGCACCGGACGCTCAACGCCATTTAGTGTATCATTTAAACCACTTTCCGGATAAACGAAAAATGGTGCTGAAACTCGAGTGAGATTCAACTGTCTTGCCAGTTCTTTTTCAAAAAAATCTTTTACATGTTTAATTGCAACTTCTGTTTCCTTAATGTCCAAAGGAGACTCATAGCCCTCTGGCACCCAAAATGGATTTATCATGTCATTCATCAATAGCCGTAAAAATGTTCCCCGACTATATACTCCTTCCTTCCAGATTTTATTATTTATTATAGTTGAACTTACAGGAAACTATCAAGTCTTTTTCTAATATTATGCCAAATTGCATAATATGCACAACAGCATAAAATGTACTTATATAATTTTCGTAAAATCCTTTATTTTACTGTCTTTTTTTTAACGAAAAATTGGCACGAAAATTGCTGTATAAATTAATTAAATATTTTAAGGAGGATTCATCATGAAAGGTTATACTTATGACGAATTAACAGTAGGCCAGGAAGCTAGCTTTACTAAAACTATCAGTGAAACTGACGTTTATTTATTCGCAGGTATCACAGGCGATATCAATCCAGCTCACTTAAACGAAGAATACGCTAAAAACACATTCTTCAAGGGAAGAATCGCTCACGGTATGCTCTCCGCAGGTTTAATCTCTGCAGTTCTTGGTTTCCATATGCCAGGCGCTGGTACAATTTATTTAAGCCAGACATTAAACTTCTTAGCTCCTGTTCGTATTGGTGATACAGTCACAGCTAAAGGTGTAGTTGTCGAAAAATTACCAAAAGGCAGAGTTAAAATCGAAACTGTATGTACAAACCAGGATGGCGTAGTTGTTACAAAAGGTGAAGCTATGGTAATGCCTCCTAAGTAGAATGGGGTCCATTCAAAGGGATGCAATGTAATACTGTACTTAAGGTTTTACTTGCAAAGCGGTATCGTTTATTTCGAAACGATACCGCTTTTTTCTATTCAAACACTCTATTTCTTTTTTATTAAAGTCGTACTATAATACAGTTAGATTCTTGTGTGCACTTTTTACACATGTCGAATACATACAAATTGGAGAAAGTCCTATGAAATCTACCTTTGAACAAACCATTCCCACAAACGACTATGGACGTCAGGTTCTGGACCTTGTTGCCCTTATGGGTGAAACATTGCTTTTGAATGGTGCAGAAATCTCTCGTGTTCAGACGACCATGGAATTGGTTTCAAAAGCTTATCATAAAGATGATATTGATGTTTATGCCATCTCTAATGGCATCTTTGTAACCTTACGCCACGATGACAAAACCCGATGTACCCATATTAAACATGTTCCTTTAGCAACACCAAACCTTGGTCGCGTTTCTCAGATCAATGCCCTCTCACGAAAGATTGTTGAACAGGCATTACCTCTTGAAGATGCCATGCACGAACTGGATTCTATTCTTCAGACATCAACCTTTCCTTTATGGCTCCAGATGATTGCATGTGCTATCGGAAGTAGTTGTTTTTGTTATCTTTTTGGTGGCAGTATTTTTGATTTTTTTGCTGCAGCACCTGTCGGAATTCTGCTTTGTCTGGCTCAATTTTCTATGGGCAAGGCCAGATTATCCAAGATGATCCAAACCATTCTCGGCAGTGCTCTGGTCACATTATCCGGTGCATTGATTGCTTCGTTTTTGCCATACCTCAATATGGATCGAATCATCATCGGCGGTCTGATCATTCTTGTACCTGGTGTTCCATTCACGACATCCATTCGTGATTTTTTCAATGGAGATTATTTGTCCGGTACAATCCGACTCATCGATGCCCTCTTAGTTGCCTTATGTATGGCCATCGGTGTAGGTGCCGTTTACTATCTGTTCATTTAGGAGTTTATTATGATTTTTACGTTATGTATTGAATTTATTATGGCTGTTTTTGCGACAGGAGCTTTTGCGGTTTTATTCAATGCCCCAAAAGACCAATGGCTCTATGCCGGTCTCACTGGCGGCATCGGATGGATTTTTTATCGCTGTTTAAATAGTCCTCTTGGAGCTCCTATCGCGACGTTTGTCGCGGTTCTTGTCCTCACCTTATTGTCACGGATCTTTGCCATCCTGCGCAAAGCACCTGTAACTATTTTCCTGGTATGCGGTATTTTCCCTTTGGTTCCCGGTGTTGGTATCTATTATACATCTTATCACTTTATTATGGGACAAGCTGTTCAGGCAGGTAGTTATGGCATGGAGACCATTAAAATCGCAATAGCCATTGCATTGGGAATCATGTTTGTTTTGAGCATTCCGCAAAAATGGTTTCGTCTATTGTTTAGAAAATAACGAGATATTTTATCAATTTGAAATAATAGTATGCATCTTGGCATCGTGCCAAGATGCATACTATTCTGTTTCTTATCTGTTAAACCGAATACACGTTTAAAAATAGACGTTATTTTTCTATCGTTATGTTGTATTTTGCCATTTTACGACTGATGGTTGACTGATTTACTTTCAAAACTTCTGCAGCACTCTTACCACTTCCATAATGCTGAACCACCGACTCTATAATCTGTTTTTCAAAATTATTCATGTTTTCTTCCAAACTTAAACGGCTGTCGAAATAGGCTCCGGTAGAATTCCCGGTGCTCTTACCTGTAGACATTACAAATTGACCATCCAACATCTGTGGAGGAATATTCTTAATCATATAAACAGATGCCGCACTCATAAGAACAATACGTTCCACAAAATTCTTCAGTTCACGCACATTACCTGGCCAGGAATACATCTTTAATTTATCCATAACATCTGGCGCAAAAGATTTTTCACGACCATATTTTTTACAATAACGATTTAGAAAATGTTCCACCAAAGGTTCAATATCACTTGGACGTTCTCTAAGCGGTGGAATGAATGCAGGAATGACATTCAAACGATAATATAAATCGGCACGAAATGTCTTCTTTTTAATACATTCGCTCAAATCCTCATTTGTCGCAGCAATCAGTCTGAAATCAATTTTTTTCGGACGATCTGAACCTATTCGCTGTACCATCTTTGTTTCAATCGTTCGAAGTATCTTCCCCTGTAATGCCAGCGGCAATGAATTAATTTCGTCAAGAAACAAAGTCGATTCATGTGCAGTCTCAATCAAACCTTTTTTTCCACTGCCCAAGGCTCCTGTAAAAGCACCTTTTTCATATCCAAAAAGTTCAGATTCCAAAAGAGTTTCCGGAAATGCTGCACAGTTGATGCGTATCATTTCTTTTCCATGGCGTACACTCATATTATGAATATATTCTGCCAAAACTTCTTTTCCTGTTCCCGATTCACCCTGAATGAGAATATTGGCATCTGTCGAAGCCACATTATTCATAACACGAACAAGCTCCGACATCTGCTGACTTTTATAAACCATCAGCTGATTATCATCCAGTGGATTATCTACCGTGACCTTTTCTGCCTGATATATATTCAACGCGTCATAATAGTATCCAATGAGTTCTTCCATATCACGCATAATGCCTATAACAAACTGTACTTCACCCTTATCGTCTAAAATCGGCATCTGAGAAACCATCTGCATCTGTTCTTTCCCATGGCTGTTATAGATTTTCTGACACATGACGACATCTTTCTTCTGCTCATAAACATTTCGCGAAATAACATAATCTATCAATCCATCATTATACATATCAAATACATTATATTTAAGCAGTACATCTCTGGGCAGATTAAATTTTTTAATCATGGCATAATTGACATAGAGCATATTTCCTTTGTCATCCAAAACATAGACTGCATCTGGCATATTATCAAAAACATCTTCATAGAACGCATTCTTTTCTTCGCTTGTAACCTCTTTATTCATTTGGACTTCTCCTCACTATGATTGGATATAATACTTCTTAAAACACAAAAAAATGATACACCCTTTCCCGAAAGAAAGGGTGTATCTTAATCATACATGAATTCAATTTTTAAATCAATATTAATTAATGATAAGTTTATCTTAGTAGATACCGATCATAGCCATTGCGATACAGATAATAACTGCGACTGTTGGGAATACACAGCAGTTCATACCGATGTCGATATAGGAATCTTTATGTGTTAAACCACACACTGTTAATAATGTGATAACAGCGCCGTTGTGTGGAAGTGTATCAAGACCACCGGAAGCTACAGAAGCAATTCTGTGAAGTGTTTCTGGTGTAACGGATGCGTCTGTACCAACTAATTCAATGTATTTTGGTCCTAAAGCTTCAAGAGCGATACCCATACCACCGGAAGCGGAACCTGTAGCACCTGCTAAACAGGAAACAGCTACTGCTTCAGAGATAAGTGGGGAACCAGGGATGTTAAGTAACATATTTGTTAATGCAGCGAAACCTGGAACAGCTTTAACTACACCACCAAAACCGTTAGCAGCACCTGTGTTACCGATGGACATAAGACCACCTGTAGCACCGGATGCAAGTGCATCTGGGAATGCTTTAGCATATTTCATGTTAAGAACGATTGCTAAGATAATACCGATCAAAAGAGATGGAACAACATTAAGTTTGAATACATTCATAACAAGTGGAACTGCTACCAATGGAACTAAAGCAACGATTGCATTTGGAAGTTCATCTTCAGATACATTGTCTACTACGTTTGTAGGTTCAACAAAGTGTTCGCCTGCAGCTCTAAGTTTGCCTTCACGCATCTTCATCCATACCATACCAAGAGCAAACATAACGATAGCTGCGATAAGACCCATAATAGGAGCTGCCATAGCGTCTGTTCCGTAGTATGTTGTAGGAATAATGTTCTGGATCTGAGGTGTACCTGGTGTAGCTGTCATTGTGAATGTGAAAGCACCTAAAGAGATAGCACCTGGGATAAGTTTGTTGGAGATATCTGCTTCTCTGAAAAGAGCTACTGCGATTGGATAGATAGCGAATACTACTACGAATAAGGAGATACCACCGTATGTCATAAGACCACAAGCTACTACAACTGCTAAGATAGCCTGTTTAGCGCCGATGAGATTTTTAACCCAAAGACCTACAGCTTTAGCGGAACCTGTAACTTCCATAACTTTACCGAAAATAGAACCAAGCATGAACATTGGGAAGTTGTTCTGAATGAAACCAGCCATAGCGCCCATGTAGTTTGTTGTATACATGCCAAGAAGATCGATGGATGGATCTTCAAAAGAACTAATCAATGCTACTACCATTGCACAAATAGGTGCAACCCAGAGAATAGACTGACCTTTGAATGCTAAAAAGATAAGCAAACCAAGACCTAAGAAAATACTTAATAAACTCATTTTATTTTTTCCTCCCTCGTTTATTAGTTACTTGAAACAATAATCCTTCTTATGAAAAATTATTTAACTTTTGCAAGAATTTCGTCTTTGATACCCATAATTTCATCAGCGAAAATTCGAGCGTCCATAAGTTTAAGGTTTTCAGATACAAGTGGAGTGAATTCCATCTGATCGAGAACCTGTGTCTGAAGATCGATACCTGGTGCGATTTCAGTGACTGTTAAGCCATCCTTTAATAACTCAATGACACAACGTTCTGTGATGAACTTAACGTTCTGTCCTTTTTCACGAGCATAATCACCAGAGAAAGTAACCTGTTCAACGGAGCTGATGAATTTCTTCTTCTTACCTTCCTGCAAGATTACTAATTTACCGTCTTCAACTGTTGTTTTAAGACCACCAGCTGTAAATGTTCCGCAGAAAATACAGTTCTGTGTATTCTGGGAAATATTGATGAAACCGCCGCAGCCTGCGACATTTGTTCCAAACTTACTTACATTGATATTACCTGCAGGGTCACATTCAGCAAGTCCTAAATATGTAACATCAAGGCCACCGCCATCATACATGTCGAACTGGCTGATTTCCGGTAATTCAGCCCATCCATTAACGCCTGCACCAAAGGAACCGCCACCGCTTGGAATACCGCCAATCATACCAGATTCCGTTGTAAGGATTAACTGATCTGCGAAACCTTCTTCAGCAGCTACAGTTGCAACTTTTTCAGGAATACCTACACCCAAGTTAACAACAGCTGAAGGAACCAATTCCATAGCCGCACGACGACCAATGAATTTCTTTGTTCCGAATGGTTCTGCTGCAACAGCATCTGTAGGAACTTTGCATGCACCAGCTAATGATGGGTTTACAAAGTAATCTGCACACTGTCTGTGAGTTTCTTCCGGATCAGAAGGAACAACGATTGCATCAACGAAAATACCAGGAATTGCTACCTGGCGAGATGGAATTGTGTCAGCCTGTACGATGTGTTTTGCCTGTACGATGACTTTACCGCCACATCCTTTAGCTGCCATTGCTGCGGATAAGGAGTCCAATGGAAGAATTTCGTCTTCAATTGTACAGTTACCATTGGTATCCGCTGTAGTTACACGGATTAAAGAAATATCAGCCTTTGGAAGTTTATAATAAAGAAGTTCTTCACCTTCAACTTCAACAACTTTAACAATTTCTTCTGTTGTAACATCATTGATCTTACCGCCCTGTAAACGTGGATCAACAAATGTCTTAAGACCTACGTTTGTAATGTAACCTTTACGACCCTGTCCCATAGCACGATACATTTCAATGATAACACCCTGTGGAAGATTGTACGCTTCCACCTCGTTGTTAAGAATCATTTCAATGACCTTTGGAGAGAATCCGTAGTGTCCGCCGATAAAACGTTTAACTAATCCTTTTTTTGCCCAGCGTTCCTGCTGACCACCTTTTTTGTTACCCTGTCCTGCGCCGTACATAACGGTAAGGTTGTTTGGTGTTCCTGTAGCATCAAAAGATTCCCCGACTGCTTTCATAATTGCATCCGGAGTACCTGCTGTAAGGAAACCACTTGTGATAACAAAACTGCCTGGTTTGATCATAGCAACAGCCTGGTCCATTGTAACCACTTTACTCATTTCAAAAACCTCCCTGTTATCTGATATATGTCACACCTTTCACATATATCAGCTTGTAACTTATATGTAATATAATTACACATGCCAAAAAACGCACCACTGAATTTTGGCTATATCATCAATTGCCTCCAAGGGTCCCTAATCCCTCAGAGGCAAAACCAGAGCATTTTTATTATATCTTATTTTTCCAATTTTTTCAATGCTTCTGTTATTTTGGGAATGATAACATTACAATCACCAACAATGCCTACATCTGCTACTTCAAAAATAGGTGCTGTGTTGTTTTTGTTAATTGCAATAATAAGTTCAGAATCTTCCATACCAGCTGCATGCTGAATCGCACCGGAGATACCTGCCGCAATATAAAGATCTGGACGAACAGTCTTTCCTGTCTGACCAACCTGACGATCACGTTCAATCCATCCAGCATCAACGCAGGCTCTGGAGGAAGCAATCTCACCACCAAGTTCATCAGCAAGTTCTTTAAGCATATCAAAACCTTCCGGACCGCCAATACCACGACCACCAGATACAAGAACCTTAGCTTCTGTAATATCAACAGCTTTCTTGGAATCTTTAACAACTTCACGGATCTTAATGTTCATATCTGCTTCTGTTACACCAGATTCAAATACTTCTACTGTACCAGCTTTTGTTTCATCACATTCAAGCGCTTTCATAACGCCCGGACGTACTGTTGCCATCTGTGGACGGAAGTTTGGACATACAATAGTAGCCATGATGTTACCACCGAATGCCGGACGTGTCATCCAAAGGCCTTTGGATTCAGCATCAATTTCAAGTTTTGTACAGTCAGCTGTTAAACCTGTATGCACTCTGGCAGATACACGTGGAGCCAAGTCTCGGCCGATAGCTGTAGCGCCATAGATAACGATTTCAGGTTCTTTAGCATCGATGATTGCTTTAAGAGCTTTTGTGTATGGTTCTGTAGAATATTCACCAAATACAGGAGCATCACAAACGATAACCTGGTCTGCACCATATTTGAATAATTCTGCTGCTGCAGCCTGGATGCCATTGCCTAAAACAACAGCAACAACTTCCTGTTCTAAATCTGCAGCAAGTTCTTTAGCTTTACCGATTAATTCATAAGCAACTTTCTGGATGACTCCATCTCTCTGCTCTGCGAAAACATATACATTTTTACTCATTGTTTCACCTGCTCCCTAATTAAATGATGTATTTTTCTTTTAACTTGTTAACAATAACTTCAACAGCTTCATCTGCAGAAATTTCTGTGTAAAGCTGTCCAGCTGGTTTAACAGGTTTTGTGAAGGATTTCTTAACCTGTGTTGGAGAACCTTTAAGACCTAAATTGGCATCATCAACAAAGCCCTGAAGATCTTCATATCCCCAAACTTTGACTTCTTTTTCTCTGTAAGCGTCAAAAATACCGCCAACTGTCATGTAACGTGGTTCGATTTCTTCACCGAGAGTTGTGATTAACAATGGAATTTTAGCTTCGATGATGTGGTAACGATCTTCGAAGTTTCTCTGAATAACCACTGTATCTTCGCCTTCAAGATCTACACTTGCAGCGTAGGATACACATGGAATTCCTAAGTGTTCAGCAATCTGTGGGCCTACCTGAGCTGTATCACCATCGATTGCCTGACGTCCTGCTATGATCAAGTCATAGTCAAGTTTTTTGATGGCACCGGCAATCGTAGAAGATGTTGCCCATGTGTCTGCGCCACCGAATTTTCTGTCAGAAACAAGCACCGCTTCATCAGCACCCATAGCCAACGCTTCTCTCAAAGCAACATCTGCCTGTGGAGGGCCCATGGATACAACTGTAACAGCTGCGCCCGTTTTTTCTTTAAGCTGTAATGCAACTTCAAGAGCTGCTTTATCATCCGGATTAATAATACTTGGAACACCATCTCGAATAAGTGTTCCTGTAACAGGATCAAGTCTTACTTCTGTTGTATCTGGAACCTGTTTGATACATACTAAAATATTTTTCATGATTCTTTTCTCCTTCCAAAACACTAACGGAACATTGCACCAGAGATAACCATTCTCTGAACTTCAGATGTACCTTCATAGATTTCTGTAATCTTAGCATCACGCATCATACGTTCTACCGGATAATCTCTTGTGTAACCATAACCACCAAACAACTGTACAGCTTTTGTTGTAACAGCCATAGAAGTTTCAGCAGCAAATAATTTTGCTGTCGCTGCGTCCACAGAATATGGAAGTTTGTTCTGTTTCTTCCAGGCTGCTTTATAGACAAGATATTTTGCAGCTTCTGTTTTCGCATACATATCTGCCAGCTGGAATTGTGTATTCTGGAACTGAGAAATTCTTCGTGCAAACTGTTTTCTTTCTTTTGTATACTTAACTGTTTCATCGATTGCACCTTCTGCAAGACCAAGGGCCTGAGCTGCAATACCAATACGTCCACCGTCAAGCGTTTTCATAGCAAGAGCAAAGCCTTTACCTTCTTTGCCAAGCATATTTTCCTTTGGAACAATACAGTTTTCCATGATTAATTCGCATGTAGAAGAACCACGGATACCCATTTTCTTTTCGTGAGGTCCTACGGAAAAGCCTGGGAAGTCTTTTTCTACGATAAACGCAGAGATACCTTTTGTTCCTTTGGATTTATCTGTCATAGCCATAATAATAAATACATCTGCAGCTTCAGCATTTGTGATGAAAATCTTTGTACCATTTAATACATAATGATCACCTTCAAGGACCGCTTTTGTCTGCTGCATGGAAGCATCTGTACCAGCACCTGGTTCTGTAAGACCAAATGCACCAAGTTTTTTACCACTACATAAGTCTGGTAAATATTTCATTTTCTGTTCTTCTGTACCGTTTTCAAGAATTGGAGCAATACACAAAGATGTATGAGCAGAAAGAACTACTGCTGTAGTACCGCAAACTTTAGCCAATTCTTCAACAGCCATAATGTATGTAAGGACATCTGCACCCTGTCCACCATACTGCTTTGGAACCGGAATACCCATCATACCGCATTTCGCCATTTTTTCGACGGTTTCATACGGAAATCTTTCTTCTTCATCAAGTTCCTGAGCTAATGGTTTTACTTCTTTCTCTGCAAAACTTCTGTATAACTGCTGCGCAAGAAGATGCTCTTTTGATAAACCAAACTCCATAATTTTCTTCCTCCTTAAACTTATACTCGATAACAACCTGCTCATACAATTTTTATGCCGGTTTTTCATCCATCATGATGTCTATATCCCTCATACATCTTGTGGATTTTTTCACAAATGAATTATGCATATTCGCATACATTTGCAGATTTGCAAGATTGATTTGGCATTGTTTTGCATGCAATACAAGTTATTTCTAAAAATATTATATAATTACTCTATAAGTATAGCACGCATTTATATATTTGGCTACCTTTATTTATGCAAAACTAAAATTTCTTTGCTATTTTTTTATCATGACTCCAAAATATTCTTTTTGACTTCTTTCGGAATTATTTGAAATCAAAATTCTATTTTTTAAAAAAAGCTCGAACATTTCCTGTCCGAGCTTTTTCAAACATCTGATAATTGATGATTTATTTTTCCATATTAATCTTTACAATGCGTACGCGATGTTCACGCATATATTTTTTTAAAAGTTCCGAATTTGTCATATACCCATGAACTTTAAACAATTGTTTTCCCGTCTTATTATAAACAAGCAATTCTTCCCATGTATCCTTTTCAATGACTTCCATTTTAGAGAACGTTTTTACATTATATGTTTCTGCTCTGCCTGTTACCGGATAATATGTGATCTCATCTCCTACAACCACAAGTTTACGTTTAAAATACATATACAATGTAACAAAAAATCCAACAGCACACATAATGATCATAACATAATTTGATGCTTTCTGGCTGTCAATTCGATTCGTTGCACTCAGCCAGAATAGCAATGCCGACGCTACTACACAATAAATAGTAATCAAAATCCAGAAATAGCTTTCCGTCATTTTAAAATTATTTGTATCTGTTGTTGTTTCTTTTCCTGGTACTTTCATAATGCTCAATACTGCAATACCCGTCAGAACAGCCAAAAGAGGTATCGCTCCCGACTGCACAATTGCAATGATCTGCTCTGATATATTCATTTTTTGTCCCTCCTAATCTTCTTACTTCACTGTTTCCTATGATAACATCCCCTTTCAAAAAAAGCAACAAAAAAGGCCTAAGCATATACTTAGGCCTTTATCAACATTGAATAATACGAATTATTCAGCTTTCATTTTTTTAACTTCTTCGATCATGATCTGTAAAGCATCGATACAGTTGCCAACGATAGCGATGTTAGCAATTTCAAAGATTGGAGCTTCTTCATCTTTATTAACTGCTACGATGTAATCAGAACCTGTGATACCAGAGAGATGCTGTGCAGCACCGGAAATACCAAATGCGATATATAATTTAGGAGCAACGATCTTACCAGACTGTCCTACCTGATGTGCACGAGAAATCCAGCCTTCTTCGATAACTGGACGTGTAGCACCTACAACGCCGCCAAGAAGACCAGCAAGTTCTTTAACCATTTCGTAGTTTTCTTTTGTACCTACACCACGGCCACCAGCTACGATGATATCAGCACCTTCAAGGTCAACACTTTCAGAAATTTCAAGTACGCTGTCAACAATTTTTGCTCTTAATTCTGGAGCAACAACTGTTTCAGCAATGATAGCGCCTTCTTTAGCTGTGTCTGGTTCGTCAACTTTCTTGAACGCACCACCACGAACGATTGCAATTGCAAAACCTTCTACTACGGAATCAGAGTAGATGGATCCACCGTAAAGAGGCTGTGTAAGAACAACTTTACCATCAGCTTCTTTAATAGCAATAACATCTGTTACACAACCAGCTTTTAATGCAGCAGCAACTCTAGCACCTAAATCTTTACCGTTTGCTGTAGCACCAACAAATAACATTTCTGGAGCATATTTTTTAACTAATTCAACTAAAATAGCTGTGTATGCTTCTGTATTGTATTCAGCAGCATCAACTGTGATAGCTTCATCAGCACCACAAGCGATTGTTGTAGCTGCAGCATCAGCAGCTCCAATAACAACAGCAGTTACTTTTTCAGCAATTTCTTTAGCAGCTGTAAGCATTTCAAGGCCTACATTGACTGGCTTGCCTTCTGCTGTTTCAACATATACCATTACATTCTTGCAACCCATGACATTTCCTCCTTTAGAATACTTTAGCTTCTTTCATCATTGCAATAGCTTTTGCCATAGAATCAGCGATTGTTTCTTCCTGAATCTTAACGCCAGCTTCTTTCTTTGGTGGTTCTGCGTTAGCGATAACTGCTACAGCTGGAGCTGCAACACCGCCAAGAGCTAATTCACCAATAGGAATTTTTCTTGCAGCCATTTTACTCTTAATAGTAGGATATCTTGGTTCATAGTTTGGTTTGTTAACAGTAACAACACATGGTGTAGCTGTTTCAACTACATTATAACCTGTTTCTGTTTCCTGTTTAGCTTTAACGATGCCATCAGCAACTTCGATATCAACGAGGTTTGTTACAACTGGCATGTCAAGGTTTGCTGCTAACATAGGACCAACCTGGCCGGATGCGCAGTCTGTAGATTCTTTACCACAGAATACGATATCAAATTTAACGCCCTGTGCTTCTTCAATTTTAGCAACTGCTTTAGCTAATGCATCAGCTGTGCTGATTGTATCGTTAGCTTCATCAGTTACAACATAACCATTGCTTGCACCTACTGCAAGACAGGATTTGATTGCATCTTTAGCATCTGCACCTACAGAAACAACTGTAACTGTGCCGCCTACTGCTTCTTTTAAACGTGTTGCCATTTCAAGGGCATATGTGTCAAATGCATTAACGATAGGTGTAATGCTTGCAAGGTCAGGAGCGCCTGTTGCTGGATTCATTTTAACACTTACGGAATCGTCTGGCACCTGTTTAATACAAACTAATATTTCCATTTTGTTGTACTCTCCTTTTTAAATTTTACATAATAAGACAACTGGTGTGTAGATAAATCCTGCACACCAGTCTTATAATTTTTTTAATTATTCTTTAATGATTCAATCATTTTAAGAATCTGGACAATGTCCTTTTTGATTTATGATATGTATCACAAATAAAAATTATTTTGTAGCTCCGATCCAGCCTGCGATAACCATTCTCTGAACTTCAGATGTACCTTCGTAGATTTCTGTGATCTTAGCATCACGCATCATACGTTCGAATGGATAGTCACGAGAGAATCCGTATCCACCAGCGAGCTGTACACAACGACGTGTTACGTCAGATGCTGTTTCAGCTGCAAATAATTTAGCCATAGCTGCTAAGTGGCTGTATTTTTCGCCGTCCTGTCTAGCCTGAGCTGCACGGTAGAGAAGAAGACGAGCTGCATCAACTTTAGTCTGCATATCTGCTAACTGGAACTGTGTATTCTGGAATGCCCAGATTGGTTTGCCAAACTGTTTACGTTCTTTAACATAAGCAACTGCTTCGTTAATAGCACCCTGAGCAATACCAACAGCCTGAGCTGCGACACCGATACGTCCACCATCAAGTGTCTGCATAGCGATACCAAAACCTTTACCTTCGCCACCGAGTAAGTTTTCTTTTGGAAGTTTTACATCGTTGAAGATAAGTTCACATGTGGAAGAACCACGGATACCAAGTTTCTTTTCATGTCCACTGATTTCGAATCCAGGTGTTCCTCTTTCGATGATGAAAGCGGAGATACCTTTTGTGCCAGGAGCTTCTTTATCTGTTTTAGCGAAGATAACGAAGATATCTGCATAGCCAGCGTTTGTGATGAAGATCTTGGAACCATTTAATAAGTAGTGGTCACCTTTATCGATAGCTGTGGATTTCTGCATGGAAGCATCTGTACCAGCGCCTGGTTCTGTAAGTGCGAAAGCACCTAATTTTTCACCAGAAGCAAGTGGAGCAAGGTATTTCTGTCTCTGTTCTTCTGTACCGAACTGGAAGATTGGCCAGCAGCAAAGAGATTCGTGTGCAGATAACATAATAGATGTTGTAGCACAGTACTCAGCTAATTTTTCACATACACCGATGTATGTAAGGTAGCTAAGGCCGGATCCGCCGTATTCTTCTGGGAAGTACATACCCATCATACCCATTTCAGCAAGTTTTTCACGTGCTTCGATAGGGAATCTTTCTTCTTCATCAACTTCTGCAGCAATAGGTTTAACTTCTTTAACCGCGAAGTCCTCTAACATTGCAAGAATTTCCTGTTCTTCTTCATTAAAATGGAAAAACATAATTTAAGCCCTCCTTTAAATTATAAATAAAAAGTAATATTAAATGATTTATAAAAAATTTTATAAATTACAGTTTATGACAAACTTTACCTGGGTTCATGATTAACTTGTCATCAAATACTTTCTTGATGCCCATCATGAGAGCCATGTTGATTTCACCTTCTGCCTGGTAAAGGTATGGAAGTTTACCAGAACCGATAGCATGTTCACCAGATACCAAACCACCAACGCGTGTAGCTTCTGGATAGATTTCATCGAAGAATTCGTCTGCACTCTTCTTGAAGTCTTCTACGCTGATCTGATCATCACCGATAACGTAGATATGAAGGTTACCATCACCTGCATGACCGAAGGATTCAACCTGAAGGCCTAATCTTTCGCCAACACCATATACGTATTCAACATATGGAGCAATCTGGTCAAGTGGAACAACAACGTCACATTCGTCAAGAAGTTCAAGACCATCTTTCCAGTTTGTTTCATGTTTGATAGCTTCAAGGAAGGAGCTACGAGCTGCCCATACATCTTTAATCTTAGGTGGTGTATCAGCTACGATAACGTCCATTGCGCCATTTTCAAGAGCGATTTCAGCTGCCTGTTCCATGATAACTTCAAGTTCTTCCATGTCTTTGCCATCGAATGTTACAAGAAGGTATGCACCTGCATCAACGCCTTCAATCTGTTTTGGATATACAGCTTTGCCGATGTATTTTTCAGATTTTTCAACGATAGCTTTTTCCATGAATTCAAGAGCCTGAGGATCAAGATTGTTTTTCTTGAATAATGGAACTGTAGAGATACAGTCAGATAATGTTTCGAAAGGCATTACTAAAGAAATAACTGCCTTTGGAGCTGGAATGATTTTCAATGTTAATTCTGTGATGATACCAAGAGTACCTTCAGCACCTACCATTAAGTTAACTAAAGAGTAACCGGAAGATGTTTTGGATACTGTGCTACCAAATTTTGTAACATCGCCGTTTGGAAGAACAACTGTCATAGCACGTACATAATCTCTTGTAGCGCCATATTTACAAGCTCTCATACCACCAGCGTTTGTAGAAACGTTACCACCAACAGCTGCGAATTTTTCGCCTGGATCTGGTGGATACATAAGACCACGGCTTACGCAGTCTTCTGCAAGGTCATTCAAAAGAACACCTGGCTGAATTTTAACAACAAAGTTGTTTAAATCGTATTCAAGGATTTTGTTCATTTTTGTTGTATTGATAACGATACCACCAGCGATAGGTACACAAGCACCAACAAGACCTGTACCAGCACCACGAGGTGTTACTGGGATAGTGTTTTCATAACAAATTTTCATAATAGCGGAGATTTCTTCTGTTGTCAAAGCATCGATAACTGCTTCTGGCATTGCTTTACCATAGATAGACATCTCATCATGTGTGAAATCGTCATTGATTTCTTCGCCAACGTATACACGACCCGGAGCGATTTCTTTAAATTTTTCAACGATTTCTGGAGTTACTTTTCCGTATGCACTCATTTTTACATTCCTCCTTAATCCTTTAATAAGAACCCTTTGCTTATATATTTTGTATTGCACACATCGTACACAATAACCATGAATAATAAAATTGGTCATAAAATGAGCCAAGTGGTCCTACCATTTATATGACCATGATAAAATACATAGGACCATTTGTCAAGTCATTTTTACCGTTTTTAACCGCTTTTGAGCCCTGTTTTTTATAAGCATTGCACAGTTATTTTAAGTGTAACAGATTCTTTTATCATACTTTCGCACAAAATATTTGTTTATTTCTTAACAATATATGCTATGTTTTTAACAATGAAAAAGTGTATGATAATTCCTGTTATCAAGGTCATCATACACTTTTATTTTAACTATCCAAATAATTATAAATATAGACAAAATGCCGATTCAAAGCATCCTGCCCCATATGAATATCTTTTTGACACACTGCTCGGATCAAATCTTTATGAGATGCCACCAGCCCTTCCCGGTTCTTCTCATCCTTTAAAATACGCACACGCATATCCTTTACATATTTGTCCAGCACCTGAGTTAGTGCTAAAAAATTAACAATCAGATAGTTATTATGTGATGCTTCTACGAGTAAATAATGTATTCTTTTATCATGTTTTGATCGAACATTTTCTTCCTGAGCAGTCTCCAACATACTCATATGATATTCCATCTCCGCAATCTGCTCATCCGTCGCATTATGAATCGCCAATGATAAAGCCTGATACTCTAACGCAAAACGGAATTCTGTGATTTCGCGATAAGTTGTCCCTTCCACGGCAAACATCAGGGTCATAACACGGATTAATGTATTTTCAAAATCTCCGGTAATATAATTTCCTGACCCTTGCTGGCAAGATAAGACTCCCATCTGTTCCAAAATACGGATTCCTTCTCTAACAGATGTACGGCTTACATTCAATTGCAAAGCCATCTCTCGTTCAGACGGAAGCTTATCCCCCGCCCGATAAACACCATCTAAAATCTGTTCCTGAACGAAATCAACTACTTTTTCATAGGATTTCTCCACAAAAATCAGTCCTATTCTTTAATATGCTTTGCCCCAATATACCATTATTTTTGCTGGTTTACCACAGCAGACACAAGTATCTGCCAGATGTTCCTGTGCAAATGGCATACAACGGGAAGTTGCTCCGGTCTCTTCTTTAATCATGTTTTCACATGCTTCATCGCCACACCACATGGACTTAACGAATCCTGGTTTATTTTCCACGATATCTTTAAATTCTGCATAATCACGTGCTGTAAATGTATGTTCTTCTCTGTGAGCTTTTGCTCTTTCAAGCATTTCAACCTGCATTGCAGCTAATGTTTCTTCAACCTTCTGTGAAAGTTCTGCAAATGGTACAATCTGCTTTTCACGTGTATCACGACGAACAATGACTGCCTGTCCAGCCTCGATATCTTTTGGACCAATTTCAATTCTTACTGGAATACCACGCATTTCTGCTTCGGAGAATTTCCATCCCGGACTCTTATCTGTATCATCAACTTTAACACGGCAACCTTTAAGCATATCTTTGATTTCGTATACTTTTTCAAGTACACCTGCTTTTTTCTGCTGGATTGGAATAATCATCACCTGTGTAGGTGCAATTCTTGGCGGGAGTACAAGACCGGAATCATCACCATGAACCATAATAATGGCACCGATCAAACGTGTTGTCATCCCCCATGAAGTCTGATGTACATATTCAAGTTTATTATCTTTATTTGCATACTGGATACCAAAGGCTTTTGCAAATCCATCACCAAAGTTATGGCTTGTTCCAGACTGAAGTGCTTTACCGTCATGCATTAAAGCTTCAATGGTATATGTAGCTTCTGCACCTGCAAATTTCTCTTTATCTGTTTTACGTCCACGTACTACAGGAATCGCCAACACTTCTTCGCAAAAATCTGCATAAAGATTAAGCATCTGTTCTGTTCTTTCTTCTGCTTCTTTTGCTGTCGCATGTGCTGTATGTCCTTCCTGCCACAAAAATTCTCTGGAACGAAGGAATGGTCGTGTTGTTTTTTCCCAACGCACAACATTGCACCACTGATTGTATAATTTAGGTAAATCTCTATGAGACTGGATATCTCTTGCATAAAAATCACAGAATAATGTTTCAGAAGTTGGACGTACACAAAGTCTTTCCTGAAGTGGTTCAAGTCCACCATGGGTTACCCATGCAACTTCCGGTGCAAATCCTTCAACATGATCTTTTTCTTTCTGTAATAAGCTTTCTGGAATAAAAAGCGGCATGTATACATTTTCTACGCCAGTTTCTTTAAAACGACGATCTAATTCATGCTGAATATTTTCCCAGATTGCATAACCTGCAGGTTTGATCACCATGCATCCTTTTACGCTTGCATAATCTACAAGCTCTGCTTTTTTAACAACATCTGTATACCATTGTGCGAAATCTTCTTCCATAGAAGTAATCGCTTCAACTAATTTCTTTTCCTTAGCCATGACACAAGTCTCCTTTTATTTTCTCTATTCATAGTAAGATAAACTTTCCCATTCGTCAATAGTCATACATCCGGACTCGGGTAAAACTTTAAAACACATCCGTCTGTGGTCTATCGGATGATCGAATGCAAGTTCACACGAAAACAGGCATAATTCCGGTTGACGTACTCGAGATGTATGTTCTTTCTGCCACTGTGAAGTTCTTTCCCGATTATATTTCATGTCACCAAAAATCCCTGCTCCCACTGCAGACATCTGTACACGAATCTGATGATGCCTTCCAGTGTACAGTGTAACCATTACAAGGCTGCGTCCATCTTTCACCTCAAGGACCTTGTAATCCAGTTTTGCTTTTTTACCGCCTGTTAAAACAACGGATGATGTGTTTGTCCTTCCATCTTTCAAAAGCATATGCTCCAAAGTTCCTTCCGCGAAAGGCATATTTCCGGTCAGCACTGTCAAATACTTTTTTTCTGTATGATGTTCCGAAAACTGCCGACTTAAATTTTCCGCTGCTTTTTTTGTTTTCGCATACACCATAACCCCGCCAACCGGTCGATCCAGTCGATGCACAACAGACACATAGGGAACGCCACAACGTGCGTCCCCCTGTTTTTTTGATAAATAATTTTTCAACCAGCTTACCATATCCATAGACGATGATCTCTCTGCCTGAGAGGGCATTCCCGCTGGTTTTACACAAACAATAACGTCTTTATCTTCATAAAGAATATTTACATTCATCATACTTTAAATCTGTATCCAACTCCCCAGATTGTCTCAATATACTGTGGTTTGGATGTATTAAACTCAATCTTTTCACGAATCTTTTTGATATGTACTGTGACAGTCGCAATATCTCCCAAAGATTCCATATCCCAGATTTTATTAAACAGTTCTTCTTTTTTAAACACATGATTTGGATTTTCCGCCAAAAATGTCAGAAGATCAAATTCTTTTGTAGTAAATGCTTTTTCTTCACCATTTACATACACACGACGTGCTGTTTTATCAATTTTCAATCCTCGAATTTCGATGACTTCATTACTTCGAACAGCACTGCCAATCAGCCGCTCATAGCGCACCAAATGCGCCTTCACTCGGGCCACCAGTTCACTCGGACTAAATGGTTTTGTAATATAGTCATCTGCTCCCATTCCAAGCCCCCGGATTTTATCGATATCTTCTTTTTTTGCAGACACCATAAGAACCGGAATATTTTTATGTTCACGTATTCTGCGACAAATCTCAAAACCATCCATACCAGGAAGCATCAAATCAAGAATAATCAGATTATATTCTGTATTTAAAGCCTTTTCCAACCCCATATCACCATTATGTTCCATGTCCACTTCAAAGCCGCTTAATTCCAGATAATCTTTTTCAAGTTCTGCAATACTCACTTCATCTTCGATTATAAGTATTTTACTCATAGGTTACACACTCCTTGTATTTACGTAAAACGAAGCTTATTGTTGTCCCTTCCCCTTCGACACTATTGGCCCATATCTTGCCGCCATGTTCTTCTATAATTTTTTTTGCAATTGAAAGTCCAAGCCCACTTCCGCCTTTCGAGGAATTTCTTGATGCATCCGTTCGATAACAGCGTTCGAAAATACGCGGCAGTTCTTTTTTTGCAATACCTTTACCATTGTCCCAAATCTCTACCTGAACAAATTCCGGCTCGTTCAAAATATGAATACCTATACGTCCCGGTCGTGCCGCCATATATTTGACAGAGTTCCCAACAATATTGTTGATGACACGTTTTAACTGTTCTGGATCTGCAATGATAATCGTATCTTTAGATACATCATTTCGATAATCAAAAGCAACCCCTCTAGCTTCCAGATCCATAGATATTTCATCCGCGCAATCTTCAAAATAGGCATTCAGATTCAGTTTTGCAAAGCTGTAATTCATCGAATTGCTATCCAGCTTCGAATACAAAAACAATTCATCAATCAATTTATCCATATCGGCCGCTTTATTGTAAATCGTCCGAATATATCGATCCATCTTTTCCGGTGTATCCGCCACGCCATCGCGAATCCCCTCAACATAACCCTTAATAGCCGTTATCGGCGTTTTCAGATCATGTGAAATATTGCTAATCAGTTCTTTATTGTCTTTCTCGTACTGCATGCTGACTTCGATCTGATTTTTTAATTTGACTCGCATATCTTCAAAAGCTGTACACACTTCTCCGATTTCATCTTCCGTATCTGCAATAACATTAAAATCCAGATTTCCATTTTGAATATTCACAGCTGCCTTTTTCAATTTTTCCAAAGGCTGTACAATCCCCTGATAGAGCCAGACAAAGGCCAATGCAACAACCAGAAGCAAAACGATCACACCACTGACCAAAATCTTTGCCACCACACCTTTGACCTGACCCATAACTTCAGATACAGGCGTAAAAATTTGTACGGTCCCATCCGAACCATCTTCAAATCGAAAGGATATCTGTTTTAAATGATATGGTCTGCTTCCAGTCACCAAAGAACCTTCTTTTATTTCCGCATAGACAATGGGATCAAAATCTTCTATTCCCGAATAATACACTTTCCCGTCTTTTAACACTGATAAAAAAGACGCTGTTTCCTGAAAATTTGTATTCATCTTTTCCAAATAGGACAGATCCAACATCTTCTTCGGTTCATTCTCGATCGTCTGTTTCAATTCTCTATTTAAATGACCGGACATATTTTCCAGCATTTCAAAAGGATCAAAAAGCATAGTTACACTTGCATCCTGCATGCCATAACGTTCCTCAAGTTTTTTTAACTCAATACTGCCCAGGCAAAAAAATGTAAGTATCAACAATATCATCGGCAAAAAAAACACAATGACATATGTCATTTTCATCCGTGTTGCCAACCGCATTTTGTTCCCTCCTTTAATTCTGTTGTCAAGCAGAGGATATTATAAATATTTTTTAAGTGCTTCTGCACGATCTGTCTTTTCCCATGGAAGATTCAAATCATTACGTCCAAAATGTCCATATGCCGATGTCTGTTTATAAATTGGACGGCGCAAATCCAACATTTTGATGATTCCAGCAGGACGAAGATCAAAGTTCTCACGTACAATATCTACTAATTTGCTTTCAGACACTTTACCTGTGCCAAATGTGTCAATCATGACGGATGTTGGCTGTGCCACACCGATTGCATAAGAAAGCTGAATTTCACATTTATCTGCAAGACCTGCTGCAACGATATTTTTAGCAACATAACGTGCTGCATAAGCAGCTGATCGGTCTACTTTTGTACAGTCTTTGCCGGAAAATGCACCGCCGCCATGACGTGCATATCCGCCATATGTGTCAACAATAATCTTACGGCCTGTCAAACCACTATCTCCGTGTGGACCTCCAATAACAAAACGACCTGTTGGATTAATAAAGAATTTTGTCTGATCATCGATCATATCTGCAGGAAGTACCGGTGCAAAAACATGTTCACGAATATCCGCATGAATCTGTTCCTGTGTCACATCCGGATCATGCTGTGTGGAAAGAACAACCGCATCCAGACGTGCTGGTTTTCCGTCTTCACCATATTCTACCGTTACCTGTGTTTTTCCATCCGGACGAAGATATGGCAATGTGCCATTCTTACGAACTTCTGTCAAACGTCTTGCTAATTTATGTGCCAATGCAATTGGATATGGCATAAATTCTTCGGTTTCATTTGTTGCAAACCCAAACATCATTCCCTGGTCACCAGCACCAATAGCTTCAATTTCATCATCTGTCATTTTATTTTCTTTTGCTTCAAGTGCTTTATCTACACCCATAGCAATATCTTCAGACTGTTTATCCAATGCAACGACAACCGCGCATGTATCTGCATCAAAACCAAATTTACCGCGATTGTAACCAATTTCGTTCACTGTTTCACGCACAACTTTACTGATATCTACACTTGCTTTGGATGTAATTTCACCCATAACCATAACAAGTCCTGTTGTCGCACATGTTTCACAAGCAACTCGACTCATTGGATCCTGTTCGAGCATTGCATCTAAAATCGCATCAGAAACAGCATCACAAATCTTATCTGGATGGCCTTCAGTAACAGATTCAGAAGTAAATAATAATCTTTCCATGTTTTTCTCCTTTTTGTTCATCTCACCTATGTTTATAAAACCGCAATTCAAAATCAAAGAAATTTCGTTGAATTTCTTTAGAAAAAAAAGTCCGCACAAAGCGGACTTGATGTTGAGTATCAAATCCTCTTATTGTTCGAATTCATTCGCTCCGGCAGGCACCTTCCATCACTGGGGTTGCCGCAATATCATCGCTCCTTGGGCTCCATTGCTCTGAATAAGAGAAATTTATTATAATTT
>JAFOYH010000069.1 GCA_017391465.1 Lachnospiraceae bacterium | reverse complement strand
TTCTCATAAAGATCCTGAACCACTTTTAATGTTTCATCTGGACTTAGTTTAAACATTCGGGAACATTCATTCTGGAGTTCCGCCAAATTGTATAAAAGCGGTGGATTTTTCTTTTCTTTCTTTTTGGAAATGTCATCAATCACCATCGCACGTGGTGCTTCTGCATCCAACATGGCGATAAGATTTTCTGCATCCTGTTTTTTCTTAAATCCGTTCTCTTTATAAAGTGCTGGTGTTCCAAAATAACGGGATCCCTCCACCGCTTTCCATTCAGCTTCGATTTCTTTCCCCTGAACTTCTACTTTGGAAAGTACACGATAAAATGGTGTTTTTACAAATGCCCGTATTTCTCGTTCTCGACGAACAACCATGCCTAATACACAGGTCATCACACGTCCTACAGACAACACCGTCCTTTTTGTTTTTAAATAATTTGAAATTGAAGGTCCGTATTTTAATGTAAGAAGTCGTGAAAAGTTTATTCCCATGAGATAATCTTCTTTAGCACGCAGATAAGCCGATGCTGCCAGATTATCATACTCGGAAATGTCTTTGGCTTCACGGATACCACGAAGAATTTCTTCTTCTGTCTGTGAATCGATCCATACACGCTTTTTTATCTTTCCATGTACGTTTGCCATCTGATCTACAAGACGATAAATGTATTCACCTTCCCGTCCTGAGTCGGTGCAGACATAAATTATATCCACATCCGGACGATTTAATAGACGACTGACAATCTCAAACTGTTTTTTGACAGAATCAATAATCTCATATTTAAATTCACCTGGAATAAATGGCAGAGTTTCTAAGGTCCAGCGTCTGAGTGCCGGATCATAGCTTTCAGGATAACTCATCGTTACCAAGTGTCCGACACACCATGTGACCACAGAATCTGAAGATTCCATGTAACCGTCATAGCTTTTACCTGTTATATTTAAAGCTTTGGCAAACTCTCGTGCCACGCTTGGTTTTTCTGCAATATATAATGATTTAGACATAAATGCGTCTATACCTCCATTAGATTTCATATACATGAACATAATTTAAGCTTAGATATTATATCACGATTTTTTGTATGGAAAAAGTATTGTTTTTTCTTCAAAAGATATGGACTTTTTCTATGACAGGGAATCCAAACATGTTATACTGTCTGTATCAATAGAATTGGAGCGTGATCAAATTGAGTCCTAAAAAGAAATATTATGAAACAGCAGCAGAAACTTTAATCAAGAACTTAGATAAACGCGGCATGGAAGCTTATTATGTCGATAATGCTGAAGAAGCTTTAAATAAAGCCCTTCGCTTTGTCACCCCTGGTGCAAGCGTATCCTGGGGCGGTTCCATGACCATCGCAGATATCGGCTTAATTGATGCTTTAAAAGTTGGTGACTATGTAGTTCTTGACCGTACAGTTCCTAAAACAGATGAAGAAAAACGTGAATTTTTTGGCAAAGTGAATATGTGCGACTATTATTTTATGAGCAGCAATGCTATAACGATGGACGGCGAACTTTTTAATATTGATGGTTTCGGAAACCGCGTTGCTTCTTTAATCTTTGGACCGGCAAACGTCATTATCATTGCAGGCATGAATAAAGTTGTTGATAATATTGATGCTGCTGTTGACCGTGCAAGAAACACTGCAGCGCCAATGAACACAATCCGCCTGGACAAAAAAACACCTTGTACTCAGACAGGCCGCTGCATGGATTGTATGAGTCCGGATTGTATCTGCAGCCAGTTTGTTGTGACACGTCGCAGTGCACCTGCAGGAAGAATTAAAATCATTCTTGTAGGCGAAGAACTCGGCTATTAAATTTTAGAATTCCAAAAGCCCTCTCAAAGCTTTGAAATGCTTTTTTCGGGCTTTTGGAATTCTTTTTTGGTTTCAAACAGATGTATTTACAAAATTATTTCCATTTATATATTCATTTTAAATTCTTTGTTCCTTACTATCACTTTATCAGACTTACCGCTTTATCACACAGGCTTGACCAACAAAAAAATATTCTATATAATGGCAACGTATTAGGCAAATGCCTCGATCCACGTTTGTTAGGGAAAATCTCTTTCAATCGTGGTTTTTTACTATATAAAACATTTGGAGAAATAAACATGAGTCAACTTTATCCGAAATATCGAATGATATGGTCACTTCTATGTGTCATTCTTGGAAACTTTTTATATGCCCTTGCAGTGAAACTTTTTCTTTTACCAACAGGTCTTGTCACTGGAGGCACAACCGGTATCGCCCTGACAATTCAACATTTTTGCAATATTCCTATTTCACATTTTGTATTGGGATTTAATATTGCTATGTTGCTTATAGGCTTTTTTGTCTTGGGAAAACAGTTTGCAGTGACAACCATTGCCAGCAGTTTTCTTTATCCGGTTTTTTTGGAATTATTAAACCGAACCGTTGGCGATCGGATTCTTACAGAAGATTTACTGCTCAATACTATTTTTACAGGATTTGGTATCGGTATCGCACTCGGCATTGTCATTCGTTCCGGTTCTTCAACCGGAGGTATGGACATTCCACCACTTGTCCTTCAAAAAAAGTTTCGAATTCCGGTATCCATCAGCATGTATGTGTTTGATGCATTGATCATCCTAAGCCAGCTTTTATTCCGTCCGATTGAAAATGTCTTATATGGCATTGTTTTACTCTTAATATATACAGTCGTTTTAGATAAGATGTTACTTATGGGAACAACGCGTACAGAAGTTAAAGTTGTCAGCAATAAATCCGAAGAAATACGTCATGCTATTTTAAATCAGATTGACCGAGGTGTAACCATGCTTAACGGAGAAGGCGGTTATCTTCAAAATAAGACTCAGATTGTTTTAAGTATCATTTCCAATCGAGAATTACCAAAAGTAGAAAAGCTGATCCGAACCATCGATCCGGAAAGTTTTATGGTGATCAGCCATGTAAAAGAAGTCAGCGGACGTGGATTTTCTATGTTAAAACAATATCGTTAAAAATATTTTCGACAAACCTATCATCAAAATTTTAAATAATAGCAAAGGCTCCGGAAAACCGGAGCCTTATTTTTATTGATATTATTCGATTAATTTAATGGATATTTTGCTGCAATTTCTGCCACGATTGCTTTTGCTTTATCTTTATTTGCTTCAAAATCTTTTAAAGTCAATGCAATAGCTTCTGCAATGGCGTCCATATCAGCTTCTTTCAAGCCACGTGTTGTCGCTGCTGGTGTACCAAGACGTACACCGCTTGTAACGAATGGAGACTGCGGATCATTCGGAATTGTATTCTTATTACATGTAATATGAACTTCATCCAACATCTTTTCAGCCTGCTTACCTGTTACACCGAGATTTGTAAGATCAAGAAGCATTAAATGATTATCTGTGCCGCCGGATACAATCTGAATACCTCTGGATGTTAATCCATTTGCTAATGCCTGCGCATTATTAATGATCTGTTTCTGGTATGCTTTAAATTCGTCTGTAAGAGCTTCCTTGAAACATACAGCTTTTGCAGCAATCACATGCATCAAAGGACCACCCTGAATTCCTGGGAATACAGCTTTATTGAAATTGAACTTCTTAGCAGCTGCTTCGTTGGCAAGGATCAAACCGCCACGAGGTCCACGGAGTGTCTTATGTGTTGTTGTTGTCACAACATCTGCATATGGAATTGGACTTGGATGAAGACCTGCCGCAACAAGACCGGCAATATGTGCCATATCCACCATAAGATACGCACCCACTTCATCAGCTACTTCTCTGAATTTCTTAAAGTCAATTGTTCGCGCATAAGCACTGGCACCTGCAACAATAAGCTTTGGTTTCGCTTCCAAAGCGATACGACGTAATTCATCATAGTCAATAAATCCTTCATCGTTGACGCCATAAGGTACGATATTGAAGTATTTACCGGACATATTGACAGGACTTCCGTGTGTCAAATGGCCGCCGTGATCTAAGTTCATCCCCATCACTGTGTCACCCGGTGTTAACATAGCGAAAAATACGGCCATATTCGCCTGCGCCCCGGAATGTGGCTGAACGTTTGCATAATCACATCCAAAAAGTTCTTTTGCACGTTCAATAGCAAGGTTTTCTGCAACGTCAACGCATTCACATCCGCCGTAATAACGTTTTGCAGGATACCCTTCAGCATATTTATTGGTTAAAGGACTTCCCATAGCAGCCATTACTGCATGGCTAACCCAGTTTTCAGAAGCAATTAATTCAATGTGGGAATTCTGTCTAGCGACTTCATCTTCAATCGCCTGAGCAATCTGCGCATCAGCAGCTCTTAATTCTTCAAGTGAGTACATAATATACCTCCCTAGTCTCGTCATACACCGTCTTTTTGACAATGTGAAGTTTTTTCACTTTACCATGATAACACAAATAATCCGCCACAGCAATACTATTTTTATATTTTCACGAATATTGTCTATTCATCTTCTTTTTCTTCTTCAACTTCAGCAATGTCAATACCAAGTTCCTTTAACTGAACGGCATCAACAACATTTGGTGCATCTGTCATAAGACAGGACGCATCTTTCACTTTAGGGAATGCGATAACATCACGAATACTGTCCATACCAGCCATGATCATGATCAAACGGTCAAATCCATATGCAAGACCGGCGTGTGGCGGAACACCATATTTGAATGCATTCAAAAGGAAACCGAAACGATCGTAAGCATCTTCTTTTTCAAATCCAAGAACTTCGAACATCTTTTCCTGAACATTGTTCTGGAAAATACGCACAGAACCGCCACCGATTTCTGTACCATTAAGAACGATATCGTAAGCCTTTGCACGAACTCTTCCCGGATCAGAATCAAGATACTGCAAATCTTCTTCCATAGGCATTGTAAACGGATGATGCATTGCCTGGAAACGATTTTCATCTTCATTCCACTCTAATAATGGGAATTCTGTCACCCATAAGAAGTTAAATTTAGATTTATCGATAAGCTCCATCTTTTCAGCAAGTTCAAGACGAAGTGCACCAAGTACATTGTAAACAACACTGTTTTTATCGGCTGCAAAGAGAAGTAAGTCACCGTTTTCGCCGCCCATTGCTGCGATAAGAGCTGTCATTTCTTCATCTTTCATGAATTTGGAGAATGAAGATTTTACACTTCCATCTTCCTGAATTGCGATATAAGCAAGACCTTTTGCGCCATAATCTTTTGCAAATTTAACAAGTGCATCGATTTTCTTACGAGGCATAGTGCCCTGACCTTTAGCATTTAAACCGCGAACAGAACCGCCTTCTTCTAAAGCGCCCTTAAACACAACGAATTCACAGTCTTTAACAACTTCACTTACATTGATAAGTTCCATACCAAAACGTGTATCCGGTTTATCAGAACCGTAACGATCCATAGCTTCCTGCCATGTCATACGCTGAATTGGTGTTGGAACATCAAGACCAATGATTTCTTTGAAGAGACGTGCCATAAGTCTTTCATTGACATCAATAACATCATCCACATCGACAAAGGATAATTCCATATCGATCTGTGTGAATTCCGGCTGACGATCGGCACGCAAGTCTTCATCACGGAAACATTTTGCAATCTGATAATAACGGTCATAACCAGAGCACATCAACAACTGTTTGAAAAGCTGCGGAGACTGTGGTAAACCATAGAAGTTTCCCGGATGAACACGGCTAGGTACAAGATAGTCTCGTGCACCTTCCGGTGTACTCTTTCCAAGGATTGGTGTTTCAATTTCTAAGAAACCTTCTTCATCAAGAAAGTTGCGGATAACCTTTGCTGCTTTACTGCGCATAATAAAGTTGCGCTGTAAATCCGGACGACGAAGATCGAGATAACGATATTTTAATCTTAAATCTTCTTTTGTTTTGCTGTTTTCTTCGATTGGGAATGGAGGTGTTTCTGCTTCGGATAAAATACGAAGTTCTGTTGCACGGATTTCGATTTCACCTGTTGCAAGGTTTGTGTTCACCGCACCGCCACGTCTTTCAACTTTACCAACAACCGCACAGACAAATTCTGCACGAAGTTTTTCTGCTTTTGCAAAGTTCTCAGCACCCGCATCTGCTTCTTCAAAGATAATCTGGAGAAGGCCGCTTCGGTCTCTCAGATCGACAAATATAATACCACCTTTATTACGGCTTTTCTGTACCCATCCCATGACAGTAACAACTTCACCAACGTTAGCTGCAGAAAGTTCTGCACAGCGATGAGATCTCTTTAATCCTTTCATTGATTCAGACATGATATTCTCTCCTTCGTTATTTTGTAAAGTATGCAGCGATCGCATCAAGTGCAACTTCTGTCTGCTCACCGGTTTCCATATTTTTAATCTTAGCTGCATTACTGTTTAATTCATTCTCACCAAGAATAACTGTATGTTTTGCACCAAGTTTATTCGCATATTTCATCTGAGCTTTCACGCTTCGATCCATATAATCTGTTTCAACAACCACACCGGACATACGAAGTGCATTCACCAGCTGATAAGCTTTTGCCCGTGCTTCTTTACCAAGAATACCTACATAAAGTTCAACCGCCGGTTCTGGCTCAAGTTCTACATTCTCTTTATCAAGGAAATAGAGGATACGTTCAATTCCCATGCCGAAACCTACAGATGGTATGTTCTGTTTTTCATCGATTTCATGAATCAGATTATCGTAACGGCCGCCGCCGCAAAGGGTAAATCCGTCACTGTTAACAAATTCAAATACTGTTTTTGTATAGTAGTCAAGACCACGAACAATACCTGTATCGATTTCATAAGGAATATTTAACTCATTAAGCAACTTCTGAAGTTCTTCAAAATGTTCACGACATTCATCATCCAGATATTCAATTGTACGTGGTGCATCTTTAACGATTTCTTTACAATCTGGAACTTTACAGTCAATAACACGTAATGGGTTTTTCTTCATACGTTCACGACATGTTGGGCAAAGATGTTCTTCATGTTCTTTTAAATAAGCTAAAAGAGCATCATTGTATGTTTTACGACAATTCGGACATCCAATACTATTAATGTGGAGTTTTGCATCTTTTAAACCAATCTTCTTGATAAAAGTTGTAATCAAAGAAATCAATTCAACTTCAACCAAAGGGCTTTTCGAACCAACGAATTCAACACCGAACTGGTGATGCTGACGAAGTCTTCCACTCTGAGGCTGTTCATAACGAAAGGCCTGTGTCATATAGAATAACTTTGTTGGTGCCGGATCTGCATACATATTATTTTCAAGGTAAGCACGGATTGCCCCTGCAGTTCCTTCCGGTTTCAATGTGATGCTTCGATGACCTTTATCTTCAAATGTGTACATTTCTTTCTGAACAACGTCTGTTGTCTCTCCCACGCCTCGCTGGAAAAGCACTGTATGTTCAAATGCAGGTGTAATGACTTCTTTAATATTAAATACTTTACATAATTCTCTGGCAGTGGCTTCAATGATGGTGCGCTTGTGCATGTCAATGCCATACCAGTCCTGTGTACCCTTCGGTCTCTGTGTAATCATTTTCATTCCTCCAATTTATACCAACGTCCCCTGCATCTTGGCAGAGTACGGCATTATCAGATAGTATTTTAGCAATTATGCCCGCTTTTGTCTAGTGTTTTGACCATATTCTGACGGTACATTCCCTCTTTTCAGCCTTTATCTAAATCCTGTTCCATAATTTCAATGACATCATTTTTTCTTGAATAGTAATACACTGAATCCGAAAGCACTTCACACTCACGAACAACAAAACGGTTCGCATCATACACCATGGATTTTAATTCATCCAGTGGTCCGGCTTGATCCGCCTGGATCGCCAGCCACTCGTGAACGCTGCTCGGCAACAAAATCAGATCACTTGCTGTTTTATCCGCTAATTTCTTTAACACATCTGTATAAAACACAACGGCAGAACCCTGAATACGACATTCATTACTGATCACATAAACTCTGGGTGCCTCCCCTTGCGTTATTCCAAATAATTTGATATATTCTTTTTCCGCTTTCTTCATAGCTTCTTCAAGATTATCCCTTGTTTTTTCATAATACTCTTCAACAAGATATCCTTTAATCACATCTTCCATAGGTTCAATGGTTGGTGGCAGATATTCTCTCGAATCCTCTCCTGCATACTCAAAAAGGCTTTCCGGAGACATGTCCCATAGCCGGAGCATATCCCACGTCACACGACATGTAAACATCTCTTTTGTATCTAAAACAACCACCTGACTGCAACTCATTGCCAAATCCAATTGACGAATATACGGTCCGGTTTCCAGTGCCTCTTTATTATTTTCGTAATTTTCCAACATGATCATAAAACGTGCTTTTGCCACTTATTTTCCTCCTATAATCATTGGTTCTCTATTCTTTTTAATGCATTAAAAGGGAAAACGTTTCAGAAATGAAACTTTAGAAATGTATCTTTAGAATGATATATCATTTAAGATGAGACTATTATACCACGAGTGAATATTTGTGCAATTATCATCCATCGACAAATCAAGCGATCCTTCGATATTTTTTAGTCTCATTTTGACCAGACAATGTCGAAGGATGCATAATAAAAGCTGTTCTCACAATAAACAGCATGTTTTCTCGTAAGAACAGCTCAAGGGTTACGGGCGGGTATACCCTTTTTTATTTTATTATAGAAAATCATTCTTCGGTATTTTTCGACAAATTCCGACCTTCCATTTTACAATTGAAAGTTCTTTGCTTTTCGACCAATCATCTCATCAATACGTTCAATGTAATCTTTAACACTTTTTACATTTTCAATACGTTCGATTCGATTTTCCTGTGGATAAACCACTTTGGTAGAGCCACCGGCTCCCAAGGCCACAATGCTTTGTTTTTCTTCCATAATTAAAATGTTGTAAAGACATTCTTTACCTGGTTTGGCATAACCAACATTTTCAAGATTGCCTGCCATATTTTTCTGTCGATAAAGATAGTAAGGCTCCATCCCCATAGCTTCTGCCTGCTGCCAAGACATATGAATCATCTTGTTGACTTCTTCAACCGGTGCCGGTGGATACAGCTCAAGATTCTGATTCAGTCTGGATGCACGTTTTACAGCCAGCGAGTGTACCGTCATACTTTCCGGTCCCATGGCACGCACACCGTCCAAAGTATGTGCCACATCCTCTGCCGTTTCCCCTGGCAAACCAAGAATCAGATCCATATTAATATTAGAAAATCCTACTTTTTTCGCCATTTCAAAAGCTTTTTCCACATCTTCAACCGTATGACGACGACCAATCACATCCAAAGTTCTCTGATTTAATGTTTGTGGATTGATGGAAATACGTTCGATTCCATGTTTTTTCATAACCTGCAGTTTTGCAAGATCAAAACTATCCGGTCTTCCGGCTTCAATGGTAAATTCTCGAACAGGATTTAAATCAAAATATTCTTCCAGTGTTGTCAATAAACGATCCATCTGTTCCGCATTTAACGACGTTGGTGTCCCACCGCCCATATAAGCAGTTGTCATCTTCTTTCCTTTTAACATGCCACTGATCTGACATATTTCCTTAGATAACGCTTCCAGATAATCGTCAACCTTATTCGCCCATACATTTAATGGATACGACGAGAAAGAACAATAAAGACAAATCGTTGGACAGAAAGGAATACCCACATATAAACTATAAGAATTATTAAAATCCACACTTTCCAGAATCTTCTTCTCATTCACAGCAACCTGACTGCAAAGGCGGATTTTTTCTTCGGAAACTTTATATACCTGACGCAAATGATCCTCGCCATAGGCTCTGGTTTTCCCTTCATCTAAGAATGCCATTGGAATCTTCGTCGGACGAATGCCGGTAAGCGTTCCCCATGGCAATGTCTTTCCTGTCACTTTAGAAAGTAAATCATACAAATGCGTTTTTAAGCAGTTCTTGCCTTCTTTTCGATCTTCCGGCATATACTCTATCTGTTCTTCTGCAAAAAGATGACCATCCACATCATACATGGACAGATGCATGCCTTCACCTTCATAAAGGACCTCTAAAGTCATCCCATCTTTTTCGTTTTCATCCATAGGTTTTATCGAATGGTCCGTTGTATCCCCATTCAATTGTTTTTTCTGAACGAAAATTTTCTCCCCATGGTAAAATGCCATGAGGAGAGCTCGAATGTCGTTTTCATAACGTTCTTCATTTAAAATTAAATTCATCATCGTTTTACATCACTCATTAATAAATAAATGGATTGTGTAACTTTTCATAACCAATACTTGTCATATCATTATGGCCTGGGAATACAGCAGTATCATCCGGCAATACAAAAAGACGTGTTTTGATGGATTCAACCAATTGACGGCTGCTTCCTGTTGGAAAATCTGTACGTCCGACGGAAGCACAGAAAAGTGTATCTCCACTGATGAGCATCTTTTCTTCTTCAAGATAGAAGCACACGCTGCCGATGGTATGACCCGGTGTAGCAATAACCTGAAGTTTCATGCCAGCCAGCTCAAGAATGTCACCATCCTTAAAAAGTTCATCTGCCTGCATAGACAAACGCATACCCATCATCGTTGAAACATTCAATTGCGGCTTCGCCAATACTTCCACCTCATCACGACTTGCGTATACAGAAATACCGTATTCTTTTTTTACCGCATCTACTGCCAAAATGTGATCAAAATGACCATGTGTAAGTAAAATGGCAACCGGTTTCAGATGTTCACTGTTTATCCATTCGATAATACGCTGTGCACGATCTGCCGGATCAATGATCAGCACTTCTTTTGTATCTTCATTGATTAAGAAAAAGCAATTAGTCTGAACAGGTCCAAGGACCATCATTCGGATTGCAATATTCATGGGATCAACCTCCTGTTGTTCGTTCAATGTCATAAACACATTCAAGATTTCTCAGCTTATCAATCACTTTGTTTAACTGAGTTACACTGCGTACTTCAAAGCTGACACTGATAGTTGCCGTGTTATTCTTTGCTGCACGGCTGGACATGGCGGTCACATTGATTTCATTTTCCTGAAGAACTTTGGCCACATCCACCAATACGCCGACTTTGTCAGTAACATAGATGTTAATTTCAGCACTGTATAACTTACCTGTAGACTCATCTTCACTGGCAAGCCATTCCGCATCCAGAAGTCGTTCTCGATCTGCTTCGCTGATATTGATCATATTGACACAGTCTGTACGATGAATGGATACCCCACGACCGCGGGTAACAAAACCGATGATCTCATCACCTGGAACCGGATTACAACATCTCGAAAAACGAACAGCCACATCATCAATACCACGAACAACAATACCACTCTTCGCCTTTTTTCCCGAACGATTTTCCTGTGGTTTCTTGTTCACTTCTGCAATATTTTTAAGAATCTGTGTATCTGTCACATTTTTCTTTTTCTTCTTATTATCTTCTTCAACCAAACGGTTGATAACCTGACCTTCTTTTAAGCCTCCATGACCAACCGCTGCAAGGACTGCATCCCAGTCACGGAAACCATATTTACGAATAACACTCTCCATGTATTCGTTCTTCATGATATCGCCTATAACGATACCTTTAGCTTTACAATAGCGTTCAAGCTGATCTTTTCCTTTTTGGATATTATCTGCCTTGAACTCGGTCTTAAACCACTGATTAATCTTGTTCTTTGCCTGAGTGCTCTTAACAATATTCAACCAGTCACGGCTCGGACCTCTTGAGTTTTGCGATGTAATAATTTCTATACGATCGCCATTTTTAATCTTATAATCGATGGTTACAAGCTTTCCATTGACTCTGGCACCTACCATCTTGTTACCTACCGCACTATGAATGCTATAAGCAAAGTCAATCGGTGTGGAACCTGCAGGCATTTCCTTCACATCACCGGTTGGTGTAAAACAGTAAACACTTTCAGAGAATAAATCCAAATCATTTTTAAGCATCCCCATAAATTCCTGATTATCAGACATATCCCTCTGCCATTCAAGAATCTGACGAAGCCATGTAAGTTTGGCCTCTTCACTGTTTTCCACATTCTTTCCATTCGGATCTTCTTTATATTTCCAATGAGCCGCAATACCATATTCCGCCGTCTTATGCATTTCAAATGTACGAATCTGAATTTCAAATGGTACACCGGTTGGCCCAATCAATGTAGTATGCAAAGACTGATACATATTAGACTTTGGCATAGCAATGTAGTCTTTAAAACGTCCCGGAATTGGTGTATACATTTCATGGATCAGACCAAGTGCCGCATAACAGTCTTTTAAAGAATCTACAATAATACGTACAGCAAACAAGTCATAAATCTGTTCCAGTGTCTTATCCTGATTCACCATCTTTCGATAAATACTAAAGAAATGTTTGACACGACCTGTAACTTCAGCTTCAATGCCTCCATCCTGCATATGTTTCTCCACTTCATCAACAATCGATCGGACAAATGCTTCTCTCTCACTTTTTTTAGAAGCAATATTGTGGGCAAGATCATAATAAGCATCTGGTTTCAAATATCGAAGAGACAAGTCATCCAGCTCAATCTTAATTTTAGAAATACCAAGACGCTGAGCGATCGGCGCATAAATATCCATGGTTTCACGCGCTTTTTCCTTCTGCTTTTCCGGCTTCATGAACTGCAGTGTGCGCATATTATGAAGTCTATCGGCAAGCTTAACCAAAATAACCCGGATATCTTTCGCCATCGCCAAAAACATCTTTCGAAGATTTTCTGCCTGAACTTCTACTTTATCCGGAGAATAAGATAACTGACCCAATTTGGTAACACCATCAACAATAATAGCTACCTCATGACCAAACTGTTCCGAAATTTCTTCCAATGTCATGATCGTATCTTCCACAACATCGTGAAGCAGACCACTAACAATCGTTTCTTTATCCAATTCCAAATCTGCAAGAATCGTTGCAACACAAATCGGATGAATAATATAAGGCTCACCGGATTTACGAAGCTGTCCTTCATGTGCCACGTTAGCAATGTTAAACGCTTTTTCAATCAGAGACACATCATCGGAAGGATGATATTTTTTTACTTTTTCAATCAGTTCCGCATACAGTATCTCGGGAGGTATAAAATCTTTCTTATGAGGATTATCACGATCATCCGCGATAATATCCACATCATAAACTTTCTGCATAAAATCCCTACTTTCCTTCGTATACAATGACGGAACTCGTGTCATAACCTTCAAGCTGCGCACGGCCATTCAGGCCAGCCAATTCCATAAGGAAAAGATTCTTTACAACAACCCCTCCAAGGCTTTCCACCAACTCGATCATGGCTTTTGCTGTACCACCAGTGGCCATAAGATCATCGATCAATACAACCTTCTGTCCCGGTTTGATTGCATCTTTATGAATTTCAATTTCTGCTGTTCCATATTCTAAAGCATAGGAAACGGAAACCGTTTCTCTAGGCAGTTTTCCTTTTTTACGGATTGGAATAAATGGTTTATGGAGATTGTATGCTAAAGGCATTCCGAAAATGAATCCTCTGGATTCTGCTCCGGCAATCACATCAAACTCTACACTTTCCAATTTCTTCATTAATTCATCGATTGCCAACACTAAACCGTCGGCATCCTGCAAAACACTTGTTACATCTCTAAACATAATTCCCGGTTCTGGAAAATCCGGAATCGTTACTACATAATCTTCGACTTTTTTCATCCCAAATCCCACGCTCCTCAACTGATAGGTTAATTTTCATTGTATCACATCTAATCCCTAAAAAACAACAATTAACGTCGAATTCTCTGGAAATTCTGAACAATAATCTGCAATGTCCGGCGTCCCATATATTCATTAACAGATGGATAATACGTAAATGCCAGATCAACAGGATTTGACACGCCTGCATACATACGTTTTTTATTCTCAATACCATATTGTTCTTCCACATAAGCGTCAAATCGATCGATGTCCCCAAAATACAGTGCTTCCATACGAATACCTGTATCATTTCGTACTTGCATTTTTAATACATTTCGATTCTTCCCAATAACAGTTGCTCTTAACACCTGAAAATGACGTTCCGCAAAAATCGGTTTCGTATTGGCTTTTCCAAAAGGTTCCAAAAGCTCTAATTCCTGAATAAAACTTTCACTGACATAATCGATAGGCATCGGCACATCAATATGAATAACCGGTGTCAAATTCTCCTCTGTTAATCCACAGTTCTGATTTAATACAGATCTTAAAATCGGAAGATTATCTTTTTTGAAAGTCATTCCGGCTGCCATAGCGTGCCCGCCAAAACGTTCAAATAATTCTCGGAACGCATTCAATTTTTCATACATCGGATACGCTTCGATGGATCTCCCTGATGCCTTGATTCCAGACTCCGTTTCGACCCCCACAATCACTGGTCGATGATATTTCTCTTTCAGACGTCCGGCAATGATTCCCACCAGACTTTCATGGCATCCTTCCAGACACAGAATCATGACCGGATCCTGATTCAAATGCTGGGCTTCAATCATTGCCACAGCCCGTTCATATCCAAGCACTGTCATTTCTTTACGACTCTGATTGAGTTCAACAAGTTCTGCAGCCAGACGCTCCGCTTCTTCCACATTGTCTGTCTGCAAAAGTCGAATCGCCATATCCGCAGAATCCAGACGACCCGCTGCATTAAAACATGGTCCAATCACAAAACCTATATGATAGGCTGAAATATAATCTTTATTCAGGCCACTATGTCGTATAACGGCCTGTAATCCCAAATGTTTTGTATCTACCAGACGCTTTAGCCCCTGTTTCACTAAAATACGATTCTCATCGACCAGATCCATCACATCCGCCACTGTCGCAATGGCTGCAAATGGAATCAGTTCATATAATCTGTCTTTTTGAATGTCAAATTTTTCATATAATAATTCGATCAATTTATAAGCAACACCTGCTCCACAAAGACCTTTAAACGGATACGGACAATCTTCCTGTTTTGGATCAATCACTGCATCCGCACATGGAAGCTGAAATATGCGCTGTTCTTTTCCATTTTCGTCCATTTCACTGCGATAAATGACCTCATGATGATCTGTAACGATCACCGTCATTCCAAGCGTCTTGGCAAGCGTGATCGCATCCAGTGCCGCAATGCCATTATCACAGGTTAAGATACACTTTGCTCCGCGTTCATGTGCTTCGCGAACTATACGTTCATTAAGTCCATAACCTTCACAGACACGGTCCGGTGCCTCGACATAAGCTTTGCCTCCTGCACTACAAATACCCTGCCATAAAATATAACCCGAAAAAACACCATCTACATCAAAGTCGCTGGCTATACAGATCTCTTCTTTTTTTCGAATAAATTCTGTTAAAAGACGGACACCTTTAACCATATCTTTCATCATCTTCGGATCGTGTAGATCATCCAGGCTGCCATATAAATATTTTCGAAATTCTTCATCTGTTTTTAATCCGCGATTCACCATAATTCGTGCCAGTATCGGACTTACATGATATGTTTGTCCAATCTGGTTAAAATCTGCCTTCTTTGCGGCCATCATCCATTTTTCCATACTGCCTCGTTTCTTATAATGAAAAAACTCCGCGGAATATGATTCCGCAGAGTCTCTGTCATCTAAACATACTCTATTGAGTTTAATTCTCTTCTGCCTCTGCTCTGGCTGCTTTTAACATGATGGCACATTCAACACGTTTACGCATCATTTCACATCCAATATCATATGTTTCTGTAATCTTACCTGTGAAATTATAAGCATTCGCTGCACAACCGCCACTGCAGTAGAACTTAGCAAAACATTCGTTACATTTTTCGCGTGCATACACATTACAGCACTTAAATTCATCCTGAAGATCTTTACGGACAATACCGTCATCCACATTGCCCATAAGAAATTCTTCCTGACCAACAAACTGATGACATGGATAAAAATCTCCCCAAGGTGTCACAGCAAGATATTCCGTACCCGAACCACAGCCCGAAAGACGTTTTGCCACGCATGGTCCACCTGAAAGATCAATCATAAAATGGAAGAAGTTAAATCCTTTACCTTCTTTTTCACGTTTCAACATTTCTTGTGCAAGCTTATCATATTCTTCCATAATCTTTGGAAGATCGGATTCTTTAATTGCATAATCTTCTGTATCTGGTGCAACAACCGGTTCCACGGAAATCTGTTTAAAACCTTCATCAGCAAGGCTTAAGACATCCGCTGCAAAATCTGTGTTAAAGTGGGTAAATGTACCACGGATGTAATAGTTATTCTGATTACGACTCTCTGCTACCTGTTTAAACTTAGGCATAATACGATCATAACTTCCCTGACCTCCACGGAATGGACGCATAAAGTCATTAACCTCTTTTCTTCCGTCACAGCTTAAAACCACATTACCCATTTCTTTGTTGGCAAAATCAATGATATCCTGATTTAAAAGAACACCATTCGTTGTCAATGTGAAACGGAACTTTTTGTCGTGAAGTTTTTCCTGTTCGCGTCCATAAGCCACTAACTGTTTCACCACGTCAAAATTCATAAGCGGTTCCCCGCCAAAAAAGTCCACTTCAAGATTTCTTCTGGAACCCGAATTGGCAATAAGGAAATCCAAAGCCTTTTTACCAACCTCAAAACTCATCAAGGCTCTGCGTCCATGATATTCACCTTCTTCCGCAAAACAATATTTGCATGCAAGGTTGCAATCATGAGCAATATGTAAACACAACGCCTTCACCACCGTTGGTCTGCGTTTAAAATCAAAAATATAATCTCTATAAATATCCTTTGTAAACAGGCATTCTGCCTGAACCAGTTCTTCAATTTCTCCATAAGCTTCACGAAGATCTGTTTCTGCATATTTATCTGAAAGCTTTGCAACGATTTCTTCCAAAGAATTCTGTTCATACAAAGCAATAATATCATATACTAAATCGTCAACAACATGAACAGAACCACTGTTCACATCGAGCACAATATTATATCCATTGTTTTTATATTGATGTACCACGTTTAAATTTCTCCTTATTCTGCTCTCTCTGAATAACAAAGCAGCGGCTTAGCTGACTAACCCGCTGCTTATGAATTATTTGTTGTTTTCACAGCTCTGATTTCCTACTGTACAGGATGTTTTACAAGCTGACTGACAAGATGTCTGGCATTCGCCACATCCGCCTTTAACCATAGAATTCTTTAAGGAACGTGTGTTTAAAGATTTAATATGTTTCATTAGAAGGCCTCCTTTGTCTAATATAACATGGTTTATTATATCATAGTTATTTCAGATTTAAAAGTATTTTTTAAAACTGTAATATCATAACTTTTTCTAACTCAGCAACCCCCCCATCATACCGCTCCCCATACAAAGAAGCGCCAATGCTGTTGTTGGTACAATATGCATTGAATACATGCCCTCCATGGCGATCACACCACCCATATGAATACTAAAATAGAGAAGCCCTACAAACAACCCCCATAAAAACTGACGTTTTTGTATTTTCCGTCCGACATAAAAACCTCCGCCCAAACAGGCAATCACATAAATCCCAAGCATTCCCAAATGTAAATGTTCTTCCTTAATATCCCATTGATATAAAAGAAACGCCAGGACAAAGAGCGACACTGCCGATAAAATGTAACTTAAAATCATTGCTTTAATAAACGACCATGCATAGTCTTTCATTCGTTTCCTCGTCCAAAATCCTTGATAAACTATATGTCATTTCTATGAAAATAATGCTATACTAAATATATGAAAGGAGTTTTAGCTATGCAGCGTATTGATCTTCATACCCATTCTTGTGCATCCGATGGAAGTCTTAGTCCTTCAAAAGTGATGCAGGCCGCAAAAGATGCCGGACTTTCAGCCGTTGCTCTGACCGATCATGATACGATCCATGGCGTCAGAGAAGCCATGGATACAGCCAGACAACTTGGTATCGAATGTATTCCAGGTATTGAATTATCCGCATTTTATAAAAATCTTGAAGTGCATATTGTTGGATTATTTTTAAACATCAATGACCAAAAACTCCATGCACGTCTGGAAGATTTTCGTAACATCCGTGAGAAAAGAAACCAACGGATGCTAAAAAAAATGCAGGCTGCAGGCATAGATATTACAATGGACAAGCTGCGTGCATTTGAAGGCGACGGTGTCATTACCCGTGCCAATCTTGCCCGCTATCTTCTACACATAGGATATATAGACTCCATCGATGAAGCCTTCGACAAATATCTCTCTCCTGGCATGCCATTCTTTGTACAAAAAACAGGCATAACACCAAAGGATGCCATTCGTGCCATTCGAGATAATGGTGGTGTAGCCATCCTGGCCCATCCGTTGACCTATAAATTCACACGTTCTGAACTTATTCAATGTATCGAGGAATTGAAATCTTATGGCCTGCAAGGCATAGAAACTTATTACAGCACTTTTTCCGATGCGGATCATAGAGACATGAAACGCCTTGCAGATCAATATGGACTTCTTCACTCCGGCGGATCGGATTTTCATGGAAATATTAAACCGCATATTCAGATTGGAAAAGGACGAGGTAATCTCGTGATTCCATATGATGTATTGGAACAATTACGTTCTTCTTTATAAAATCTTTCATCAAATATATTTTTATATCATCAAAAAAGGAGCTTTGCTTTCGCAAAACTCCTTAATTTTTAATTAATCTTCAACTGCATTTGCTTTTTCAATAGAAACAACTGCCTGTTTTCTCATAGGAATACGACAATGTCTGTCTCCGCCAAATTCTACGATTAAGATATCCCCGCTAACATCAATGACAACACCAAAGAAACCTGCTGTTGTTTCAATACTATCGCCGACTTCAATCGCATCAAGCATAGCCTGCATCTCTTTTTCTTTCTTTTTCTGTGGACGAATGGATAAGAAGTATAATACGACGCCGTAAATAACTAATAATCCAACGACCCATAACCAGTAATTTTCACCCATGATTATTTCCTCCTAAAATGATTACTCTTTCATCTCAAAGCCTGCAAGCTTTGACTTTTTATATTCAGCATATCGATGTTCTTCGATTGCTGCCCGAATCTCCTCCATCATTGTATTATAAAAATACAAATTGTGCAAGACGCAAAGACGCATTCCAAGCATTTCTTTCGCTTTTAGGAGATGTCGTATATATGCGCGGCTATAGTTTCTACATGCCGGACATCCACATCCTTCTTCAATCGGACGTGTATCTAATTCAAATTTCGCATTAAATAAATTTAACTTGCCATGATTTGTATATACATGTCCATGACGACCATTTCTTGATGGATAAACACAATCAAAGAAATCGACACCACGATCAACAGCTTCAAGAATATTCGCCGGTGTACCTACACCCATTAAATATGTTGGTTTATTCTGTGGAAGATAAGGAACCGTTGCGTCAAGAACTTCATACATCTCTTCATGTGTTTCACCAACTGCAAGACCTCCAATAGCATATCCATCCAGATCTAACTCTGCAATTGCTTTCGCATGTTCAATACGAATATCTGTAAAAACACCACCCTGGTTAATACCAAAAAGCATCTGATGTTTGTTGATCGTATCTGGCAGACTATTTAAACGTGCCATCTCGTCCTTACATCTTCGAAGCCAGCGTGTTGTGCGATCTACAGATTTCTGTATATATTCTCTGGTTGCTTTACTTGGTGGACACTCATCAAAGGCCATAGCAATGGTTGATGCAAGATTGGACTGGATCTGCATACTTTCTTCCGGCCCCATGAAAATCTTATGTCCATCAATATGTGAGTTAAAATAAACCCCTTCTTCTTTGATTTTTCGAAGATTTGTCAATGAAAACACCTGAAATCCACCAGAGTCTGTTAAAATCGGTTTATCCCAGTTCATAAATTTATGAAGGCCGCCAAGTTTTTTAACAACCTGATCGCCTGGACGCAAATGCAAATGATACGTATTGGATAATTCCACCTGCGTTTTAATCTCCTGAAGATCCGTCGTTGCAACAGCACCTTTAATCGCTGCAATCGTACCAACGTTCATAAAGACCGGTGTCTGAATTGTGCCATGTACGGTTTCAAATTCTGCACGTTTTGCTCGTCCATCTGTTGTAATTAATTTATACATAAGGTCCCCCTCATCAAATGAATCCAAATTTTAGACTAACACTACTAGTATACCTATAAGCCATTATTTTAGCAATAATGAAATTATATTTTTTAAACAAAGTGCTTTCACAGAAAATTTTTTTGTAGAAAACATCCCATAAAATAAAAAGAGCTATTCGTCTCAAATTACAAATAGCTCTTTTTCATCATTTCATGTGTCTCAATTTCTCAGGTCCGCTTCGCAAGTCAAATTCAAGTCCATCCATGTAAGTCCGCTTCGCAAGTCGTTTTATCAATTTAACACGTTAAACTGATGTATATATTTCTATCACATATTTTTTAGTTTGTCAAACACTTTTTTTGATTTTTCATCATTTTTTTCTAATTCTTGCATCGCCTCATCAAATTCGTTATAATAATACAAAAATTATACATCGAGGTGACTTACATGTTTGGATCAAGCATTGGAAATATATTTAAAATAACAACTTGGGGTGAATCCCATGGAAAAGCAGTGGGCGTTGTTGTCGATGGATGCCCTGCAGGTCTTCCTCTCTCCGAAGAAGACATCCAGATTTTTTTAAATCGACGCAAGCCTGGAGAATCCCCTTATTCCACACCACGTAATGAAGACGATCAGGTTGAGATTCTTTCCGGTATTTTTGAAGGCAAGACAACCGGAACTCCTATTTCTATGCTTGTGTGGAACAAAACTGCCCGTTCTTCCGATTATTCTGAAATTGCCAGTTACTATCGTCCAGGGCATGCAGACTATACCTTTGATGAAAAATACGGATTTAGAGATTACCGTGGCGGAGGACGTTCTTCCGGGCGAGAAACCATTGCACGTGTTGCAGCCGGTGCCATTGCATCCAAATTTCTCAAAACACTTGGAATTACATTGCAGGCTTACACCTATAGCATTGGTTCTGTCTGCATTCAAAAAAAAGATTTTACAAAAATCTATACAAATCCATTAAATATGCCTGATGCCGTTGCTGCTGCAGAAGCAGAACAGCTTCTCAAAGACATGATGTCTGACAAAGATTCCATTGGCGGAATTATCGAATGTGAAATCAACGGAAGCCCTGTTGGCCTCGGGGATCCTGTCTTTGAAAAACTGGATGCCAATCTTGCAAAAGCCATCATGTCCATTGGCTCTGTGAAAGGTGTCGAAATAGGTGATGGATTTAAAGTTGCCACAGCTTATGGTTCCGAAAACAACGACCCATTCTATATGGATGATTGTCAGATTTCTAAAAAAACCAACCATGCCGGCGGCATTCTCGGTGGTATGAGTGATGGTTCATCCATTTTTATCCGTGCTGCCATTAAACCAACGCCATCCATTTTTAAATCACAGAAGACTGTTAATAAATCTGGCGAAAACATCGACATTCAGATTAAAGGGCGTCACGATCCGGTCATTGTTCCAAGAGCTGTTGTGGTCGTAGAATCTATGGCCGCCATTACACTTATGGATGCTTTGCTTGCCAATATGACTTCCCGCATGGATCGAATTATTGATTTCTATAAGTAAGCATAACAAAAGAGAATGCCTGATTCCGCATCATAAAATGCAGACTGGACATTCTCTTTTTTAATTCGGTTTATTTTTTAATTTCTTTGACAACCATGCATGTTGGGCGTGGGACTTTCACCGGTTTTCCTTTTCTGAAAATACAGTTTTTTTCATAATCCACACTGAAGAATGTAATAGCATCCGATTCCTGATTCACAGATGCAAAGTGTTTTCCATCCGGGAAGAGGTAAATATCTCTTGGATAAATACCACTAATTGGAAGTACACACATATTGCTCATCTTTTTCTGCTCATCGATACGATAAATTGCCACACTGTTGTCTCCAGAATTCGTAACAAAGAGATATTTGTCATCATCTGAAATCTTTAACGTTACCGCACAATTGTCCTCAGAAAACTTTGGAGGTAATGTGGATTTCTGATCAATCTTTTCAAAAATCGGACCTTTTTTACCCATACTATATTTATATGCTGTAACCATGTTAGCATTCTCATGGGTCAAATAAATGTACTTTTTGTCATTTGAAAAGATAATATGTTTTGGACCCGAATCAATTTCGCAGCGTAAAATATCACACAACTGTATTTTACCATTTCGGTGATCAAAATTATAAATCTTAATCTGATCAACACCAAGATCAACCGCAAGAATATATTTTTCATCCGGTGTAAATAACGCACAGTTCACATGACAACGATTATTTCTGGAAATAATGCTTCCCGGTGTTTTCATAAACACTTCGTCTGTCACTTCACCCACTGTGCCATCGGCATTAATTTTCGATACGGTAAGCTTGCCATCATAATATCCTGCGCTGATTAAATATTTATTTTGAGAATCTACTTGCAAATAACATGGTCTTAACCCCTGTACAGAATGTCGGTTTAAATATTCAAGATCGCCATTTGGCAAAATTTTAAAAGAAGCGACGCCTTCATCGCATCCGGAATACAAAAATTGACCATCATGAGACATGGTAATAAACGATGGATTCGTAATTTCAACATTGCCAGCCGGCTTGAACACGGGTTCTTCTGCACTAAAGTCAAACATATAGATCCCTTTGCTTTCACCACGCGTATAAGTCCCAATATAAGCTCTATATTTTCCCATATGCAACCTCCGTTACTCTTTTTCCATAATCGTTTTTTTGTTTTCAAATTCAACAAGCCGCTGATTGTAAGCATCTTTCATAGCCTGCGCATGAGCAATCTTTGGTTTATTAATTCCCATACGCATCATCAGATACTGTGTCAAATACGGATTCATAACCAAAACAGGACCAAGTAAATAAGTTCCAATAAAATTATGCTTATGAATACCTTCATACATAGACTGACGATTGATACCCGTTCCACGAATGGCCTTTACAAAATAAAAATTTTCATTTGCTCCAAGTGCCATAGAAAACTGACTCTTGCATCCTACAATTTTACGCTGATTAAAGTCACCATAAAAATTGCCATTATAACGATGTTTATAATCACGGATCGCTGTAAAATCAAAAATATTTAAGCCCGGAATCTGTCTGTCACCATCAATAATCTCTCTGAAAAGCACTTCCATGGCATTGCCTGTAAAAAGGAAATTCTTCTTTTCATCAATTAAAACCTGAATACGTTCCTTATATGGCATTAATTTTTCGATAATCTTTTCCTGAGCACGTTCGGTCATCGGTCCCATATAAATGAGATTTACATCGTCATGCTCTGCAAAATATGGTACATCTTTCATGGATGTTTCGATGAATTCTCCATCCGGGATACATTCCTTCAAATACATCATATTGCCGTAATCACCAAAGAGGTTGCAATACTCTGGAAATAAAATCTCTATTTTCATGTTTATTTACCTCCTTTGTTCAAACGTTCCATAAGATTTTCACGAATTTCAAGTGCCTTTGGACGCGTATACACAGCAAATAAAATAAAAATCTTATCCACTGCATCTACATCGATCAGATCAACAACACCTTCCGGATGAAGCGCACATGCAATGCGTTCCTCAGGAACTCCTGCTAATAAGGCACGCATCTTATAGTCGTAACAACGTTTACCACCGGCAACAACCTGTTTCACACAATCATCATTGAGGAATTCATAATCAGCTTCATAAATCCAAGCCATATTTTCAGAAGATTCCATCTGATCATGATAGTCATAGTTTAAAAGAACAACGGCGCAATCCGACTTCTGCTCTGTAATATATTCAAATACACGGGAACTTGCAATCGGACTCTGCCCTTTTGCAAGACACATGATCACTTCTTTATTTCCAACCTTTTCCACTTTGTAGCGGGATTCCGTTAAGTTCATCTTATTCATAGATGCAGAAATCTGTTCGTAAGTTAAACCAAGACGATGTAACAATGTGATCGATGTCACTTCGTTATAAACGTCTGTGATGTTTTTACCAAGAAGACGATATGTTTCCTCGCCATTTGGAGTTTTCATCGTAAACTGCATATTGTCATAATCTACACTGGTTACATCATAATCAACCACTGGTGAACCGTAGTCACAGTTTGGACATTTACCACGACCTACATGATTATAACGCAGGAAATCATATTCAAGTTTTGTATCACACTTTGGACATACAATAATATCTCTGACAATATTGGGACGTGCTTTTTCATCACGGGGTAATTTATCGATACCAAAATAAATACGTTTGTTATGCTCTTTTAAATGGCTGACAATCAAATCATCGCCATTTAAGATCATCTCTGTTTCATCAGAAATGTTATTATTTAATAAATCTACGATAAAGTCAACATTAGCATTACGGTCCAATGCATCACGACAAAGGTTTGTGCAAACCAATACATCCGGCTGCATATAAGGAAAAATATGTGGCGCATAACGTTCATCCACTTCCAAAACAGCCAATTTGCATTTGGAATTGCCAGAAGCATCACTCTTTGTCAAAAGTGCAGAAATAAGTCCTTCACTGACATTACTTCCAGACGTATTATTAATATAATCGATACCATTATCTTTTAAAATTTCTGCTGTCAGGTTAGAAACCGTCGTCTTTCCATTGGTTCCCATAACATATACCAATGTTTCCGGTTTTTCAAGGTGTCCAAAAAAATCCGGACATAACTGGTTTGCCAGCCATCCTGGAAGGTGGGTTGCATTTCTCCCAAGCAACTTTAAAATCTTTGTTGCGATCTTTACAATTTTAATCGTTACGTTAAAACGTACCGTTCTCTTCTTCATGTTTACTTTTACACTCCTTTTTACTCAATCACGTATCATTTTACACTTGAAACTGCCAAAATTCAACAGTAATTGCGTTTTCTTTCATTCTCTTATATAATAATATGTAGATTTGAAAAAAATAAAGGAGTACCCCTATGGAAAAAATAACAAGCTTTACAATTGATCATTTAAAATTGCTTCCTGGTGTTTATGTATCCCGCAAAGATCATGCAGGTTCTGAAATCATCACAACCTTTGATATTCGTATGACACGACCAAACTTTGAACCCGTGATGAATACAGCTGAGATGCATACCATCGAACATCTTGCAGCAACATTTTTAAGAAATCATCCGGTTTACGGTTCCAAAACCATCTATTTTGGACCAATGGGCTGTCGTACAGGTTTTTATCTTCTTCTCACTGGAGATTTAGAATCCAAAGACATCGTGCCTCTTATGAAAGAAATGTTCATTTTTATTCGTGATTTCAAAGATGAAGTTCCGGGTGCATGTGCAAAAGACTGCGGCAATTACCTCGACATGAATCTTCCAATGGCTAACTGGCTTGCAAATCGCTTTTTAAATGATGTTCTTGAAAATATTTCCGATGAACGTTTAGTATATGCAGAATAATTTCATCTCCTTTGCTCTAAACTAAAATTACTAGTTTACAGTAAAGGAGATTTTTTATGACATTATATGATGGCAGTAAAAAAATACATCATTATTTTCCAAAAGTGAACCATACCATCGAAGATTATGACGATTTCGATGATGCACCGGATACCGTGATCATCGACAACCGCCATGATGTCCCTTATATCGGCGATTTTCCTCCGAAAGATGAATATGAGGAACATCGATTCTATTAAATGTGCAGGTACGAATATAGCATTATAAAGAAAATATCTCTTAGACTATATAGCCTAAGAGATATTTTAATAAAATGTCATTCAGACATTTTGCCTTATCCATTATGGAAGATTAATAAAAAGTATTTTTCTCTTTTTCAATGATTTTCTCCTTTTTCTTGTATTATTTTAATACATTTTGTTGAAATTGCTCAAAACACCTAATAAACTGTCAATCAATGATAATTGCACGGTCTCTTTATCAATTATAAAATAATATTAAATAATAAATATCGACATAACAAATATTAACTTACGTATTATACATAGGATAAAACCTTGAAATACTATACACCTCAAAAGAAAAGGATAGTTCCAAGCCACTTCCTGGCTCTTCGGAACTATCCTCTCTTTTATCCATTTTTCTGTGCTTCAATTTTCTCTGCAAGGTCATTTAAATAAACCCAGCGTTCCATCTTTTCTTCCAGCTCAGCTTCCGCCTGTTCTTTTTCTTTCATTAATTCTCCAAGCTTCATGGAATTCGTCGCATTTGCCATCATATCCGCATCCAGTTTTTCGATTTTATCCTCCAGTGCCGCAATATCATCATCAATCGTCTCAAATTCCTTCTGCTCTTTGTAGGTAAATTTAAGTTTTGTCGGACGATTCTGTTTCCAGTCTTTATTGGATGCTTTCTTTACGCCATCGTCTGCAGCTTTTTTAGATACACTTCCGATGGCTTCTGTTTCTCCAAAACGTCTTTGCTTTGCTTCAATATAATCCGTATAACCGCCTTCATACTGCTGCAAATGACCATTGCCATCAAATTCAAAGATACGGTCAACAACATTATCCAGAAAATATCGGTCATGAGAAATCGTAATGACAATGCCCGAGAAAGAGTTCAGATAATCTTCCAAAATTGTCAATGTCGGAATATCCACATTATTGGATGGTTCGTCCAAAATCAGTACATTTGCCCCTACCATCAAAACGGACAAAAGATAGAGACGGCGTTTCTCACCACCGGAAAGTTTGGAAATTGGTGTGTATTGCATATCCGGTGTAAATAAAAAGCGTTCCAACATTTGAGATGCTGTGATTCTTCCTTCTTTCGTCTGAACATATTCACCAATATCTTTAATATAGTCAATAACTCTCTGATTTTCCGGCATTTCTGTCTCTTCCTGAGCCAGATAACCCATCTTAATTGTCTCTCCGATTTCAATATGACCTGCATCTGGTTCTACCAGTCCTGCCGTCATCTTAATCAACGTCGATTTACCACAGCCATTTGGTCCGATAATTCCAAGTCGCTGATTGCGAAGAACAATATATTCAAAATTGTCAATCAGGCACTGTCCGCCATAGGATTTAGATACATTATGAAATTCAATGGTCTTTTTGCCCATACGTGTTTCCACAGATTCCATCTCAACAGCAGCATCCTGAACAGGCGCTTTTCCGTTTTTCAAAGCTTCAAGTCGTTCAAGACGCGCTCTCTGTTTCGTTGTTCTGGCTCGACATCCGCGTTTTGCCCACTCAAGCTCAATACGAAGAATACTCTGACGTTTACGCTCTGTTGCCAGTTCCATCTCTTCTCTTTCGGCTTTCAATTCCAAAAACTTTGAATAGTTGGCAATATAGCTGTAGAGTTTTCCATGACTGATTTCTAAAATACGATTTGATACTTTATCAAGGAAATATCGGTCATGTGTAACCATAATAATGACACCTTTATAACTCTTCAGATACTCTTCAAGCCAGTTGATCATTGCTTCATCCAGGTGGTTTGTCGGCTCGTCTAAAATCAAAACATCAAAATCACCCGCCAAAACTTTTGCCATGGCCACACGACGTCTCTGTCCGCCGGATAAGTGCTCAAGCACTGCATCATAATCCATAATACCAAGTTTGGTCAGATTACTCTGAACCAGCCAATCTGTATCCGGATTACCATCCAGCGCATAAGAAGTCACCGTAGACCCCTCTGGAAATTCCGGACTCTGCGGCATATAAGCAATACGTAAACCATTCTGTCTTACAATCTGGCCTTCATCTGTTTCCTCTTTACCTGCAATCATCTTAAGTAAAGTAGATTTGCCTGTACCATTAATTCCGATGATACCAATCTTATCCCCTTCCTGGATGCCGCAGGATACATCATCGAAGATAACTTTATCACCGTAAATTTTATGTATATGTTCGATATTAATAATATTCATATGTCAAACCTCCAACGACCATTATAACATTAAACATCCAATGTGTCGCCACAAAATGCATAGGTTAATTGATCGCCCATAATTTCTTTCATCAATTCAAAAGGAGTCACATCCGTACAGTGCCCTGTAAAAAAATGTGTTGGATATTTTTTCAGTTCATAAGCCGTCTCACGAATATTCTTTAAGTCCTCTTCCGAATATCCATTTTTCTGCATCATATGAAAACCGCTGATCACCACATCCGGTGCCTTCCCACGAATATCTACAGCTTTTTCCATAATATTTAAAATCCCGTTATGAGCACATCCGGATATAAGAATTTCTTTTTCTTCGTAGGAAATGATTAAATATTGTTCATGGTCAAATCGATCCTGAATCCAGTTCATCCCTACCTTTTCCTGTAATTCCAAGTTGCCGGACGGCCAGCGTTTTCTTCCTGTGACATGAGTAAACAGACTCAGTTCATCATCAATGATCAGGTGATCCTTAACTAACATAATCTGCTTAGATTCTCTAAGACTTTTTTCGATACCAATGTAACGTTCTTTTTGAGCGCCTCTGTGATAAAAATCTCCAAAGGCCTTATCTCGAATATATATTTTTGCCTTTTGATTCAATTCTAAAAATGCAGGCAATCCCCCGCCATGATCATAGTGACCATGACTTAGAATAACCGTATCTACCTTTCGTAAATCCACGCCCAGTTTTTCTGCATTTTCAATAAATCGATCACTGGCCCCTGTATCCACCAGTAAACAATGTTTTTTCGTTTCTATATAAAAGCTCAACCCATGCTCACAGATACACCCACTGCTGCCCGGCATATTTTCCATCAAATTAACTATCTTCATCGTTTCTGCCTCCAATCAAATAGAGTATATCATAAATTTCTTTGGAAAGTCCTTGCAAATTCACAGGTTTTCGATAGAATAGAAGATGTGTGTCTTTAAATCCCATTTTTTATATAGAGAAAGAGGTATTGATTAAATGATTAGTGCAAACAATGTCACTTTACGTTTAGGTAAAAAAGCATTATTTGAAGAAGTTAATATTAAATTTACAGAAGGTAACTGCTACGGTCTCATCGGTGCAAACGGTGCAGGTAAGTCTACTTTCTTAAAAATCCTTTCCGGAAAATTAGAACCAAGTAAAGGCGATGTCACAATGAATGCCGGTGAACGTCTTTCCGTTCTTGAACAGGACCACTACAAATATGATGATTGTCAGGTCCTTGATACAGTTATTATGGGTAATGCCCGCCTTTATGAAATCATGAAAGAAAAAGATGCCATCTACATGAAAGAAGATTTCACTGAAGAAGATGGTATCCGTGCCAGCGAACTTGAAGGTGAATTTGCTGAACTTAACGGCTGGGAAGCTGAAAGTGATGCTGCTATCCTTTTAAATGGTCTTGGTATTGAAACAGACTTACATTACACAATGATGAAAGACCTTGACGGCGGTCAGAAAGTCAAAGTTCTTCTTGCAAAAGCTCTTTTTGGTAACCCGGACGTTCTTCTTTTGGACGAACCTACAAACCACTTAGACCTTGATGCCATTGCATGGCTTGAAGAATTCCTGATCAACTTTGACAACACAGTCATCGTTGTATCCCATGACCGTTATTTCTTAAATAAAGTTTGTACACATATCGCTGATATCGATTATGGCAAGATTCAGCTTTACGCAGGTAACTATGATTTCTGGTACGAATCCAGCCAGTTAATGATCAAACAGATGAAAGAAGCCAACAAGAAGAAAGAAGAAAAGATCAAAGAACTTCAGGCCTTCATCGAACGATTCAGTGCCAACGCTTCCAAATCCAAACAGGCAACCTCCCGTAAGCGTGCCCTTGAAAAGATTCAGCTTGATGACATGCGTCCATCCAGCCGTAAATACCCATACATCGACTTCAAACCAAACCGTGAAATCGGTAATGAAGTTCTCGTTGTTGAAGGTATTTCCAAAACAATTGACGGCGTAAAAATGCTTGATAACATCAGCTTCACACTTGGCCATGATGATAAAGTTGCTTTCGTTGGTCCAAACGTAAACGCAACAACAACATTATTCAAAATCCTTGCAGGCGAAATGGAACCGGATGCAGGTTCTTACAAATGGGGTGTTACAACTTCCCAGGCTTACTTCCCTAAGGATAATACAAAAGAATTCGCAAGTGATGACACCATCGTAGACTGGATGATGCCATACTCTCCTGAAAAAGACGTCACTTATGTTCGTGGTTTCCTTGGACGTATGCTCTTCTCCGGTGATGACGGTCTTAAACGTGTCAATGTTCTCTCCGGTGGTGAACGTGTACGCTGTATGCTTTCCCGTATGATGATGTCCGGTGCGAACACAATGATCCTTGACGAACCTACAAACCACTTGGACATGGAATCTATCACTGCACTCAACAACGGTATGATCAAATATCCGGGTGTACTCCTCTTCACTTCTCAGGACCACCAGTTTGTTCAGACAACAGCGAACCGTATCATGGAAATCACTCCTGGCGGTTTAATCGATAAACAGTGCACATATGATGAATATCTTGAAAATGATGAACTGGCAAGAAAACGCCAGATCATGAATATGGATGATCAGTTAGACGACTAAGATATAGAAAAACCACTTCTTCTCTAAAGCTGCAAAAACGCTTTTTCGAAGAAGTGGTTTTTATTTTTCATCTTATAGGTGTTTTTCGACCATGATGTTCAGGATTTCTTTGTCTGCCTGAGCCATGCCGTTGTTGCCGATACGTGCCATGTTTTTGATGCAGTCTTCCGGTGTTTCTGCACAAATACCGTCGCTTGCATAAGCCACAGTGCCGTTAATCGCATATAAAGCACTCATAACTGCCGTAAATGCCCGAATTCACTTCGACAGAAACATATTGAATCTCACCTTTTAAGATACTGCTGGCCGAAGCACAACAGAGTGCCACACAAACCGGTTCTGTGCATCCAAGAGCAGGTACTACTTCTTTTTTTTAAAATTGAATCATTTCATCTTTTGTCATTTTGCTTCATTCCTTATTTAAAATAATATTATTTTTATTTTATCACAGTTGCACGACCTCTAAAATAATTTTATAATAAATATATCTTTATTTCGAAAGGAGTTTGATCCCCTTGAAACAGACATTAGCATCAAATTATGCCCTTATCGATCTGCATTTACATTTAGACGGATCCCTTTCTCTTGAATCCGTCAAAGAACTTGCAAATCTTCAAAATATCGCGATTCCATCGGATGATACAGAACTCACGCGTCGTCTGCAAGTTAGTGATGATTGCAGAGATTTAAACGAATATCTTGAAAAATTTTCCTTTCCACTAACCTTGCTTCAAACCAAAGAAGGTATTGAAACGGCTGTGTATAATCTTGAACAGGAACTGAAAAACCAGGGACTTCTCTATGCTGAAATTCGATTTGCTCCTCAGCTTCACATGCAAAAGGGACTTACCCAAACGGAAGTTGTCGAAGCTGCCATCAAAGGATTGCATCGTTCCGATTTTCATGCCAATCTCATTCTCTGCTGCATGCGCGGCGATCAGAATCACGAAAAAAATCTTGAAAATATCCGTGTTGCTAAGCATTTCCTTGGCAAAGGTGTCTGCGCTGTCGATCTTGCCGGTGCGGAAGCACTTTATCCAACCTGTAACTTTAAAGATTTATTCGAACTTGCGTCAAACCTGCAAGTTCCTTACACCATTCATGCCGGTGAAGCCGATGGTCCTCAAAGCGTATATACAGCATTAGACTTCGGAGCCAAACGTATCGGTCATGGTGTTCGTTCCATTGAAGATATGAATCTTATGAAACACCTGGCGCAGTACGAAATTCCTCTGGAATTATGTCCGACAAGCAACTTGAACACCAATATTTTTGCCCAACTTAGCGACTATCCGCTTCGACAGTTGATGGATGCCGGAATTAAAGCTACGATCAATACAGATAATACGACAGTTTCCGGAACATCTTTAAGCAAAGAATTCCAGAATCTAATCCATACATTCAATCTCACGGAAGATGAACTTCTTGTTCTTGTTCAAAATGCTGTTTTCGCTTCTTTTGCAGATAATGCAACAAAAGCATGGTTGAATCAGGAAATCGAAAAACGATTCGAAAATTAAAACAAAGGCAATCATTTAAGTATACACACCTAAGTGATTGCCTTTAATATTTAAGTGATTGCCTTTAATATTTATATAAATTACATTTTAGAATTCTTTCTTCTGATATATTCCCACACTTATAAAGTACGATAAAATATAGCAAACACATGCAAAGCTAACAAAAGCTGCGCCACTCATGACAACATGATCTTCCAGGTATCCAAAAAATGTATCCGGAACATATTCCATAACGGTTGTTAAACCAACAAGTATAAGTACTACCACACCTGCCATATAAATTCGCGTCCGTTCCACACCAAATTTATACATCAAAGGTAAAATTACAGCATAAATGATGAGTAAAACAGCAAATAAAAGAACACCTGTAATAACCATTATTCCCAACGAATCTTCTTCCATTGGAATAATGCTTAATAAAACAATTCCAAGTCCGGAACTAATAACCATCGATACAATTCCCATAACCGCATTCGCAATATATTTTGAGAGAACAATCTGTGAACGCTTCAGGGGCATCGTTAAAACCATTTTATCCCAGCCATACATTTTATCGTAGCTCATTCCGGTTAATGTTAACATCCCTAAGCTCATGGCAAGCATGCTCTGAAGATACACAGCAGATTTCATAAGGACGCTCAACACAATAAACATAACGAGTGCAGTAGCATACGATGTTATATATCGTCTTAATGTATAAAACTCTTTATAAAGTAGTCCAATCATCTAATTTACTCCTTTCTTTTATCTGTCATATTTAACTTTAAATAATAAAATATCTTCCAAACGAATCCGATCCATCACAAATTCCGGATAAGCTTCCTGTATCCCCATTCGATTACAAACCAGCACATCACATCGATACGAACTCTTATCAATACCAACAATATATTCTTTTGGAATTTTATCAACATCTTCCGGATTGCAACGAACAATACCATAATTCTCCATAATCCTGTCTTTTTCATCCGACAAAAAGATCTCACCTTTGTGAATAAAAGTAATATAATCGGCTACTTTTTCAAGATCACTGGTAATATGTGAAGAAATCAGTACGCTATGTTCTTCATCCTGAATAAAGCCTAATAAAATATCTAAAATTTCGTCGCGCACAACCGGATCCAATCCACTTGTTGCTTCATCAAGGATTAAGAGTCTTGGATGATGTGCAATCGCTGCTGCAATAAAAAGTTTTCGTTTCATTCCGGTAGAAAAATCTTTAATTTTTTTATTCTCAGGAACCGAAAATTTCTTCAATAATTCAAAATAATAGTCATCATCCCAGTTTTTATAAATCTTGCACATATATTTTTGAATTTCTTTGGCTGTCAGACTCTCGTGAAATCCAGCACCGTCAATGACAACACCCACATCTTCACGAATGGCTGCCCCCTCTTTACGGCTATCCATCCCCAATACTGTAATACTTCCGCGTTCTACACGCAGCAAGTCTAAAATCGCTTTGATGGTTGTGGATTTTCCGGCGCCATTCTCACCGACAAGCCCCATAATACAGCCTCCGGGCACATGAAAACTGACATTTTTCAATTCAAACCCGGGATACGTTTTATAAATATTTTTTACTTCGATCAAATTTCTCATCATGCTCCTCCATTTTATATTCAGTCAAATATCTGTTAAAAAGCTTATATTCATTCATCGAAAATCAACTTAAGAATCTCTGATAATTCTTCATACCCAATTCCGCTCTGTTTTGCCAAATGAGCACTCTCTGCAAGCAAGCTTTCAATCTTTCGGTATTGTTCCTCTTTGACGAGTTCCATGTTTGTATGTGCCACAAAACTTCCGCGTCCAACAACTGTATTGATAAATCCGCTGCGTTCCAGCTCCTCATAAGCGCGCTTTGTTGTAATCACACTGATATGTAAATCCTTCGCCAATGTTCGCATCGATGGCAGTGCGTCCCCGCCTTTAAGTTCACCACGCATAATTCTGTTTTTAATCTGATCTGTAATCTGCTCATAAATTGGCTGATCACTTGAATTGCTTATAATAATATTCACGTGGCACCTCCTATTACATGTTATGATTGTATATATCTTATATATACAATATACCACTGTATATATACACTGTCAACAAAAAAAGTTCTTTAGATTTCAAAAGTTTTTCTTCTGAAATCTAAAGAACTTCATTTTTCAAAATAAATTAATCCTCATCTTCTACTAATATGACTGGGATAAATCGACGTGCAAACTTTCCTTTTCCACGGTTCTTCACATAAAAATAACCAATGGTTGAGAACACAACGGCACCAATAAAATTCACAAATAAGTCTTTCATTGTGTCTAGCAAGCCAATATCCAAATACCCATCAATGCCAAGATCCTGACCATTGACCACGGTACTCTGAATGTTCTCAATCGACACAACTTGATTCAGTCCTTCCGGATGCAGCAGAACCGAATGAATACTTGTCACGATGGTATCTTTTTGCATATCAAATCCAACAAACACATCCATCGCACATTCAAAAAATTCCCATAACACACCAATTGTCATAGAAAAACAGAAGGCCACAACAGCCATAAAAAACGGAGATAATTCAAATGTCAATTTCTTATTGCGATTCAACAGATCAACCAGTGAAAAACCAATTGCTGCTGCCAGAAATCCATTCATCGTATGAAGCATGGTATCCCAAAAGGGATAAATCGTATAATAGGACCGCACTTCTCCCAAAATTTCTGCAGAATAAATAAACAACAGAATAATAATTTCCAACGTATCCGGTAGATCAATGTGATAATTGTTCTCGATAAATCCAGGCACAGTAAATAAAATCAAAACAAGAATACATAAGAAAAAGTTCTCATAATTATGATTGAAAAACTGGGCAACTGCAATCAATATAACCGAAATACGAAGTAACATATATATTACAAAAACACGTCGATGCTCGGAGATATATTGCTTCATATTATTTTTCTGTTTTTCTTCTTTACTTTTCAAAGAATCACCTACTTTTATTTTAAATAAAATGCGAGTTATAAATAATTTAGTAAGTATAACATTTTTTATAATGGTTGTATATAAAAGTTTTTCTGCACATGATATAATATGATCACTTAAAACAAAATGATTCGCTATCGATTTTCAGGAGGGATCCATGAGACATTCCATAAAACAGCTTTTAACAGCATTCGCATTGACTTTTTGTATAATTTCAATTTCTGTTATTATCACTCTCAATTTCAGACCTTTATATTATTTTGATATTGATTATTTTAATCTTGTTGAAAAAACCGGTTACAGTGAAGAAATAATCCGGGAAAATTATAATACACTCATTGACTATAACAACTTTTTTTATAAAGATGCATTAGAATTTCCAAGTCTTCCAATGTCCGAACAGGGACGTATTCATTTTATTGAAGTCAAGAACATCTTTGTTTTTATTCAGATGATTCTCTTTCCTGTCAGTCTTATTGGAAGTATTGCCGGCATTTGGTCACTTAAAAAACAGAAGCCAGCTTATCTTGCGCTGACTTCTGTTTTATCTCTTGCTCTCCCAGCCTTTCTTGGTCTTCTGATTGCCTTAAACTGGGATCGTTTTTTTATTTTATTTCATGAAATCTTTTTTAATAATGACTATTGGATCTTTGATTATTACACGGACCCTGTCATCCGTATCCTGCCTGATGGATTTTTCATGCATTGTGCCATTATGATTTTACTGCTTATCGTCCTTGGCAGCCTTAGCTGTTTTATTTTCTATCGAAAACGAATGAAAAATCATCAATAAATTCTGAAAAGCAGCCGAAATGTGGTAAATACAAACACGACAAGTGCTACCAGACCAATGGTCATAAACACAAGATTTGCACCTTTGAATAAATCAACAGTTAAGAAATACTTCTCTTTTTTACGAAGATAGCCCACAATGTGTCTCAAATTAATCACAAATGTGATTAATGTCATTCCAAGACTGCCCCACCAGAGAATCAACTGAGTCATACCTGCGATATTGAATGCCTCGCCACGGGATTTTACCGTAATCACCCGATCTTTTGTTGTGCAGTTCAATTCATTATTTTCCTCACGAACATTACTGCAGGAAGCTTCTTCAAGCCTTGCTGTGTATCCTCTTGGATATTCCATGCAATATAAAATACCCTCTTTCAGACTTGCACTTCCAAGAAATGTATCAAAATCAATCCGGTCTTCATAAACATAAGACTTGGTCTTTAATGTTTTTTTGCCCATTTTACCACCAGAAATCACACTGGTAAATGTTCCCGCATCTTCACTGACAGAACCATCCAAAAACTGGGTGGTTTTTTTTGATAAATCCTCCAGACTATTTCCGGCAAAACTTACATCGTAAGATTTGTAACCTTGGGAATCTGTGATTTTAAGCTCCATCGATTCATCTATACGTCCATTCAGACGATTTTCAAAAGTTTCACCGATAAGACTTGCCTGATTTGTATTAAACACAAAATGGAATCGACGTTCATACGAACGATCGTTAATAATCTTTGTATGAACTTCCAGTTTTTCCATGACCACACCATAAGTCAGACGTACACGTACTTCATCCGATGGAGAAACAGTCATATATATACTCGTATACGGACCATTCTCATTGGAATTCCATTCTTTTAAAAAACCTGTTGTTGATTCACAGCCATTAACAACATAGTCTGAATCCACATTCAGTTTATAAATCAACTCTGTACCTTCTTCTGTAAAATCCAGAAAATAGGAACCATCCAGATAAATGACAATCTCTTTATGTGCGCGGAACGGATCCGATGCATCACCTTCGGCATTCACTGTGAATTTACAGTTTTTTGACTTTAACGTCACATTTAACTGAGACATCAATGCCTGCTCATTCAATGCAGAAAAAGAAATGGTGTAAATGCGTTCGGCATCTACCGTGCTAACTTCATAAATCCCCCCGTCCGGAGCCATATCTTTTACTGCATCATCCATCGTTTCACCCATGTCATAGTAAACATCCTGATCGACGATAAAATTCAATTCTGCCTTATAGGATTCATCTTCATTCATGGTTATTTCTGCAGAAATGCGTTTAAATGCATGAGAATCCATATCCTCAACCTGAATCTGATCCGATGTCTCAAAAGTACGTCCATCGTATTGAACCATGGTAACTCCGGATTTGAACAGATCATCCAGTTCTTTTGATTCAAAAGAAGAATATTTTTCTTTTAAGGCATCGACAAGCCATCCAAAAAGATCTTTAGATGCAAAATTTTCCTGAAGCATGAACCCGTTTTTAAAAACAGAGTTCGATACATCGTAATAGATACCTGGTGTTTTTCCAAGAATCAGACCAATTTTATTTACATAATCTTTATAATTGGCAAATTCAAGTATCATAACAATTTTGACACCATCTTCTACTTCTTCAGCCTGACACAACATCGTTGCCGGACATTTTTCAGTAACAAGATTTTGCAGTTCTCCAAGATCATTGTTAAATACCTCTCGAAAAACGGATTCTTCAATGATCGTTGACATGACACGCTGACCTTTAAAGGATGTGGTTAATTCCAGAGCCGTATGAATCTCCATCGTTCCAAGGCCTTTACATCCACATAAAAGCCACGTAACTAAACACAGTATACACACTAGAAACCATCTTTTTTTATCTTTCGCATTCATAGGATGCCTCCTTAATCTTCTTTGCACTCTTTGATACAGCGTCTGAGCATATCCAATGCGCGTTTCACCGTCAGATCACGAACTTTCTGACGATCACCATTCAACTGATGTTGCTCCACCCAAACCTTTCCATTAATCGAACATGCAATATAAACAAGACCTACCGGCTTTTCTTCAGTACCGCCACCAGGACCCGCAATGCCCGTTACTGCAACAGCCGCGTTTGCACCTGCAGCCTTCGCAGCTCCTTTTGCCATTTCTTTGGCACAGGCTTCACTGACAGCACCTTCATTCTTTAAAGTCTTCTTTTTCACACCAAGAATCTTATGTTTCGATTCATTTGCATAGGTAATATAACCTTCATTATAAATATCCGACGCTCCGGGAACATTAATCAACGTTCCGGCTAACAAACCGCCAGTGCAGGATTCCGCTGTTGTCAGCGTCATATGACGACGTTTCAGCAAACCAAGAACATGCTGTTCCAATGTTTCACTTTCACGAGTCGTATATATTTTATCTCCAAAACGCTCCTTAAGTTCTTTTACAACAGGCTTTATGCTGTTTCTTGCATCTTTTGCGTCACTGCCGCTGGCTGTGATACGCAGATGAACTTCACCGCCTTTTGCATATGTCGCAATGGTTGGATTTGTCTGCATTTCAATGAGATCATTAATGACTTCTGCCACTTTGCTCTCACCCATACCACAGATTTTAATTGTCTTTGAGCAGATAATCTGAGAATTCATTCCCGCGAGATAAGGGGCAATGCTTTTCTGGAACATCATCTTCATTTCTTCCGGTGGCCCAGGAATCAGGATGATATGTTTTCCATCATCGGTTTTTACAATAAGCCCCGGTGCTGTTCCATTCGAATTCTCCACAATCTCTGCACCATCAATGACCATAGTCTGACGCCAGTTATTACTTGGCGGCGCATCAATTCCCATACGATTAAAATAATTCTCTATCTTTGCACGTATCTTTGGTTCTTCATGCATTTCCCGGCCCAAAACCTTTGCTACTGTTTCCCTTGTCAGATCGTCCTCCGTTGGTCCCAGACCACCCGTCAAAAGCACAATATCCGATCGTCCAAGAGCTGTACGCACTGCATCTGAAAGACGCTCTTCATTGTCACCAACAGTCACCTGATAATAATTGGATAAGCCAAGAACTGCACATTCTTCTGCCAGATATCTGGCATTCGTATTGGTAATATTTCCAAGTAAGATTTCTGTACCTACAGAAATTAATTCAATCACCATTACATCTCGCCTCCAAGCACTTCTTTATTTTTTACAAGATAATCCACAAGTGAGATAATCGTCAATGCAAGTGATGCATAAACCATAATTTGTTCAAGAATATACACCACATGTGTTGCAGGGAACATAGCGCCAAAATTTGGAATCATGAAAATAATTGTTACCATAGTAACGGCTGTTTTTACTTTTCCCCAATAACCGGCAGCGATAACCTTACCACCTTCTGCAGCAACAAGACGAAAACCACTAATAATAAATTCACGGCTAATAATAATCAATACAATCCATGCCGGCATACGACCAAGTTCAATAAAACAGATCAATGCTGCGGCAACAAGTAATTTATCCGCTAAAGGATCCATAAATTTTCCAAAATTGGTTACAAGATTATATTTTCTTGCAATCTTACCATCCAACATATCTGTTAAACTTGCTACTATAAAAATTAGATCAGCAATGACTGCATTTCCTGTTAAATAGAAAAATACAAAGAATGGAATCATAATCACTCTGAGTACGGTTAACTTATTCGGTAAATTCATAAATAACATCTCCTGTCAAATCATATTCATCTGCGCCTGTAACTTTGGCTGTAACAAAATCTCCGGAAATAATATCCTCTTCTGCATTCAAGAAAATGTAACCATCCACTTCCGGAGCATCACGATAGGTTCTTCCTACATAAACACCTTCTTCCGGAATTCTGCCTTCCACAAGAACTTCCAGTGTTTTTCCTACCATATTCGCTGTTTTTTCTGCAGAGATTTCCTGCTGCAAAAGCATCAATTCATCTCGTCGCTCTTCTTTCACTTCTTCAGGCACTTGATTCGGCATCTTTTCAGCAGGTGTGCCTTCTTCTGGAGAATAGGTAAAAACTCCTAAACGATCAAACTGCATATTCTCAATAAATTCCTTAAGAACCTCATGATCTTCTTCTGTTTCTCCCGGAAATCCTGTGATTAATGTGGTTCGAAGTGTAATGTCCGGAATCTCCTTACGAAGCTTTTCAATAACAGCTTCCAGTTCTGCTCTGGACGTTCTTCGACCCATGCGTTTTAAAATCGCGTCACTGCTATGCTGAATTGGCATATCCAGATAATGACAAATCTTTGGTTCTTCTTTGATCACCTGAATCAATTCGTCTGTAATTTCTTCCGGATAGCAGTAAAGAAGACGAATCCAGCGAATACCTTCGATCTTACATAATTCTTTCAAAAGTACATGCAGACGTTTTTCTCCATATAAGTCTTTGCCCCAGGTTGTTGTTTCCTGTGCAACAATATTCAACTCACAGATTCCTGCTTCTGCAAGCATCCTCGCCTCATTGAGAACAACATCCATAGGAACACTTCGATAAGTCCCGCGAAGCTTTGGAATAATGCAATAGGTACAATGTTTATCACAGCCCTCACCGATTTTCAAGTAACTGCTGTATCCGCCGGTTGTTAAAACACGACGCGTATTTACAATCGGTAAACGATCGATGGACTCAAAGGCCTTTACACGTTCTCCGGCAAGACTCTGTTCGATGACATCACAGATAGCATCATATGCCGTTGTACCAATGACCGCATCCACTTCCGGAAGTTCTGCTAAAATTTCATCTTTGTATTTCTCTGCCAAACATCCCGTTACGATCAACAAACGACACACACCTGTTTTTTTCAATTCCGCCATCTCTAAAATCGTCTGAATACTTTCTTCTCTGGCATCATGAATAAAACTGCATGTATTAACAACAATTACTTCCGCCTGAGCTTCATCATTGGTAATCTCATGCTGTCGATCTCTTAACAATCCCAGCATCACTTCCGAATCGACCAGATTCTTATCGCAGCCCAGTGAAACAAATAAAACTTTCATGTTTAAATCTCCATTTCTGCAGCCTGTACACAGTTATACATCAACATTGCAATGGTCATTGGACCAACACCGCCCGGAACCGGTGTGATCGCAAATACATGAGGAAATACATCCTCATAATCCACATCACCGCAAAGTTTATTATTTTCTCCACGGTGAATACCCACGTCAATAACAACCGCGCCTTCTTTCACATATTCATGATTGAAGAACTTCGGTTTTCCAATGGCTGCAACTAAAATATCTGCACGTTTACATACTTCTTTTAAATCTTTTGTATGAGAATGACAGATGGTCACTGTCCCATTTTCACGAAGAAGCAACAATGCCATCGGTTTTCCAACAATATTGCTGCGTCCAACAACCACACATTCTTTACCATCGATTTCAATACCACTACGTTTTAAAAGCTGGATGATACCAGCAGGTGTACAGGATACAAAGCCTGGCTGCCCAATAGAAAGGGCGCCTACACTCTGAGGATGAAAACCATCCACATCCTTTGCCGGTGCAATTGCCTTAATGATCTTGTCTTCATTCATATGCTTTGGCAATGGAAGCTGTACAAGAATTCCGTGAACATCCAGTCTTACATTCAATTCGTCGATAAGAGCAAGCAATGCTTCTTCACTTGTCTCCTCAGGAAGTTCATAAGCCAATGAACGAATTCCAATATATTCACAAGATTTTTTCTTATTTCCCACATATACTGTAGATGCCGGATCATTACCCACCTGGATCACAGCCAGGGTAATCTCCTTACCGTCTTCTTTCATTGCCGCAACTTTAACTTTTAATTCATCTTTAATCTCTGAAGAAATCTTCTTGCCATCAATAATCTGAGCCATAATGCTAATTTCTCCTTTCGCATATCTTCTGTCTTTTTATAGTCCCAATTATACATATTCTTCAATATAAGCTTCAAACTGTTCTTCGGACATCAAAACCTTTCTTGGTTTCGTACCTTCTTCCGGTCCAACAACCCCCGCTTCATAGAGCTGGTCCATAATACGTGCTGCACGGTTAAAGCCAATCTTAAAGACACGCTGAAGCATACCAATGGATGCTTTGTCTTTTTCAATAATAAACTTACCTGCATCGACAAAGTACACATCTCTCTCCGCACTATTTGCGCTTTCAGAAGAACCTGCACTGGTAATCTTCGATGTCACATCCTCGTTATAATTCACATATCCATTCTGGCTTTCCCTCAGGAACTCAACCACTGCATTGACTTCTTCATCCGACACAAAAGCTCCCTGAACACGCAAAGGTTTCTGATAACCGGATGGATAAAAAAGCATGTCGCCTTTACCAAGAAGTTTTTCTGCACCACCCATATCAATAATCGTTCGTGAATCCACACTCGATGAAACAGAAAATGCAATTCTCGAAGGGATATTCGCCTTGATAACCCCAGTAATAACATTAACTGATGGTCTCTGAGTTGCAATAACCAGATGAATACCACAGGCTCTCGCAAGCTGTGCCAGACGACAAATGGCATCTTCAACTTCTCCCGGAGCAACCATCATAAGATCCGCCAACTCATCCACAATAATAACAATCTGCGGCAATCTTGGATAATCCGGACTTGGAATCTCTGTCTGAGACACTTTTTCATTATAACCTTTCAAATCACGAACATGAAGTTCTGCAAACTTCTTATAACGATCCGTCATCTCCATAACCGCCCAATTGAGTGCGCCTGCTGCTTTCTTAGGATCCGTAACAACCGGAATAAGCAAATGTGGAATGCCATTGTAAACACTTAATTCAACAACTTTCGGATCAATCATGATCATTCGTACATCTTCTGGCTTTGCCTTATATATGATACTCATAATCAACGTATTGATACAGACAGATTTACCGGAACCTGTCGCACCTGCAATAAGTAAATGAGGCATCTTGGCAATGTCTGCCAGGATAACTTTGCCGCCGATATCTCTTCCTGCTGCAAAGGTGATACCTGAATGATTATTCTGAAATTCCTGACTTTCCAACAAGTCTCGGAGCATAACAGCCGTATTTTCTTTATTCGGAACTTCAATACCGATGGCTGCTTTTCCCGGAATTGGTGCCTCGATTCGAATATCTGCTACGGCAAGGTTCAATTTAATGTCATCGGAAAGATTCACAATCCGACTTACTTTAACACCTTGATCCGGTTGTAATTCATAACGTGTCACCGTCGGTCCGCAGCTCACATTGGTCACCTGTACTTTAACCCCAAAACTATCTAATGTGTTTTTAAGTTTCAAGGCCGTCTGTCTTAATTCTTCATCCGAATTGCCGCGGGTATTTACCTCACCACGCATAAGCAGTGACAACGGAGGGAATACATACTCCGGTTTCTGTTCAAGCGCTGTTTCGATTTCTTCTGCGGTCATCTGATTCTCAGCTTCACTTGGAGCTTCAGCTTTCATAGCCTCAGCCTTCGCAGAAGCTTTTGCAATGGCAGAATCTGATGGTTTTACTGCAATCGGTTCGATATTTTTCTTTACAATATTCTTCACCGGCGGAATCTGTTGGATTTTATTCTCATCAAAATCCTCTGCCATATCCACAGATGCTGCATCTATGACAATCGGATGCATATCACCCTCTGCACTATTTATCGTTTCATCCTGAGACACACCAAAATCATAAGGAATATCCTCAAGACTTGTCTTTAATGGTTCCATACGATTCACTGTAAACGAAAGCTCGTCTTCTGCCGGAAGAATGATTTCTTCTTCAATATCATCAACGAGAGGTTTTTTCGTCACTCGTGTCTTTTTTGATTTAGAAACAGACGCTTCATCTTTCACAATCGATGGACTGTCTGATTCCGGAGTCCATGGTTCAGCCTTACCTTTTTCCTTGCCTTCTGCCGCATTCATTGCTGCCACACCCAAATCAAAATTCAAATCACCGGATGCCAGCTGGGATTGTATATCAACATCTTCATGCTTCTGAGCTTCCATCTGACGTTTCGCTTCACGTTCCTCTTTTCGGATACGTACCTGCTCCCGATGATGTTCGGATGCTTTTGAATAGGCATCTTTGCCCTTCCTTCCCAGTGGAATGAAAATGGAACGCTGTGTAACAAGAACAACACAGATCATAAACAATGCGATGACCAATACGTAACAGCCTACAGTCCCTAAAAGCGGGTGAAGAAATGCAACTGCAGCTCCACCAATCAGTCCACCGCCATCACGACCTGCTGCACTGTTGGAATAGGCCTCCAAAATCGATACTTTCTCACTAAATGGTTCTGTCAGCATATGTACAAATATCGTCATTAACAAAAATCCAAAAACAGCTGCAATCATTTTAACTTTTGCAGCACGATTATTTCGATTGGCAATCATAAAGACAAAACCTATAAAACAGCCAATCGGAAGCAGGTAAGCCATAAACCCAAACAAACCAAAGGTAATGTTCGAGATAATCTCACCAACTTTGCCGCAAAGATCAAAATTACTGAGCACAAGAATAATACTGACAGCCAGCATAGAAACAAGAACAACCTCATCGCGAATCCCCGCCTGTTGTTCGCGTTCTTCCGGTGTCAGTTCCATACGTTCCTGTTTATTCTTCTGTCCAGTCGATTTCTTTGTGGAATTCTTTTTACTGGAAGTGGATTTTCTTCCTCTTCCCGTCGTTTTCTGCTGTTTTCCAGCCATCTATAAATACCTCCCAAATAGCGTACGAAAGCGAAATACCCGGTTCGGGCATTTCGCACATATTCGCATACCTATATAATATTCAATTAAAGAATAAAAAAGTGGAAAATCAAAGAAACCACACCAACAATTGCGCAATAATAAGCGAAGTAGTTAAATTTCTTTTCACTAACCACATACATCATCACACGGATACAGATATAACCTGAAATACCGGCTACAATTGTACCCACAATGTAATATAAAAAATTACCTCCAGATGCCAATGCATCTCCTAAATGACGAAGTTCCAGAAGATTCGCACCAATAATCGCCGGCATGGAAGCAATAAAGGAATACTTCACTGCAAAGCTTCGATCAAAACGAAGTCCAAGGCAGGCAGAAATGGTCGAACCCGAACGTGAAATACCTGGCAGCACAGCAAGACCCTGTGCAATACCAATAAGTACAGCATCTTTATAACTTGCCCGCTTCACTTTTTTCTTGCCTCCTGGCAAAGAATCTACCACCAGCAAAACAATGGCATTAATGACAAGACACATTCCAGGAACTAAAAGTGATGCTGTAGCTGCTTCCATAGAGTTGTTCAACACGATGCCAATGATACCTGTCGGAACGGTAGTTATCAAAATTAATAAAACAAATTTACGATAAGCATTCGTCACAATGCGCCGTTTCTTTCCCTCACCATGTCCAAAACGAAGTTTTAAATTTGCAATAAAATCAAAAAGAATTCCAACGCCTTCAATCACAAGCTTTTTAATATCTTTAAAAAACACAACACACACTGCCGCCAATGTTCCAAGATGCAACATGACCTCAAATAACATGCCTGTATCTGTATTTATTTCAAATATGTACTGAAAAATCGCCAGATGACCCGAACTGCTTACGGGTAAAAACTCAGTAATTCCCTGAATTAATCCCAGTAAAATCGCCTGTATAAGAGTCACAAAATCTCCTCCCATCGATTGAACTTAATTATTTTAATGATACTACATCTTATAACCTTTGTCAAAAAAATCATCGGAGATCTCATCTGTGAAATCTCCGAAAACATCATTCTTTTTCCCCGATCAATTTCTTTAATTTAGCCAATGCCTGAGCAATACCGCCAACTTCATCAATAAGCCCTTCCCTCACAGCTTCTTCTCCAACCAGAATGGTTCCCAGATCTTTCGTCAATTCTGTGTTATCCATCATCATTTGTTCTAAACAATCTTTGCTCGTATGGCTATGTCTTGCAATAAATTCTGTAATTCGATCCTGTACCCTTTTAAAATAAGCATAACTTTGTGGTGCCCCAATCACCATACCACCCATACGTACCGGATGAATCAAAAGCGTCCCCGATGCGACAATAAATGAATAATCTGTCGACACCGCCAATGGAACACCGATGGAATGTGAACCGCCCAATACCAGAGATACGGTTGGCTTGCTCAGTGTAGCGATCATTTCCGCAATGGCAAGCCCTGCATCCACATCGCCTCCCTGCGTATTCAATAACACAAGAAGCCCATCCAAACTGTCATCATCTTCAAATTCGGCCAATCTTGGCAATACATGATCATAACGTGTTGTCTTATTTTTTTCCGGTGCAGCCTCATGTCCTTCAATCTCACCGATAATGGTTAAAAGCATAATATGATGTTCTGAATCCTTTTCCAAAATCACCTGTCCAAATTCTTTTAAGTCTTCCTTATTTTCTTCATTCATTGAATCATTTCCCTTTCTTTTAGTGATTTTACCGAATCAGACTTAGTATGTATCAAAACAGCAAAAATCATGCTATACTAAACCTATGATTCTATACGTTCGGAGGATATTCTATGTATGAAAAAATTCATTCCAACCCGGATATTTACAAAATTCCGGTTGTATTGCCCAACAACCCTTTAAAAATTTTAAACAGTTATGTCATTAAAACACCCGAAGGCAATCTTGTCATGGATACGGGATTCAGACAACCGGAATGTCTGGAAGCACTGACAACAGGATTAAAAGATCTTGAAATTGATATGGATAAAACCACGCTTTTCTTAAGTCATTTACACTCTGACCATGTAGGTCTCACCAACGATATTATCACAGCGAAAACCCGTGTTTTAATGAATTCACATGACTATAATTATTTAAAAAATGAACATCATAATGATTTCTGGCCATGGATGGAAGAAAAATTCTATCATGAAGGCCTTGATTGGGAATCCATTGAACTTCAGAGAAAAGTAAGCCCGGCACGTGCCTATGCTCCAAAATACCTCTTCCGTGCAGAACTGATCAATGATGGAGATACATTCTCTGTAGGCAATTACACATTCCGCTGTATTTGGACACCGGGTCATACCCCTGGACATACATGCTTATATATGGAAGAATATGGTATTCTCTTCTCTGGTGACCATATTTTATTTGATATCACCCCAAATATTACCATGTGGCGTCAAGTGGAAGATTCCCTTGGAGACTACCTTGAAAGTTTAAACAAAATAAAATCTCTGAATATCAAAGCGACGTTCCCTGGTCATCGCAATAATGATATGGATGTATTTGAACGTATCTCTCAGATTGAAGTTCATCATGACCGCCGTATCCATCAGACACTCTCCATTATTAAAGAAGAACCCGGACTTAATGCCTGTCAGATTGGTGCGCGTATGACATGGTCCATGCGTGGCAAAAACTGGGACGAATTCCCAATCCAACAGAAATGGTTTGCCATCGGAGAAACCATCTCCCATTTGGATTATCTTATTAAACGTGGTAAAATTACACGTCATACAGATAAAGAGATCTATTATTATACATCAAACGAATCATAATATGAAAAGGCTTATCCGATCACCCTTAAATACTGTCATCGAATAAGCCTTTTTCTTTCTTGCATTAAATAGCATCTTTAATCAAAAATCTTTTTAGAATCTGACCATGATTTCATACGAAACCACTGTGTATAGACTGGGGCAAATCCAAGTTTTCTATACATATGAAATGCACTCTCGTTCCCCTGTCGAACCTGAAGATGGGCCTTCGTTGCACCCATATGTCTTCCATAGTTCATTATGTGACTGCAAATGTCAAAACCAAGCCCCTGACACCGATAATCTTTATGTACATGAATCGCATAAAGACCAATATATTTTCGTTCCAGAACACCAAGACCTGTTCCGATAACCTTTCCATCATGAAGTACCTTTACACAGACCAACGGCAAATGAATCTGCTCAAAAATCCTCTTCTGAACTTTTTCCATAGATGGAAAAGGAATTTCAATCAATTGATTCACTCCATCCAGCCATTCTTCATCCATACTATCCTGGATAACCAGTGTATAATCATTATTTTTACAATAATCACCGGTTTCATACCAGTCTTCCAATGAACGACACATGACATCCACATACTTTACGACATGATATCCTTCCTCTTCCAGCAGACAATCCAATTCCGCAGGAACCGCCACTGTCATTTTATAGACCACCGGCAAAAACAATTCACGATATTGTTCTTCACAATGTTTAATTTTATCCATCAGATCGTAATTGGATGCATAAAACGGGTAAATACAATTTGCACGGTATGTATATGCATTTGAAAAATTCAAAATCCAGCCATCGTAAATCTCACGATCCACCGATGGAAATGCATTCAATAAAATCTCTTCAATTTCGCCAATTCTAAACTTCCCCACAAAATGCCTCCAGGTAAATTACATAATTTTTAACACATTAGCAGCATACAACCATGCACCCCAGTTGGCCAGAGTAATGACGATCCAGAAAATACGAAACTTTATATTTCTTGGATTTTTAAATCCAAGACACAAAGCCAGACCAAATGGCGGCATTAAAATACTCATACACATAATAAACCAGAGCTTAGTATAAAACTTTCCTTCCATTGTTTTCGCCCCTTTCATTTCATCAATATTCAACTAAATATTATAACATTTGATTTTTTCCGTGTAAAGCTATGAAGTTATCCGATATATCGATGTAGATAAGTTAAAACATCCTCGAAAACAGAATTCTAATAGAATTATAATAATGAAAGAAAGTATTCCAATAAAAAGTGCCCCAAAAGCCATTAGACTTCTGGGACACCTTCACCGGCTTTCATTCTTTTCAATTTCAAGAACAATCCATTATGCACTCATTATCTTTCTCTCTCGGGTCTGATTTCGATACTCACGCGGTGTCATTTTATATCTTTCCTTAAATACACGGTTAAATGTCCTCTGGCTTTCAAATCCTGATTCCATGCAAATCGTTGTTATCGAACTATTTGTATTTTCTATGAGTAAAACTGCATAGTCCAACCTCACTCGATTTACATACTGATTGTAATTACAGTGAAAAGTTTTTGCAAATAATCTCGAAAGCACATACTTACTTATACCCAAATCCCTGGCCATCTTTTCAAGAGACATTTCTTCTTTAAAATTCTTTGCCACATATTCAACTGTATGATATATAATATCGTTTCCGCCAATATCGCCTTTATCAACCATATGCATTTCAGAAAAGACATGAGCAAGAATAATTTGCATATATGCTTGTATAAGCATCGGCGTACACTTCTTATTTCCGGCTAATTCCATAACCGCATTGTGCACATCCGCATGAACCTTATCCTTTTCTATAATTGGATATTCAGGACTCAATTTCTGTAGATCCTCATAAAAAACGGAGGACAATGATGGATCTAAAAAAATATAAATAGCTCGATTTTCTCCGGAATCAAACACCTGATAATGGTGAATGATATTCGGAAATACAATCGCAAAATCTCCTTTATTCATGTGAAAAAGACTTTTTCCAACACCAAGTTCTACGGTTCCATGCGTTACATATATAATTTCAATTGCTTCATGTAAGTGAGGCGGAACATGTACGGATTCTTTCCATTCAACAGAGAAGCCCTCATCTCTTTTTTCATACGTTAGATGCATTTATCCAGCCCCTTTCTTTTTTATAAATCATGATATTTCAACCCTGATAAATTACCAGTCTTATTATATAACCTGTACACCGCCATATTTTCTGATTTTTAATACATTACAAGAACCTGTGCCAAATACCAAATCCATATTCTTTTTATATACATCGACATAATTGTTCTGAACAAACGCCTGAATGGTTCCTGCAAATCCGCCACCATGGACACGACTGACCCCTTTTTCTTTTAAAACAACATCACTGACCGCCAATGCAACCGAAACATTCTGATTCAGCACGTCATTATTTGAATAAACATTTTGTAAATATTTATAAGATGAATCTCCAGATGCTTTTACGATTCTTAAAAACTGTTCCATATTTCCATTCAACAATGCTTCAACTTCCTGTCTGACCCGGTTATTCTCTGCAATAAAATGTAATGCTCTTAATACACACCGATCACCAAGTTTGGAGCGTAAAACATGAATGTCATTTAAGATATCCTGTTCAGATATATCACGTAAAACTTCTTTGCCAAAATACTTTGCCACTCGTTTCATCTCATTTGGCACAGCCGCATATTCGTCGGTCAGATCTGCATGAGATCCTTTTGTGTCCGTAATACATAAGCTGTATCCATGCTTTTCCATTTCAAATTCAATTTTCGTAACGTCTGGATGATTTACATTGGCAAAATCAATATAGACCAGATTGCCTACAGAACATGCCATCTGATCCATAAGCCCACATGGTTTTCCAAAATAAGTATTTTCTGCATACTGAGCAATACTGGCGATTTCTATCGGTGAGACACTCATTTTATTATATAGTCCAGATAAAATCGTGCCAATCAATGTCTCAAACGCTGCTGATGAAGAAAGTCCTGCTCCAATTAATACATCACTCGTAATGTAGGCACAAAAACCGCCAATCTTATACTTTCTTTTTTTAAATCCATCCAAAACACCTTTGACCAAAGCCACCGTTGTTTCTTTTTCTTTCTGTTTCATCGAGATGTCTTTCAAAGAAATTTGAATTTCAGAATAACTGCCAGACACAATTCGAACCACGGGCTCCTTTGTAGGTCTGACAATTGCTATGCTGTCAAGATTGACTGATGCAGCTAATACCATTCCTCGCTGATGATCTGTATGATTTCCGCAGATTTCACTTCTTCCCGGTGCACTAAACACGCGCACATCTCCTTCGGAATAGAGTGTCTCAAATCGTTTAATTGCTTTAATATATCGTTCTCTTTGATAATCGATTTGACTGCTATCCACATAAATATCCATCAAACGCTCATCCAGTTCACCGTTTTCTATTTTATCGATCAACACTTCTGTATGCATAGTAAAACCTCTTCTCAAAAAAATCTATCTAATGAACACACTCAACAAATCTTAAAAGAATATACGATATCCTGTTCTGCCTGAATATGATATGCTTCCTCCACATCACTGCCCCAACTATCAATTCCTCCAACACCTCGGGTTGCACCATAGATACATAATACCGTTCTTCTTGCCGGCGGCAATTCCTCATGATGTGTTGCATTTTCTATTTCAGATGCTGTATATGGAAGACATGAAAAAGCAAACTCACAATCTACTTTTTCAACTCTTAATGTCTGTGGGGTAATGTCTTTTCGACTATTATTCTTACTTATATGTCTAACAACTTCGACCCAGTCCGTATCCATTCGTAATCCGCACTCCTGTGGAACTAAGTATGGTGTCAAACTCAAATCATCTACTTCATATACCCCTTTTTGCGCACCCATTTTTCGATCCGGATAAGTTTCCCCGGATAAACCACAATATGTATATTTATCAGCCAATGTAGGCATAATAAAACGCAAACCCAAAACAGGAAGTTCCGGCAATCCTTTCTTGCCAAAATAGTGAACATCAACCCGGATATTTCCAAATTCATTCACTGTATAGGCTACTTCCACGTTTGTTTTAGGAGATGTAATCGTTTCATAGATATATTTTACACAGACTGTGTTTGCATACACATTGGAACCGTATTTATTATTATCCGGAGCACATGGTTTTCCCTGAGAAATCTCATCTACGATCACTTCCACATCCTTACAATCAATAAACATATCCGCTGAAAGCCAACTTCCACTTTTTATATGAAACTTGCTTCCTCTGTCATTGTCCGTAAGTGCTCTCCAAAATGTAGGCTTTGGTGAACGGTATAACCATTCATACCCATTCTTCATAATGGATTCCAGACCGCCCTGGGCATATGAAAAAATATAATCAAAGTCTTCTCCATGCACACCCAGTGTGAAATCTCCATAGACAACTTTCAATGATTTTTTATCTATACAAGCCATAATAATACCTCACTTCCTGCATTGCCGGTTTTTCCTTACGATCTGCAAAGAGCACACCATTCCCTGAAAATTCATAATCCGATGGTCGATCATCAAAGTCTCCACCATATCTGAGAACTTTTTTACCAGTAATTTCATCATCGACCCAAAGACAGCCAGTCCCATAACTTCAATTAATCCAATATTTTCTTTTTTTATATGATGCAATTCTTCATGTGGATGATAAACCCCTAACGGATGTTCCTCAGTTGTTATGTTATTTCGTAGAACAAGATCAAGTTCATAATCCTCGCCTCTGCGTCGCGCAATCGGTGTAATTGTATTATGTGTTTCATGATCCGTGATTGCATAAATAAATGCACTTTCATCCGAATAAATGCGCCAGCATTTTAAAATCTTATCCGCCAATTGGCATAAGCGCCCCTTGTCCCTGCCTGTCAAACGAATAACACTCATTGGCCATTTCACAACTCCTGCATCAATATCTTCAAAACCCTCAAATATAATTTTATATTCAATCTCTGCCTTTACCATGATTCGTTGGATAAGTTCACAGGAATAACACGATGATTTTGTCTTGCCGGATGATTTTCATTTCCAGCATATCCCTCATTTTCAATGCACAACTGACATTTCGGATAACCAGATTGCTGTACCATTTTTGCAGCAGCAATTGCTTTTGGATCTTTTTCCGGTTTACTTAAATTAATAGAAATGTCTAAACTGCCATATTCTGTTATTGTTTTCCAATGCATATCTTTTTGAATACGATAACGACGGATATAGTCTGTATCCTGTGAAAATTTATAGAACCAATCTGTTGCTATTTTCGTATCACTTTGATATAATTCTGCAAACTTTGATCGTACCTGTCTTGGAGGAGGTGTCAAAATTCCCATGATTTTTGTATCAAATAGATCTCTGCTTGTCACATCATCCGAACAAATTCCTCTGCAAACCGCATCATCAACAAGCCCTTTTAAAATATATTCCAACGGAAAATTCCCACATTCGACTTCTTGATAGTCATTTAATTCCAGAACACCCAAAAGTTGATTTGCAATATACACTTTATCACATGCTTCAATCAAATCTTTGCTGATTCCATACTGCACGAATGCCGATATATAGCTGTTAACATTCATTGTCCTTTCTCCTTTTGATCAACTAATTATAATTTTTGTTAAACATTTAAATTTAGTATAAAGAGTTTTATCAAAAAAAGAATAAACCGGGTTGGATAAAATATACACAAAACAATACGATTAAGAAAACATATCTGATCCGTATTTATAAAGAAAAGGCTTTGCATCACATGCTGCAAGGCCTTTTCTATCACGTTCTTTTTTTATATTTTTAGGAGTTTTTTTAGGTTTTTGTTTAAGGTTTTTATTTTAAAGGAAAGATTAATTATGTAATTTATTAAGTCTAAGCTTTTCTAAGCTTTTTAAAATGTTTAAAGTCTTGCAACACCCTCTTTTCTCGCGGCCTCTGCAACGGCGTCTGCAACGACCTGAGCAACTGTCTTATCCAACGGCGAAGGGATAATATATTCGGATGTTAATTCACTTTCTGGAATAATACCAGCAATAGCATATGCAGCCTGCTGTTTCATGTATTCAGTAATTTCTTTTGCTCTCACTGCAAGGGCTCCTTTGAATACCCCTGGGAATACTAAAACATTATTGATCTGGTTTGGATAATCGGAACGACCTGTTCCAATAACCGCTGCACCACCTTTTGCTGCTTCTTCTGGAAGAATTTCTGGAATTGGATTTGCCATTGCAAAAACAATACCTTTATTCATTGTACTTACCATATCTGCAGTTACAAGATTTGGACGGGATACACCAACGAATGCATCTGCTCCATTTAATGCATCTGCAAGTGTTCCTTTTTCTTTGTTTAAGTTACTGATATGAGAAATTGCTTCCTGACCTGGATTTAAGCCTTCATCACCTTCGCAGATAATTCCGTTAATATCGCACATAACAATATTTCCAAATCCCATGCTGATTAACAGATTACCAATAGCGATTCCGGCAGCACCAGCTCCATTGATGACGATTTTCATCTTGCCCATTTCTTTTCCTGTAACTTTCATTGCGTTCAACATTGCTGCAGCAACAACAATTGCTGTACCATGCTGATCATCATGGAATACTGGAATGTCGCAAATTTCTTTTAATTTACGTTCAATCTCAAAACATCTTGGTGCAGCGATGTCTTCAAGATTGATTCCACCAAAGCTCTGAGAAATCAAAGCAATCGTCTGTACAATCGTATCAACATCCTTGGAATTGATACAAAGTGGGAATGCATCTACATCCGCAAATTCTTTGAAAAGTGCACATTTACCTTCCATAACTGGCATACCGGCAGCAGGGCCAATATCACCGAGACCTAAAACTGCAGTACCATCTGTAATAACTGCAACGAGATTGTTTCTGCGTGTAAGCTGAAAAGATTTTTCATAGTCTGCGGCAATCTGACGGCAAGGCTCTGCAACACCTGGTGTATAAAGTAAAGATAAATCTTCTCTTGTTTCAATTTTCTTTCTGGAAATCACTTCGATTTTGCCCTGCATTTCGTAATGAAGATCCAGTGCTTTCTGATTAATATCCATATTCTACCTTCTTTCTTAAACCATCTGTTCTGGATGGAATACTTCATCAAATTTTTCTGCTGTAAGGAATCCAAGTTCTACACAAGCTTCCTTTAAAGAGATATTTTCTTTATATGCTTTTTTTGCTGTTTTCGCTGCATTTTCATAACCAATATGAGGATTCAATGCAGTTACCAACATCAAAGAACGGTGAAGATTTTCATGCATTTTTTCTCGATTAGCACGAATACCACAAGCACAGTTCTTATTGAAAGAATTTAAGGAATCTGAAAGTAAACGTACAGACTGAAGGAAGTTATAAATAATAACTGGCATAAATACATTTAATTCAAAGTTTCCCTGAGATGCTGCAAAACCAATGGTTGCATCATTACCCATGACCTGTACAGCAACCATAGTTACAGATTCACACTGAGTTGGATTAACTTTTCCTGGCATAATAGAACTTCCCGGTTCATTTTCAGGAATGAAGATTTCTCCGAGACCACATCTTGGCCCACTGGATAACCAGCGTACATCATTAGCAATCTTCATCATATCTGCTGCCAATGCTTTTAATCCTCCATGTGCAAATACCAATGCATCTTTACTTGTCAATGCCTGGAATTTGTTGTCTGCTGTTCTAAATGGCATTCCTGTATACTCAGCTGCTGCCTGAGCTGCCTTTGCATCAAAGCCTTTTGGTGCATTTAAACCAGTACCTACTGCTGTTCCGCCAAGTGCTAATTCACATAAACTGTTTAGAGATGTCTTGATCATCTCACGATCCTTTTCAAGCATTACACGCCATCCACTGATTTCCTGAGAGAAACAAATTGGTGTTGCATCCTGAAGATGTGTTCTTCCGGTTTTTACAATACCTTCATTTTCTGTTTCAAGGCGTTTTAATGTCTGAACAAGTGTATCAATTGCAGGAAGCAACTGTTCTTTAATTTCAACAACAGCTGCGATATGCATCGCAGATGGGAATGTGTCATTAGAACTCTGAGACATATTGACATGATCATTTGGATGAAGAAGGGCTGATCCTGCCAATTCATTGCATCGATTTGCGATAACTTCGTTCACATTCATATTGGACTGAGTACCGCTGCCTGTCTGCCAAACAGCTAATGGGAAGTTACCATCCAGCTTACCAATAAGAATCTCTTCACATACCTGGCTGATAAGTTCAAAACGCTCATCATCTAAACGTCCAAGTTCATGATTGGCTTTTGCCGCCGATTTTTTCAAAACGGCAAAAGCACGAATAACTTCCTGAGGTATTTTTTCAATACCAATTTCAAAATTCTGATAACTACGTTGTGTCTGGGCACCCCAATATTTGTCTGCAGGAACTTTCATTTCCCCCATAGAATCATGTTCTATACGGTAGTTCATATTAAAGACCTCCCTGTACGTTGAGCTTTTCACTTCCAGAAATACCTGGTTCTGTCATTGAGAATGGATTTAAAATAATATCAAGCTGTTCTGTTGTTAATAATTTCTGTTTGATCACTAATTCTTTTACAGAGCATCCTGTACGAATAGCTTCTTTTGCAACTTTTACAGCTTTTTCATAACCAACATATGGACAAATAGCTGTAATGATACCTACACTGTTTTCAACAAGGTTTTTGCAGTGTTCTTCATTTGCTGTAATACCAGAGATACAGTTATCAACAAGTGTTCTTACTGCACATGCGATTGTTTCGATAGACTGGAATAATTTGTAGAAGATGATTGGTTCGAAGGCATTAAGTTCCATCTGACCTGCTTCTGCTGCCATTGCTACAGTCATATCATTACCGATAACATTGAATGCTACCTGATTAACAACTTCTGGAATAACCGGGTTTACTTTACCTGGCATAATAGAAGAACCATTCTGTTTTGCTGGTAAATTGATTTCGCCAAAACCTGTTCTAGGACCAGAAGACATCAATCTTAAGTCATTACACATCTTAGAAAGGTTTACTGCACAAGACTTAGTGATACCAGAACAAGCTACATAGCCGTCAAGGTTTTGAGTTGCATCAATAAGGTCATATGCCTGTACAAGTTCCAAACCGGAAATTAATGCAATATTCTGTACGACACGCTGTAAATACTGTACATCTGCATTTAATCCTGTACCAATTGCTGTACCACCAAGATTTAAGCTTCTCATTTCGTTCTTTGCACGATCGAAACGATTGATATCTCTGCGGATTGCTGTCGCATATGCGTGGAATTCCTGACCAAGACGAATCGGAACAGCATCCTGAAGCTGTGTTCTACCCATTTTAATTACATGATCAAATTCTTTAGATTTTTTCATCAATGTTTCGTATAAGCGTTCCAATTCATTCTGTGCTTTATACAAAAGTTTTAAAGCTGTTAATCTTCCGCAAGATGGGAAAACGTCATTTGTAGACTGTCCGTAATTCACATGATCATTTGGATTAATAATAGTGTAATCACCTTTTTTGCCGCCAAGAATTTCAATAGCACGGTTTGCAATAACTTCGTTTGCATTCATATTTAAAGAAGTTCCAGCACCACCCTGAATAGGATCTACAATAAACTGATCGTGATATTTTCCAGAAATGATTTCATCACAAGCCTGAACAATTGCATCTGTACGTTTTTTGTCCAATCTGCCTACTTCAAAGTTTGTAATTGCTGCTGCCTTTTTAATCTGTGCTACACTGTTAATTAATTCTGGATGCATTGTTAATCCAGTAATAAAAAAGTTTTCAGAAGCTCTCAATGTCTGCACACCATAATAAGCATCAATAGGTACTTCTTTTTCTCCAATAGAGTCATGTTCTAAACGAAATTTAATTTCTTCTGCCATCTTAAATTACTCCCTTTCTTATATAATCCCTCTAATTTCAGAGATATTAGCAATGTTATTCTTTTCTAAATATGCTTCCATACCATCAATAATATCAAGAGCCATCGCTGGGTTCATGAAAGATGCTGTACCAACCTGAATTGTGGTTGCTCCTGCCATAATAAATTCAATGGCATCCTGCCATGTTGTAATACCGCCCATACCCATAACTGGAATATCAACAGCATGAGCAACCTGGTGAACCATTCGAAGTGCGATAGGTTTAATCGCTGCACCAGAAAGTCCGGCATATACATTATTAAATACAGGTTTCTTTTTCTGAATGTCGATAGCCATCGCTAAGAATGTATTTGTTAAAGATACACCATCTGCACCTTCTTCTTCACAAGCTTTTGCTAAGGACACGATATCTTCCGCATTTGGAGATAACTTAATCACAAGTTTGTGACGACAAACATTGCGAATTTCCTTGACAACCTGACGTGCCATTTCTGTTTTTACACCAAAGTTCATACCGCCGGCTTTTACATTTGGACAAGAAATGTTTAATTCAAGAAGATCAAGATCATAGTTATTTAAAATTTCTACAGCCTGAAGATAATCATCCATAGAATGTCCGCCAAGATTTACGATATTAACCAAATCCAATGCGTTCATGCGATCATTATCATTTTCAACAAAGTGTCTAACACCAGGGTTTTCAAGACCAACGCTATTAATGATACCACTTGGTGTTTCCCAAATACGGATGCCATCATTTCCACCTCTAGGATTTAATGTCAAACCTTTTGAACAAAGACCACCAAGTTTCTGGATATCAAAATATTCGTTCATTTCTTTTCCAAAACCACATGTACCAGATGCTAATGCTACAGGATTTTTAAATTTTACTCCTGCAAATTCTGTTTCCAAACGTTTACTCATCACCAAACACCTCACTTCCAAGCATTACAGGGCCATCTTTACAAGCTCTCTTATTGCCGCCATTTGTTTTGCATGTACATACAAGACAAGCACCGATACCACATGCCATTCTATTTTCCATAGAAACATAGACTGGAGCTGTAGCACCAACAGCTACGCATTTTTTATACAAAACTTTCATCATGATTTCAGGTCCACAAGTCATAATGTAATCATAAGCACATGGATCAATGTCATCTGTTACAAATCCGCCAACGTTGACACAAACATTGTCAGCAACTGCTTCATAACGTTCTGTTTTCACCGCAACACATGCACAAGTATCTGACAAATCCCGAATCAATTGGCATTGTTCATCTTCACTTTTTCTTACAGAATATAAACTAGTGATGAGAAAATCATTCCCCTTTTACCATGTCCTTTCTCCTTTATTCTTTCGTGTTTGCCTTAAATTATATTATTTACTCAAATATATCAAAATTTCAATACCTTTTAATTGTTTTTTATAATAAATTTTATCATATTTTTTTGTTATTTTAGACAACTGTTTTTTTTATATTGACACTATAATATAAATAGATTATTATATATTTTTCAATAAACTTTCTTTTATAATAGAAAGCGTATAAATATACTAACATTTCAAGGAGGTTCTTTATGTTTAATATATCAGATTCTACTCTTACATCCTACTTTAGTAACATTATTTATCATTTTTATGAAAGCACATCACTCATGATTAAACAGGGTGAACAGTGGGGATTTAATGTTCAGAACGATTATTTTCGAGCGATTTCTTTCCAGTATCCATCGGATGTGGTTGTAAATTATGATACACAAGAAAAACTTCAGAATCTACTTGTTCCAGTTATTGATCATATACCATTCAACCGTGCAATTTCTTCCAATCAATTCGTTCTGACAAGGGTGTCGTCCTGATCATGATTGGTCATACCAAAGAAGAATTGCTTGATTGTACAAAATCTGTTTGTTCTACAGCATTAAAACTCATTGACGAACAACTCCCTGGAAGTCAGATTCGAATCGGTATAGGTACACTCGAGTCTGGTCTGAAAGGTATTGCAACAACTTATAAAAATGCCATTCAGGCTACCGATCTTGGTGAAAAATTCAAAAAAGAACGTCGAATTTTGGATTACATAGGTATGGAAATATACAGTGCCATCAATGCGATGGTTATCGCTTATGGTGATAGTTTAATTCGCAGCATTTTACTCCAGCTCACCGAAGAAGAGCAAACTATTCTTGGAAAATACTATAAATGCAAAGAACTTGTTCCTGAAACAGCAGCGGCCCTTGGAATATCTGAGGAAAAAGTTCTTCATTGTTTAAAACAAATCAAAGATCGTGTTGGTTTAGATGTTCACGATACAGAAGATAGTTTTAAATTACATTTCATTATGATTGCGAAACGTGTTCTTGATAAAGAAAAAAGACGCCGCTAGTCACTCCATCATATATTTTCTTTTACCGTTCACTCTTTAAAAAAAGAGAAACTCTGGTTCATTTTCGACACTTAGAGTTTCTCTTTTTATTTATTTATAATATCTTCACTCGATTCGAACTCCGCCTTGGGAACATATATTTAATATCTGACAACTGTCTTTTCCAAGAACATTCTCGATTTTTGCTTTAAACATATCTACTTTATCTATTGGAACATAAGCCTGGACTGTTCCAATAAATCCATCACCATGAACCCGATACGCCCCCTGTTCCTTAAGCAGAACATCACACAATGCAAGTGTTAATCCCATTTCCTGGTGTTCTATAGCACCCGTAGGTATGATATTCTGAAGATACATCCATGAGCTTCGTCCAGATTCTTTTACAAGCTCAAAAAAATGCTCCAAATCTTTATTTTTCAAACATTCCATTTCTTTTATCACGCGTTTGTTTTCTTGATATATATGTATTGCACGAAGAATTGCACGATCTGGCACAATTTTTCGAAGTTTGGGAAGTGCCTCGAAAAACTCTGTTTCTGGAATTTTACGCAAAACCTCTTTCCCAAAAAAATTACATATTTCTTTCATTTCACCAGGAATTGTTTCATACTCATTGGCTAAATCAATATGATTCGCACCACAATCTATAATACAAAGTGCATATCCAAGAGCATTCAAATCCACATCTAATCGCTCAATTTTTGGAGCTTTCGCATTTTCAAAATCTATAAAAACCATTCCACCAAGTGCTGAAATCATATGATTCATAAGACCACACAATTTACCAAAAAAAACTTTTTCAGCATACTGACACATTTGGGCTATTTCTGTTTTTGAATACTGTTTATCACAAAACATTTCATTTAGTATCGTACCAATTAACACAGTAAATGCTGCTGATGTGCCCAACCCCCTGCCAGGAATTACATTCGAATGAACAATCGCATCAAACCCTTTTATTTGTGCACCTCGTTCTACAAATGCTGCTGCTACACCTCGCACCAAAGCTGCAGCTGTATTTTTTTCCACTGAGTGAACATTAAGATCTGCTAAATCAATAGAAAATGCCATATATCGATCTGATTTAATTCGAATACGATTCAGATTATTTGGTATAACTTCTGCAACAATTTCCAGGTTCACTGCAGCCGCAAGGACACATCCACTTTGGTGATCCGTATGATTTCCGCCAATTTCTGTTCGTCCTGGAGCTGAAAATACATATGTTTTATTCATAGTCTTCTCTCCCTTTTGATAACCGTTCCAGCTTTAAATTGTAAATATTTTCTTAAAGCATAAAAATTTTCTGTAGACTTACTTGAAATAATAAACCATATTAGACAAAACATACACAAAATGATACTATTAATTTAAAAGATGCAGAAAGGAGAATTATCCTATGTATATAAATTCTGGATATTTAAACCATTCAAGACTTCCTTTTAAAGATAAAAGCAAACCTTTAATTATCGGAAGCTGTGGAACTTATCGTTTGAAAACCCAGGAAAAACTCCCTACATGGCGCCCAAAAGGTCGAATAGATTATCAATTATTATATGTTGCTTCAGGAAAAACTCATTTTTATTTTAATGAAGAATTCCAGGAAGTAACGGCAGGACATATGGTCTTGTATCTGCCAAAACAAGAACAGCATTATGAATATTATGGAAAAGACAAACCCGAAGTATATTGGGTACATTTTACAGGAAGAGATGTGAAAAACATCTTAAATTCGTATCATATTCCAATGAACGAAAACACATTTTATTCCGGCACATCATCTACGTATGCTTATTTATTTAAAGAAATGATTCATGAATTACAAACATGCGGTATTGGATATGAAGAATTGATGGTCATGTACCTAAAACAGATTTTCCTGCTCATTGAACGAAGTCGTGAAGAACGTAAGCCAACGATCACTTCTTATATCCAGGAAGAAATGGATCATGCTCGCAGGTATTTTAATGAACACTATAACGAAGCAATCAATATTGAAGAGTATGCTCACTCACGAGGAATGAGCATAAGCTGGTTTCTTCGTAATTTTAAACAGGTAACTGCGAAATCACCTATGCAATATGTTTTATCTATACGCATAAATAACGCAATCAGTCTGTTGGAAACAACGGATTATCATATCACAGAAATTGCTACAATCATTGGTTACGATAATCCTCTTTATTTTAGTCGTATTTTCAAAAAACAAACTGGGTTATCTCCATCCGATTTTCGAAAAAAACGTCAATAATCAAAATAGGTAATACTTTTTCATAACGTATAGAATCGGTTGCCGCATCCACATAAATAGTCCATTCGCGTTCTGCAGTTTTTTATAAAGAAACAAAAAAGACCTTAGAAACACTCTGATATGACGCTTTTAGAGTAAACAGGTCAAATAACTAAGTTTCTAAGGTCTTTAATTTTTCGATAATACTTTTCTATCGCAATTTATAGAATTGGTGTGCCTATGTGCTTATCTAATCTCCACTGGGGAGGATTTCCGTCATCAGCCCAGTATTCATCCATCGACACAATTTTATCATTCGCCGTTCTTATGAATGACACCACATGAAAAAATGCACTTTTATCTTTTGGATAAACTTTCGTTGCAGTAATGTATAAATCATCAATTATTTCAACTCGTTCAACGGTTCCATTCCAATCATCCGGATATTCACAATTTGCAATAATAAACTCATCGACATTAAAGTGTTCGTTAGTACAATGCCAATTTATATACGCATCCTTGTGAAAATAATTTCTAATTGTGTTCTCATCTTGAGCCAATACGGCCTTAATAAAATGGTATACATTCATACTTGATCACCTCATAAATTTCTAAGTTTTATAACTGTTCGACATATTGGGATTTGTCCGGTTCATTTTACTCTTCAATTATTTTTATTCTTATCAAGCTTCTTTCTGTTTTTGCACTATATTTCAATGTATATGTTGCAATACCACTAACAATCGCATTGTGGATTTCTGAAACTTCCTTTGTAATCTGTTCTTTGTCTGCATACCATCCCAAAAAGGTGGTTGGTTCGCCCCAAAAAGATGATGTCCCCCTACTAACCCCAAAAAGGGCGTATTGTGGCGATGATTTACCGCCATACATTTTTCCAGAAGATACAACCTTATCACAAGTTACGATCGCATTTTCATGAGGGGATGTAATTGTGATTTGACCTGTTACCTTATCTTTATTATTGGTAGATTGTTGTGATATTTCTGTTGCCATTAAATAATCCAATGAAACATTCAATTTATTTGAAAGCAATAACAACTTCTCTACTTCAGGGTATCCAATTCCTTGTTCCCATTTTGAAACTGCCTGACGACTTACATCAAGAATCTCTGCCAATTCCTCCTGTGATAACTTCTTATCTTTTCTTAATTGTTTCAAATTTTCTGCAAAACTCATAGATTTTACCTCCTCTTCACAACTAATTATAGATATAAGCATCGAGAAATCTACCAACCTATATTTGCATTTAAGCAACTTAAAGTTGCATAACAATATGATTACAGAAGTTTTATATAAATTGGGATTTACAGAGCCTTTCCACCAGACACTTTGATTACCTGTCCTGTAATCATTCTTGCCTGTTCACTTGCAAGGAACAAAACAGTTTCTGCAATATCTTCTGGCTGAATTAATTTTCCCATTGGAATTAAAGGAACAACAACTTTTTCAAATTCGTCATCAATCCAACCGGTTTGAGTTGGACCAGGTGACACACAATTTACAGTGATTCCATACTGTGCCACCTCAAGAGCAATACTGCGAGTAAGTGCTTCTAAAGTTGCTTTACTTGCTCCATAAGTGATTTGACCTGCAAAGATTTGTGATGCATCTGTTGAAATATTGATGATTCTTCCATAATCACCACGATGATTAATAAATTCTCTTGTCATTAAAATACTTCCACGAACATTCACTGCAAATGTATCATCGATCACCTTTTGAGTTATGGTTTCTATAGTATCGCAACCAGTTTCATCATCTGTCGCCGCATTGTTA